>CAZUJQ010000032.1:0-21576 GCA_964620805.1 uncultured Planctomycetales bacterium | reverse complement strand
ATACTATTGCTCCCGACGATAAATAGGCAAGTAATTTCATTACAGTCCCTAAGATGTTCAAGCGAAGGAAGAAAAAATTCCAGCCCCCTGATTTTAAGACGTTCAGCCTGTTTAAATATTTTGTCAAAAGTACTCTTATCAACAAACATGAAATCGACATCCATCAGAAAAGGCTTGTTACTTTTAAATTGAGCAAAACTATTTTGAAGGCTTTCTTGCTCATATCCTTCTTTTCTCAACGCTGTGGAAATTCGCTCAAAATCTTCCTTAATAATCATGAAATCCAAATCCCCTGTTTGTCGGCTAACTTTATGATAATTGACTGCGTAACCGCCGATTAAAACACAGGAGATTCCTTCTTTCTGAATAATTTCTGAGATTAAGTGAAAAACCGATAAATAATCGCCCATAATCTTAAATTCCTACAACTTTCCCCTTAAGAACATGCGGACTAGCGTCGGTAATCTTCACGTGTGCGAATTCGCCTTTACGATGGGGCGGCGCGGCAGGAAAAATGACGAGTTTATTGCTATCCGTACGGCCTTGGAAATCGGTCAACGTGCGGGTTGTCTTTTCTTCTTCGATTAGGACCTTCTGGATCTGGCCGATCTGTTCGCGGTTTTTCTGAAGCGAGGCGGCTTTTTGAATCTCGTTGAGCCGCATGATGCGCTCGGTCTTCTTTTCATCGGACACATCGTCCGGGAATTTCCGTTCGGCAATCGTGCCTGGCCGGACCGAATATTTGAATATGAAGGCCGAATCGAACTGAACGGCGTTCATCACCTTGATGGTATCTTCGAACTCGGCGTCGGTTTCGGTAGGGAAACCCACGATGATGTCTGTTGAGAGCGCGGCGTTCGGGATAAGCCGGCGGATCTTGTCCACCAGTGCCAGATACTCCTCTTGAGTGTACGTGCGATCCATCATCTCCAGGATACGGTTGTTGCCGGCCTGCAGTGGCAAATGAATGTGTTTGCAGACCTTGGGATTGTTCGCAATCAGCTTGAGAAGCGGTTCAGGGAAATCCTTAGGGTGCGGAGAGGTAAAGCGAATCCGTTCAATGCCGTTAACCCGGCTGACCGCCTGAAGGAGTGCGGCAAAATCGTCTTCTTCGTGACGATACGAATTAACGTTCTGGCCCAAAAGGGTCACTTGTTTGAATCCTTCATCGGTGAGTTTTTTAACCTCATCGACAACGCTGACGACCGCACGGCTGCGCTCGCGGCCCCGTGTGTAGGGCACGACACAGAATGTACAGAAGTTATTGCATCCACGCATGACCGCGAGCCAGGCGTTTACCCCTTGCTTGCGAGTTGGATAAACATCGGAGTAGTCCTCGAACTCCGACAACGTCACATCAAAGGCCTTCTCGCCTGTTGTGCTCGCCTCGCGGATGAGCTGCGGCAGGCGCTTGTAGCTGTCTGGACCGGCGATAAAGTCGATGCCGAGGTTGGGATTTTCCAAAAGCGCCTTGCGGAAGTTCGTCGCCATGCAGCCGAGGATACCGATTAATGGCCGCTTAAGCCCCGCCTGCCGGCGCTCGTGTTTGATGGAATGGATTCTTCCGTAAACTTTGTTGTTCGCATTCTCGCGGATGGAACAGGTGTTGAGCATCACCACGTCCGCCTCGGCTTCGGTCGAAACAAAGGCAAAATTCTCCTTTGTCAAAATCGTCCGGATGAGTTCGGTGTCGTATTCGTTCATTTGGCACCCATAGGTTTCAACAAAGACCTTCATCTTAAAAATCTCCATGTCTTTGTTGAAACCTAAACACGGGTGCCCCCATGCTTAGATTTGATTGATCTAATCGCATTTTAACTCTGCGAAGATCAATCAAACCTATGGGGGCAGCCTTCGTCAATAATTTACACTTTATTCTGTCCATAAGTCTTTATCAAATCTTCTTTTCGATCTCTAGTATAACTCTTTATCTTTCGTTCCGCTCTTAAAGCATTTTTGTAATATTGGTATTCCTTCACAAAGACTAGTTTAATCGGTTTTCTTCCCTTCAAATATTTCGCTCCAAACCCATTTTCATGACGTTCAATTCGTTTCTCAATATTATTGGTAAAACCCGTATATAACGTCCCATTCTTGTCTTGAATTATGTATACGTAAAATTTATCATGCCGTTTCATCTTTTGCCCAATCCAAATCTGTGGACCACGGAAAATAGGTGCCAGTCACTTTTTAGGGGACACTCAGCTCCCTGTCTGTCCTCTTTTAGGTGCCTGTCACCTTTTTCTTCCAAAGCGCTCCTGGGCCGCGGCCAAGGCAGTCAACTTTTTTCTCGTGCTGTAGATCGCGCAGAACGATTCGTATCATATCTCGACTCACGCCCGGACATGCTTTCTCAAGATCAGACAAAGTGAATTCCTTGTCGAATCCTTCGATAGTGGACTCGATGAGTTCAGTTTTTGATCCGCGTGGACTTTTCATTTGACCAACCCGGCTTTCGAATTCTTGATAAGCCATCTTAAGAATGTACAAAAGATAATTGATGTACGGCCATGGATCGTGCTTGCCTTCGTGCCAGCCCTGGGAACTTTGTTCTAGGGTTTCGTAATACCGTTCTTTATTTTGTTCGATAAGCCGCTCCAAGCTGATGTAGCGTCCGACTTCATAGCCAAGAGAATAACATTGAAGCAAAAGAAGGAGCCGCGAAACACGGCCGTTGCCGTCACGGAAGGGATGAATGCAGAGGAAATCCAAATTGAATGCCGCAAGCGCGATTAAGGGATGAACATTCTTTTCCTTTAAAGAATCCTGCCATGCCTCAACCAGTTTCTTCATAGCCGGCCCAGTTTTTGAAGCTTCAACTGTCTTAAATCGGACGCGCTCCCGTCCACCGGGAAGTTTTTCAATGATATCAACATTTTTCTCTTTGTATTTGCCTGCATCCCAGATTCTCCACGGCTAATTCGATGAAGTTTGAGAATGGTCTTTCCCAAGATTGGAATCTTTGCGCCCTCGCGATGAATCCAATCAAGCGCCGTGCGATAACAACGGACTTCTTCTTCACTCCGGTCTTTAAGATGTCTTTTTCCGAAGATAACAACCCTCTTTTGATCAACAGTGACTCCTTCGATTCGGTTTGAGGAAATCGCGCTTTCGATCAAGGCATGTTCGCGTAAGACCTTGAGTTTCTGAGGTGATTGTTTGGTGAAAAGTTCTTGCTTCCCTCGTGCCTCGCCCAAATCCGCCAAATACCAAGAGGTTGTCGTTGGAATATTCTCTATTTTCTTTTCAAATTGCTGAAACGTTTTCAACTGTTGCCCTCACAATCGAATAGCATCTTCAGAATTCCCAAAAATCCATTTTGAACTAGCCATTTAATCATTTCTAAATATCCCAAGTCCACTGCATGCATCATAGCGAATGATCCTTCCGTGGCATCTGGGAAACGAAATCCACGGCCTGCTGGATCCAGCGCTTCAGGGACTCCTCGGTTTTCATTCCCGGAGGACGAACCATCACCCAGCCCTTCATGGCCCGTCCGGTAATATCAAACGGCACCACGTTTGCAAATAGAAAATTTACTCTACCCTCCCGCAATGGCGCCTACGATCAAAAACGTCTCCCTCCCTGAGGCGACGGACTCAGACAACGGGCTATCGGGAGATTCGTTGGAGAGATCCTGTCCGCAGGCGAAAAACCGCACGAAGGGCCGGCGCTTTTGGGTCGTGTGGTCGCGGATCGTCCCTTTCAGCATCGGATAGCGGACTTCCAGCGCATTAAGGATCGTCTGTTGCGTTACGGGGGCCGGGACATCCAGCTTCACTTCGCCCTCAATGCGGGCCAACGTGCGCAGATGGGCCGGGAGTACGACGCGGATCATGACAGTGTCTGGACCTCCACCGACAGGACGGCCGGAAGATCTCGAACGACAGGCGTCCAGTTGTCCCCGGCGTCTACCGAGGCGTACACCTGCCCGCCGGTCGTGCCGAAATACACACCGCAGGGATCAAGCGAATCAACGGCCATGGCGTCGCGCAGCACGTTGACGTAGCAATCGCGCTGTGGCAGACCCCTCGTGAGGGGTTCCCACTCGTTTCCACCGCTGCGGCTGCGGTAGACGCGAAGCTTTCCATCGGGTGGATAGTACTCTGAGTCGCTCTTGATCGGGACCACGTAGATCGTGTCCGGCTCGTGAGCATGAACCTCAATCGGGAATCCAAAGTCGGTCGGCAAGTTTCCGCTCACCTCGTGCCACGACTCCCCGGCGTCATCGCTACGCATGACGTCCCAGTGCAGCTGCATGAACAACACATTGGGTCGCGAGGGGTGCATGGCGATTGAGTGAACGCAGTAGCCGACCTCGGCATTCGGGTCTGGGATGTATTGGGACCTCAGTCCACGGTTGATCGGTTGCCACGTCTTACCACCGTCATCGCTCCGAAACGCCCCCGCTGCTGAGATGGCAGTGGTGATCCGCTGGGGATCGCGGGGATCAAGAAGAATCGTGTGCAGACACATCCCGCCAGCGCCCGGCGCCCATTGAGGCCCTGTGCCGTGGCCGCGCAATCCGGCCAGCTCCTGCCAAGTCTGTCCGCCGTCGGTTGAACGAAACAAAGCCGCGTCTTCCACCCCGGCGTAAACCGTGTCCGGATCGGTCAATGATGGTTCGAGATGCCAGACGCGCTTGAATTCCCAGGGATGCTGCGTGCCGTCATACCATTGGTGGGTCGTGAGGGCTTTGCCGCCTCCGGGGGAAGTGTCGTACACAAACTTGTTGCTTTCGCCTTTTGGCATGCCATCTGGCGTTGTGGTCGCCTCACCGGGTGGGGTGCCCTCGGCTTCGCCGAGAGACGAGCCGGGCTGCTCCCAGGTTTTGCCGCCGTCATCTGAGCGCTGGATCACCTGCCCGAACCAGCCGCTACATTGCGACGCGTACAGCCGATTCGGCTCGACCGGCGAGCCTTTCATATGGTAAATCTCCCAGCCCCCAAAATAAGGGCCGCTGACATCCCAGCGCTTGCGCTTACCATCCGCTGTCAAAATGAATGCGCCCTTCTTGGTGCCCACCAAAATCCGTACTTTGCTCATCCTCTCCCCCCTTCCCCAATTTTGCATACCATCCTAAAAGAGTGATCAGAAATCTGCTACTGACATACACAAAAGTAATAGGAACCGTTTCATCGTTGAGCGGAATATTTCTATTACTTTTGCGAAACCAATTGGTTTCGATGAAGGCATAGGGATTCCGGGGACACACACCGTAACCTCATTGAATTCGGGCTCTCTCCTGTCCTCGATATCCAGAAAAAATGGGCCCCGCAAGTCTATTTTCAATTATCGCTAAAACATCCTCAACTTCGATGGCCTCCATACATTGGCCACAAAGGGACTTTCCTACTCTCTGGCAAGGGGTATTGCCCGGATAACACGGCATGCAAGGCAATTCCGCTTTTGAGGCGACAATATTATGGCGATGGAAATAAGGATAAAGAAAATTCTTTGACGTTGCACCGTAGAGACCGATGGTCTTAACCTTCATACAGCTGGCCAAGTGGAGAAGGCCGGAATCCGGTCCGATAAAGAAATCACACCGTTTGATGAGGGCCAGAGCCTCAACTAAGGTCGTCTTGTCGATCGCGGATATGATGCCAGGCGAAAGCTTCTCTAAGACGCTGCGGCTAAAAACGTCGTTGCCGCTTTTACCAAAGGCCATGACCTTAAAACCGTATTTATCGGCAAGAATTTGAGCCAAGTCATTCCATTTTCCAACCGGCCAGTTCTTTAAAGACCAGGCCGCCAGAGGACAAATACCAACGATCTTATCCCCCGGGCTTATCTTGTTATGCGCCAAAAATTGATCGGAGAAATTGGCGCGGCTTTGCGTATTGAGTTCAAAGACAGCCTCAGGATTGTCAATGCGATGAAATCGCAAGAAATCAAGATAGATATCCACCACATGTCTTTTTTTATCGGAAATCTTACAGCCCAAATACTTCCTGAGACTCCAAACATGGGGAATTCCTAGAAAATGATGCATGGATGTGCTTTTAAAAACAATGGCGAGGTCGAATTTCTCTTTTCTTAAAGAGACCATAAACGGGAAGCGGCCGAATATTCTTTGATCCGTCACCTTCCGGTCAAAAACAATGACTCGATCCAAGCCGTTGGTGTTTGCGACAATATTCTGGGCTCCCGGTGAGGTGAGAAAAGAAATCCTGGCTTCTGGAAAATTTATTCTTAAAGGCTTGACCACCACCAGGTCATAACAAACATCACCAATATTGGAGTGGCCAATAATGAGGATATTTTTAAAGGCCTTGATCATCAACGTCTTCTTGCCGGCCTTCGGCTTCCAGAACGTCCCTGAGGCCTCGGTGAGGGCCCTTGATCTCGGACATCCTCCCGGCGATCACGGACGTTTTCCCGCTTGTCGCGGTAGTCTTCGCGCCTGTCCCGGCGATTTTCTTTACGATCGCGGACATCCTCGTGATGATCCCGGCGATCTTCCATTTTGTCCCATTTGCCGCCGTCATGACGGCGGTCCCAGCGATCCTCGCGCCGATCACGAACGTCCTCCCGGCGATCACGGCGGTCTTCCCGCTTGTCCCGGAGGTTCTCTTGCTGCTCTCGGAGGTCTTCGCGGCGGTCCCGCCAATCCTCACGCTGGTCCTGCCATTCCTCTTTGCGTTCTCTCCAATCTTGCCGCAACTCCTGGGTCTTGTCCTGCATTTCCTGCACATGCTCACGATGCAAGGCCTTGAGCTGTTCTCTTAACTGCTGGGCTTTTCCCTTATCACCGGCTTTTATGGCTTCGTCAATCTTTTGGCGTAAAGCCCGTTCCTCTTCGCGGGCCGCCTGGCCTTCCTCTTTTATTTCCTCCCGGCGCTCCCGAAGGTCCTGACTTTCCTCCCGCCATTTTCCCCGATCGCCTTTAGCGGATGATTCTTCGGCAAGCGCCAACAAAGGGATACCTCCAGAGACGACCAACCACAAAACAACCAGCCAACTCTTTTGCATTTGATGCCTCCTTTGTTCAATAAAACGTTTATGAATCTTCGCAATCAACTGTTCAAATTTTCCCTGAGCGGTTTTATCCCAGATCATTTCAGCATCCTCAAAAATCTTTTGTTGAATTATAGCACATTCAGTCCTGTTACCGAAGGGATTAAACCAGCTAAATTGGGGAGTCTCATTGTCTTAAGGATCCAATCGGAACGGATTAAATTGGGCATCGACAAAGATAATCCAGGCGGTGGAAGCCAGACTCAGGACATGGGGGTCGTGCGAGTTCCATCCGAAGGGAATCCACCCGCGCTGCGAAGAGTAACTGTAGGCCGATTGAGTGGGCGAAACATCTTTTAAAAGAATCTCCATTCCCCGGCGCATGGTGTACATGTCCAAGGCCGCCTCCAGGGCCAAGGCGGGACTCTGTTCTTTGTAGTGCTTGATGATCTCCTGAAGGGCCATGAGGCCACCGGCGCTCCATTCAATCGAGATCCTGTCATGTTCGCCGGTAAAGCCCACACCCAGCACATTTCCGTGTTTGTCAAATACGCCGGAATATTCTTTGGCCTTCTGCCAGATCCTAAAGGCCGTGCCTTCGCCAAACCATTGATCGATCAACCCCGGGCCGAAACAAACAATGGACCAGGTCTGCACATCCAAAGCAAAATGTTCGCGATTTGGGACCCAATGGCCGTTACGAAAGGTCGCCCCCTGGTAAAAAATGCCTTCTTGCGGGTTCCACATAAAATGCAGGAAATCTTCGATGCGGTTCATCGCCACTTTGTACTCGGGATTTCCGGTCACCTCATAAAGCATGCGGAAGGCAGAATACCAGGAGATATTGTTTTCGGTTGAAATCTGATTGTACCACCAGGTGCCCTGTTCCCATAAGCCCTTTTCGTCTTTCAGTAACTCGCGGTGGGTTCCCAACGGCGCCATACGCACCCCGCCGATCTCAGATTGCAAGATCATCGCGGCCCGGGCCAATTCTTTGGCCAGGGCGAGTTCCTTGATCTTTTCATCCTGTGGATACCCAAAGACAGGGTTGTCATATTTTTTCTTGTATAAATGCATAGCGGCCATGGTGACCCAGGCATTTTCGCCAGCCACCGGTTTCCAGTCTTCCCAGTGAAGGCGGCTGTTATTGGGGAATCCCGAGAGAAATTTCTTTCCATCTAAGGGGTCCGCGCCTTGAAATTTTCCGTCCGCGTTGATGATCCGAAAAATAAAACCCCGCCGGCCATAGTCCATCACATCTGAGGCCACAAGCTTGGGGCTCTGGGGATCATAAATAAAAAAATTTTCGGGATGACCCGCACGGATATTATGAAGATCCCCAACCGTGGCATTCCAATAGATATCAATGAGCTTAAAGGCACGGGCCAAACTTTCTTCATCGCCTAGCATGGCCAGGACGATCTGGTAGACCGCTCCGTCATAGATATTAAGCCCTTGATGAGTCATCATCCGTTCAATAACGCCCTCTATGGCCTCCTGTCCTCCCATATTGTGGTAGACCCCCGCTCTTTCTTCGGGGGTGATATAAAAACTGTACGGAAGCTGGGTGGCCGGGCTGATATTGGCTTTGAGCCAGTGGATGAGTCTAGGATTCACCAAACCTCCCAATAGTGTCGCGCCCGGTGCGGACTCTGCTCGGACAAATTCAGCATTCGCCTGGAATAAATAAAGACACAAAAAAATAAGTGATATTTTTTTCATAAAAAAGCCTCAATCCTTAAAAAGGATTGAGGCTCGAAATTTACGCTCTAAGGGAAATCGCTTCTGCTTCTTCCCAAAAACCTTCGCCTGCCGGCAGGCAGGTTTGGGGCTTCGCAGAATTATCCCGCATTGTTTCGGTAGCCAGGCAGTCCTTTTAAAGGATCCAACGGCTTTGCCCCCCACAGCTTTGCTTTGCAAAGCTAAGCGTGGGGGCCCCCGCCTAACGGCGGAGAGTCCCCAGGTTGCCCTGCACGCCAACCTGCTTGGCGCGTCAGCCACTGCTTTCTGGCTGAGGTTTGCCTTTGTCGTTCAATCGAGTCTTCTTCAAAAGAACAATGAGAACCTAAGGCAAGTATAACCGACTTTTTCGAACTGTCAAGGAAGCGCTTTCTTAAGATAAAATTCAATTGACCAGGTTAAAGCTCTGTGATAAATTTCCACAGGCTACGTTCGTGGTTTGACTCGCCTAAATGGTGAGCGAGCCTTTGGCGGACTTGCTTAAGGGCGAGTCGAACCATAAATATTGACCCATGATCCACAAACCTCAAAATCTAATTCTACAGCAGATGGAACTGGGCCCAATGGGAAACTTTCTTTACTTCCTGGGTGATCCAACCACCAAAGAGATCGCCGTAATTGATCCGGCGTGGGAAGTCCCTTTCTTAAAGAAAGAGGCCCAAAGGCAGGGATTAAAGATCACGAGTGTCCTCTTGACCCACGGCCATCCGGATCACCTCAATGGCCTCGAGGATCTTTTATCCACCCACGATGTCCCGGTGTATGTTTCTGAGCACGAAGCCCCGATCTTTAAACCCCAAGGCAAAAACATCCAAGACGTGAAACCCCACCAAAGATTAAAAATCGGCCAGATGGAAATCGAATGCCTCCACACCCCGGGCCATTCGCCGGGGTGCCAGTGTTTCTTGGTTCAAGGACAGTTGATTTCCGGGGATACCCTGTTCATTGATGGCTGCGGCCGCTGTGATCTTCCGGGAAGCGATCCCCGGCAGATGTACGATTCTCTCTACAACACAATCTTAAAGCTGCCCGACTCAACTGTCATTTATCCCGGGCATAACTACGGTCCGATTCCCTACGATACTTTAGCCAATCAAAAGAGAACCAATCCGTATCTGCTGTGTGCTAACCTGCAGGAATTTTTGGAAGAGCGTATGCCCCTGTAGGTTTGCTATCGCAAACCTACGGGGGCACCCATGTCTAGGTTTCAACCCCAACCGTTTTGATTCGTTTTGAGAAGCAAAGCGAATCAAAACGAATCAGTGGGGGTTGAAACCTATGGGTGGGGATTTCGCTGTGAGGGAGATTGCCTCCGCAATAGACGGTGACAGAGTCAGCGGTATTACGAAGGTCGCGAGGCTTGGCGCTCGAATGAGTCGAACAAGGCCTTCCTCACCATCCAGCGGTAAGCTCGAAAAGGCAGGATTCTCCGAAGACAATACAGCATCCGTCCTTCTTGATCCGGAATATTACGGAAAGGAGGATTCTTTTTCTCGATGAGTGTCTCCACCAACAAAGCCACCGCCTCGGGATCTTTCCGGCAGCGATCCACATAATCCTTAAGCCTTTTGGAGAGAAAATAAGAAGCCGCATAGTAAGGGCTCTGCGGATTGGAGAAATTCTGGGCGTAACGCGCGTTGTCCTGAAAGATCGCTGTTGGATACGTGCCGGGTTCCACTAAAAGAACGTCGATCCCAAAGAGCTTCAGTTCGTAATGAAGACTTTCCGAGAACCCCTCCAGCGCCCATTTGCTGGCATTGTAAGCCCCGAGCGCAGGCGTTGCGTGAATCCCGGCCATGCTTGAGATATTGATAATCTTTCCCTGGCGCCGGGGACGCATGAGAGGAATCACTGCGCGGGTCACATTCTGCACGCCGAAAAAGTTCGTTTCCATCTGCTGGCGGATTTCCTCCTCGGTTAAATCCTCAAAGAATCCGCCGATGCCGTAGCCGGCGTTGTTGACCAGCACATCCAGATAACCAACTTCCGCGGCTATAAAATCAACGGTGGACTGGATGGATTTCTTATCCGTCACGTCCAAAGGCAAAACATTGACCTTGCCTGCCCGCCAGTCGGTAGAGCCAGTGGCAGGCGGGCCTCCCCGCTTTCGGACTTCCGCAAAGAGCGCTTCTTTCTTACTGAGATCGCGCATGGTGGCAAAGACCCGATGGCCGCCGCCCGCGAGCCTGGCCGCGGTCAGCAATCCGAATCCACTGGAGGTGCCGGTTAAGAGGATGATTTTGGGATGGGAGGTTTGAGTCATTTACAATCATTCATGAGTTGTTACCGATGTTTCCAAAGTTTCCGACGTTGCCAATGTTGCTTTGTTCATTCGACATCTTTTAAGTTACTTAACGTTACTTCAAGTTACCTAAAGTAACGTTAGGCAACCTCTAAAGGGCAACCTCGGAAACATGGGAAACATAGGCAACATGGGCAACTTTGTCAACACGGCTTTAACTCTTAACGGCCTTCTGTATCAACAGACAATCCACCAGGGTGAGCGCGATCATGGCCTCGACCACGGGAACGACCCGTGGACAGATGCAGGGATCGTGACGGCCTTTGATCTGGATGGTCGTTTTCTCCAAGGAGGTCGTGATGGTTTCCTGAGGTTTGGGGATCGAAGAAGGAGGCTTGACGGCCACCCGTATAACAATGTCTTCTCCTGTAGAAATTCCTCCCAGGATTCCGCCCGCATGGTTGGTCTCGGTACGGACTTTTCCATTCTCAACGTAAAAAATGTCATTGGCCTCGGAGCCGCGCATTTTGGCCAGATTGAAACCCGATCCAATCTCCACACCTTTGATGGTCCCGATGGACATCAAACCCGCCGCCAGCCGCGCGCCCAGCTTGTCAAAGACCGGATCCCCCAGCCCCGGTGGACACCCTTTGACCACGGCTTCCACAATTCCCCCTACGGAATCGCCGTTCTTGCGGGCCTCCTCGATCTTTTGAATCATCCGCTCGGCTTGCTCCATGTCTGGCGCGCGAACCATGTTTTTTTCAATGACCGACAAATCAATCTTCTCGGCATAAATACCCCCCACCGCCAGGGTGTAGGCTGTCACGGAAATGCCTTCCTGAGCCAAAATCTTTTTAGCAATGGCACCCGCCGCCACCCGGCAGGCGGTCTCCCGGCCCGAGGCGCGGCCGCCTCCTCGGTAATCCCGCAGGCCGTACTTAGCCCAGTAGGGATAATCGGCGTGGCCCGGGCGAAAGGCGTCTTTTAAGTTCTCGTAGTCCTTGGGCCTTTGATCATCATTGACAATCAGCATGGCCAGCGCGGTGCCGGTTGTTTTCCCTTCAAAGACACCCGATAAAATCTCTGCGGTGTCGGATTCTTTCCGTTGGGTTGTGATCGAGCTTTGGCCCGGCCGGCGACGATCGAGCTCGAGTTGAATGTCGGATTCGCTTAAAGGAAGTCCGGGAGGAACGCCTTCCACAATAACCCCGATCGCGGGCCCATGGCTTTCCCCAAACGTCGTGATCCGAAATATTTGTCCGTAGGAATTTCCTGGCATTCGTTCGTCCTTTCGTGCTTGTTATTCGTTAATTCGTGGTTCGTGATTATCCTATTTAGGCCGTAGAGGGAAAACCGTCGATGAAGTGGCCAATTGTTGCCCGGAGGCATTCAGGAATTTGTGCTGGCCGGCACAAATTCAAACCCAACGAATCACGCATCCGTCACTGCGCCTTCTGAGGCGGATCGGACGACCTTTGCGTATTTGCTCAAAACACCCCGCGTATAGCGCGGCGGGGGCTGTTTCCAGCCTTTGAGCCTTCTTTTGATCTCGGCGCCGCTGATATTGAGATTGATCTCCCGTTTGAGGGCATCGATGGTGATAGAATCTCCATTCTTCACAATGGCCAAGGCGCCGCCCACGTAGGCCTCGGGGGTGATGTGCCCCACGACAAAGCCGTGACTCCCACCGGAAAATCGACCGTCGGTGATCAAGGCCACGTCTTTTCCCAACCCTTTTCCCATGACGGCCGAGGTGGGGCTGAGCATCTCGCGCATGCCCGGACCGCCCCGGGGGCCTTCATAACGGATGACAATCACCTCGCCTTTCCGGACTGTCCCGTCTAGAATTTTCTGCAGCGCTTTTTCCTCTGAGTCAAACACCCGCGCGGGCCCCGTAAATTGGGTCCCTTCTTTGCCGGTGATCTTAGCCACCGCGCCCTCGGGAGCCAGATTGCCGTATAAAATCACGATATGGCTGTCTTTTTTGATAGGGTCGGTAATCGGATGAATGATATTTTGTCCCTGCGGATAGTCTTTCACATCCCGGAGATTTTCCCCAAGCGTCTTGCCGGTGACGGTTAAGCAGTCTCCGTGAAGGAGTCCTCCTTCCAAAAGCCTCTTGAGCAAGGGCAGAGTCCCACCGATTTCCACCAGCTCCGCCATCATGTACCGGCCGCTGGGTTTCAAATCCGCCAGGACCGGAACGCGTTTTCCGATTCGGGTAAAGTCGTCCAGCTTGAGTTTGACCCCAACGGCATGCGCCATGGCCAGAAGATGCAACACAGCATTGGTAGAGCCTCCTAAAGCAATGACCATGGTGATCGCATTTTGAAAGGCCCTCTTCGTCATGATGTCCCTGGGGCGGATGCCTTGTCGGATAAGATGCAAAACCGCCTCGCCGGCTTTGGCGCAGTCCTTGTCTTTTTCCGGAGAAACCGCGGCCTGGGCGGAGCTATTGGGCAGGCTCATCCCCAGCGCCTCGATCGCCGAGGCCATGGTATTGGCCGTGTACATCCCGCCGCAAGAGCCCGGCCCGGGGATCGCGCAAGACTCAATATTTTTTAGTTCTTGATCATCAATCTTTTGATTCGCATGAGCGCCAACGGCCTCAAAGACCGACACCACATCCACATTTTTTCCCTGATGGCATCCCGGCAGAATGGTGCCGCCATACACAAAAACCGAGGGACGGTTCAGCCTCGCCATGGCGATGAGGCATCCGGGCATATTCTTGTCACAGCCGCCGATCGCCACCAGCCCATCAAACCCCTCGCAGCCGGCCACGGTCTCCACCGAATCCGCGATCACCTCCCGGGAGACCAGCGAATATTTCATGCCCTCGGTCCCCATGGAAATTCCATCCGAGACCGTGATGGTTCCAAAGATGACGGCCTTTCCACCGGAGCGATCCACGCCTAAGGCCGCTTTCTGAGCGAGTTTGTCGATGTGCATGTTACAGGGCGTCACCATGCTCCATGTGGAAACGACACCCACTTGCGGCTTGCTGAAATCTTCGTCGCTAAAGCCCACGGCCCGCAGCATGGCCCGGCTGGGCGCGCGGTCCTCGCCGTTGGTAATGATGGAAGAAAAAGGGCGGGGATTCTTTTTGTAATCGATCCTTCGACTTGTCCCCACTTTACCTCGGGGCTCGCTTAAGGTTCCACTTTGGGGCTCCATAGTTTTCCTTTCAACCTCTTCATCTTAGCCAGGGTTTTAAAACTTTGATTTTTTTCTCATATTCGGATATCTTATCGCTGAATTGCAGACTCCAGCCGATGGGATCCAGGCCCTGCAACAGGCATTGCTTGGCAAAGGGGCCGATTTCAAAAGAGTATTTTTTTCCGTTGGGGCCGCTGATCAACTGGTTCGTTAAATCTGCGATAATCTTTGTTGGCCTGCCGTTGAAGGCTGTCTTAAAAAGTTCGTCCACCTCTGAGGCCTTTAAGGGCACAGGCAAAAGGCCGTTTTTAATACAATTATTATAAAAAATCTCGGCAAAACTGGGAGCAATGAGGACTTTAAATCCGTAGTCGACCAAGGCCCAGACCGCGTGCTCGCGGCTGGAGCCGCAGCCAAAATTATCCCGGGTCAAAAGCACGGTGGCCTGTCGGAAAGCCGTTTGATTCAAAACAAAATCCGGATTTTCCTTTTCGCCCTCGTCATCCAAGTACCGCCATTCATGGAAAAGATGCTGGCCAAAGCCGGTGCGTTCAATCGCCCGGAGGAATTGTTTGGGGATGATGGCGTCCGTATCCACGTTGAGGCGGTCTAAAGGGGCAACGATGCCAGTGTGGGAGCTGAAGGGTTGCATGGGTCTTTTATACCTCAATAATAACCAATCACCAAGAAACAATAACCAAACAAATTCCAATTCCATATATTCAATATCCAAAGACTTGTCGGTGATTGGGATTTGGAATTTGGTGATTGTTTGGTGTTTGTCTCTTGGTTATTGGTCATTATTTGGGAAATCGTAATTACTCAGGTACCCATATCCGTCGAGAACCAGATTGCAGGTGATCTTAATGGAAATTGACTCTCGACGAGAGCTTATTTGAGTAAATTTTAGGCTAAAATTTCTTATCGACGAGCCAAGGTACCTGAATAGTAACGGGAAATCCTTAAAATTGACGTTCATCTACTACAAATACTCCCTCCCATCCGCAATACGCCCCTCCAAGGCCGTGGCCGCGGCCATGAGAGGGCTCATGAGGTGCGTCCGGCCTCCCGGGCCCTGGCGGCCTTCGAAATTGCGGTTGCTCGTGGAGGCGCAGCGCTCGCCTCTTTTAAGCTGATCGTCATTCATCCCCAGGCACATCGAGCAGCCGGAATAACGCCACTCAAAGCCAGCGTCCGTAAAAATCTTGTCTAGCCCCTCTTCCTCGGCCTGTCGGCGGACACGGCCGGATCCCGGGACCACAATACCCTGCACCTTTGGAGAAACCTTATGGCCTTTGACGATGTGGGCTGCCAGGCGCAAATCCTCAATCCGGGCATTGGTGCACGATCCGATAAAAACCTTATCGATGGCAATCGAGGCGATCGGCGTCCCGGCTTTGAGATCCATATACGTCAAGGCATTGATTGCGGCCTGCCTTTCTACGGGATTGGAAAAATCATTGGGATCCGGAACCTCGCCATTGACAGACGTGACCTGGCCCGGGCTGGTACCCCACGTGACCTGGGGGTCGATGTCCTGTGCCTTAAAAGAATATTCTTTCTCAAAGTGACAATCAGGATCACTCCTTAGTTGCTGCCAGGTGGAGAGCGCCTCTTCCCAATGGCGTCCTTTAGGGGCAAACTCCCTCGTTTCCAAATAACGGAAGGTCATCTCATCCGGGGCGATCATTCCGGCCCGGGCGCCGGCCTCGATACTCATATTGCAAATGGTCATCCGGCCTTCCATGCTTAAGCGCTGAATCGTTGACCCGGCGTATTCGACCACATAGCCCGTTGCGCCGGCGGTCCCGATGTGACCAATGATATACAAGATGATATCCTTGGGCGTCAAGCCGTGTTTCAACCGGCCCTCGACACAGATGCGCAGGGATTTCGCTTTATTCTGCTGGAGGGTCTGGGTCGCCAGGACATGCTCGACCTCGGAGGTGCCGATGCCAAAGGCCAAGGCGCCGAACGCACCGTGTGTCGAGGTATGGGAGTCCCCGCAGACAATGACCATCCCCGGCTGGGTCAATCCCAGCTCCGGGCCAATGACATGGACAATGCCCTGGTCCGGATGCTCAAGGCCGTAAAGGGAAATCCCAAACTCCTGACAGTTGCGGGACAAAGTCTGCATCTGAATGCGGGAGACCTCGGCGATGCGGGCCCAATCTTTGGTGCGTGTGGAGACATTGTGATCCATCGTGGCGAATGCCTTTGAGGGGCAGCGCACTGTTCTTTTAGTCTGGCGTAACCCCTCAAAGGCCTGCGGAGAGGTCACTTCATGGACCAAATGCAGATCCACATAGATCAAGGACGTGGCCTCCGGGATCTCATGCACGAGATGATCGTCCCAGATTTTTTCGTAAAGGGTCTTGCCCATAAAAATTTCCTTATCGTTTTTTTTTACTCTCAGGGGGGGGCCGCCGACAAAGTCGGCGGCCCCCCCCTCCAAAACTTAACTCTTCGCCAATTTTCTTAAAACCGTCGGCAGGATCCCGCCGTTTCGGTAATAATCAATCTCAACCGGCGTATTCAGGCAGGCGATTGTCTTGAATTCTTTTTTTGTCCCATCCGCACAGACGCTGACAACGGTTATGTCCTGGCGAGGTTTAATATGGTCGTTAAGGCCGATAAAATCAAAGGACTCATCGCCTTTAAGTCCCAACGCTTGTGCAGAATCCTCATCTTTAAATTGCAAGGGCAGGACACCCATCCCAATGAGGTTAATGCGATGAATGCGTTCATAGCTTTGGGCCAGAACCACCCTCACGCCCAAAAGGGCCGTGCCTTTGGCGGCCCAGTCCCGGCTGGAACCAGCCCCGTATTCCTTCCCGGCCAAAACCAGCAAAGGGGTTTTGTCTTTTTTATACAAAAGGGCGGCGTCATAAATACTCATCATTGTATTGTCGGGAAAATAGACGGTCCGAGACCCTTCCTCTCCTGGAACCAAAAGATTCTTCAAACGGATATTGGCGAATGTGCCGCGGGTCATGACGCGGTCATTGCCCCGCCGGGCCCCATAGGTATTGAATTCGACCGGCTCTATCCCCTGCTCTTTCAAGTATCTTCCCGCCGGGCTGTTTTCCGCGATGCTCCCCGCGGGCGAAATGTGATCTGTGGTGATGGAGTCCCCCAGTTTAACCAAAACCCGGCCTCCTTTAATCTCTTCAATGGGACGCGGCTTTTCTTCAATGTTTTCAAAAAAGGGCGGCTCCTGGATATAGGTGCTGGTCTTCTTCCACTCGTAGAGGTCCGAGGCCGTGGTTTCAATCGAGTTCCAATTTTCATCCCCCTTCAAGACATCTTGATACCCAATTTGAAAAAGCTTAGGGTTGAGGATGTTCGAAATCACCTCATTAATCTCCTGCTGGGTGGGCCAGATGTCTTTCAAATACACATCCCGACCCTGTTTGTCCTTTCCCAGAGGCTCCTTAGTCAAATCCACATCGATCCGTCCTGCCAAGGCATAAGCCACGACCAACGGGGGACTCGCCAGATAACTGGCCTTGGTGAGGGGATTGATGCGGCCCTCAAAATTCCGGTTCCCACTTAAGACACTCACCGCCACCAAATCCCCTTTTTGGATGGCCTCGGCAACGCTGGCCGGCAAGGGGCCGCTGTTGCCGATGCAGGTGGTGCAGCCGTAGCCCACCAAATTGAATCCCAGCTTCTCTAAATAAGGCATCAGGCCCGCTTCTTGCAGATAATCGTACGCCACCCGGGAACCGGGGGCAAAACTCGTTTTCACATAACTTTGGGAGCTTAGGCCCCGCTCCACGGCATTTTTCGCCAGAAGCCCTGCCCCAACGAGGACGCTGGGATTGGAGGTATTCGTGCAACTGGTGATCGCGGCGATGACCACCGTGCCATGGGATATTTCACCCGCAGCGCCATCCCTCAAGGGAACGCGCCTCTCTAAGTCTTCCGGCATCAGGCCGAAGCCCCCTTGGTTTTCCGGTTCTCGCAGGACACTGGTAAATTTCTTTTTGATCTCGGAGAGCGTCACGCGGTCCTGAGGCCGCTTGGGGCCGGCCAACCCCGGCGTTACGCTCGATAAATCCAACTCTAAACTCTCGGTAAATTCTGGATCGCCGCCGGGGCGCACATAAAACATCTCCTGCTCTTTCATGTATCGTTCGATAAGGTCGATGTGCTGCGGGCTGCGGCCGGTCATCTGGTAATAGGCAAGGGTCTCTTGATCGACTGGGAAAAATCCCATGATCGCCCCGTATTCCGGAGCCATGTTGGCGATCGTCGCCCGATCCGGAAGGCTTAAAAAATTTAAGCCCTCCCCAAAGAACTCCACAAATTTATCCACGACCCCGTGCTTTCGCAAGATCTGGGTGATCATCAAAACCAAATCCGTTGCCGTGGCGCCCTCCTTGAGCTGTCCTTGAAGCTGGAACCCAACGACCTGGGGGGTTAACATAAAAATAGGCTCTCCGAGCATCACGGCCTCGGCCTCAATTCCTCCCACCCCCCAGCCCACGATCCCCAGGCCGTTAATCATCGTGGTGTGGCTGTCGGTCCCCACCAGGCTGTCCGGGTAGATGATCGTCTCTTTTCCCATCCTCTTTTTCATAACCCCTTGGGCCAGGTATTCCAGATTGACCTGATGAACGATGCCCGTGGCCGGAGGAATGACTCGAAAATTCTTAAACGCCTTTTGTCCCCATTTTAAAAATTCGTAGCGTTCCTTGTTTCGTTCGAATTCTTTTTTGACATTCCAGGCAAAGGCCTTATTTGTGCCAAAGCTGTCGACTTGTACGGAATGATCGACCACTAGGTCACAGGGAACCTGCGGATTGATTTTCCGGTAATCCCCTCCGCGCTCCTTCATGGCCGAGCGCATCGCCGCCAGATCCACGATACAGGGAATCCCGGTAAAATCCTGCAAAAGGACCCGGCCCGGCTTGAAGGCGATCTCATTCGTCTCGCTCTTGTGCGGCGACCAGCCGGCCAGCTTTTGAATGTCATCGATAAGGATCTCATAGTTATCATAGTTCCTGATGAGGCACTCCAGAAGGACTTTCAAGGAGAATGGAAGTTTCGTGTTGACAGCGAACCCGAGTTTTTTTAACTCCAGGATCTTAAAGAAGGAAAAGTCCCCGGCTGGGGTTTTCAAAGTCTTTTTTGTTTCTTCGGGATTAAATGCTGAGCTCATGTTCTAAGGATTCCATTTTCTAATTGAATTATAAGGAATCGCTAAAGCCAAGTCAACAGATTCGGTGCTTATAAAGAGATTTAAAATTATCCTTGCAATCTCTGCGATATCATATATAGTAATGGGGTCTTGAAAAACACCCATACCTTGCATATCCCCGTCATGGGGACCGGCTTTTCCATTGACACCCCAATCAAAGTTGCCCGCTACGGGATTTCCTCGGTGATTTCACTTGTGGATGACACCTTGATTGAGCAGATGCGGAAATTTTATTGTGGTCGAACGGGAGAGCCCTATCACCCAATAGCTAAATACGAGGAAGATCACCGCGCCCGTAGGATCACAGAGTATCTCAACCTTGTGGACCGTATCGTCAAGAAACAATTTGAAGAGCTTAAAGCCATGGCCTTTGAGGCCGGAAGTGAGATCACCCGCTATTTTGAGCTGCTTCCGGAGACCTCCCCCTTAAAGATTCTCTATCGCAAAATGCTGGCCACGACCCATCCTCCCTTGAAGGAGCAGTTGCAAAACCAACTGCGGGAAAGCATCCAGCCCGGGGACATCAATGTCAACATCATGACGAAACTCGATCGGACGAATTCCGCCGCTGATGGGACCGAGCTTCCGCCGGAACATTCCGACGCCTTGTCGGCCCTGCGCGGTTATGCCCAGAGCACCTTAAATTCGGCCATTGTCTTTTCCGCAGGCATCAACCGCCGGCTCTACAGTTATGTAGAAAACTTTAAAGATTTCTTCGCCGATGCCACGGGTTTCCTTAAAAAGAGAATTATCCTCAAAGTCAGTGATTATCGTTCATCCATAACGCAGGGGAAATTTTTTGCCAAAAAGGGACTGTGGATTTCGGAATACCGCATTGAATCCGGCTTAAACTGCGGTGGCCATGCCTTTCCGACCAACGGACATTTGATGGGCCCTGTCCTCGAGGAGCTTAAAGCCAAGAAACAAGAGCTCATCGACACCCTCCACACGATCTATACTCAAGTTCGCAAATTGAAAAACCTTGCCCCCTTCTCTCAACCCCACGAGGTCCGCATCACGGCCCAAGGAGGCATCGGCACGGCGAAGGAGGATCAATTCTTAAGAGAATATTACCAACTCGATGGGACCGGTTGGGCGACACCCTTTCTTCTTGTGCCGGAGGTAACCAATGTCGATGGTGAACTCTTAAAGAAACTTGTGGCCGCCGATGAAAACGATCTTTATCTAAGCGACGTCTCTCCCTTGGAAATCCCCTTCCACACCCTACGTGACTCTGCCAGCGAGCAGGAGAAAATCCGGCGCATTGAGCAAGGCCGTCCAGGAAGCCCCTGCCCGAGAGGTCATTTGGTCTCTAACACGGAGTTCACGGAAAAACCCATTTGCACGGCCTCCCGGCAATACCAAAAATTAAAACTCGACCAGCTTAAAGGCATGAATCTTTCCGAGGCCAATTATAAGTTTCTTTCGAATCGGGTTATGGACAAATCCTGCATCTGTAATGATCTGGGAGGAGCGGCCCTCATAAAAAATGAAATGACCGAAAGCAAGAGGGCCTTTCCGGCCATTTGCCCGGGACCGAATCTGGCTTATTTTTCTAAGATCGCCACGCTCGAGGAAATGCTGGGTCATATCTATGGGAGGATCAATTTACTCACCGCGACCGGCCGTCCCCATATGTTCATTAATGAACTCAAGCTTTATATTGACTATTTTAAAAAGGAAATCGAGAAACATATCCTGGAGCCCACGGCCCAGCACATCCAATATCTGAAGGAATTTAAGGAGAACCTAACGGCGGGAATCGCTTATTATAAAGGGCTTTTTCCCAAAATGCTGGAAGAAACTCTCGAGTTCCGGCAGAAGATGTTGAAGGAATTGCATAAGTATCAAGCTCAACTGGAAGACCTCATCGAGACTCATCGTGTTATCTTCTTTGAATCTCTCTCCCTCGCTGCGTCCCCCGCCCCGGCGGTTGTCTAAAAAATGAGGCATCAGGGAATCGAAGGATCTTACGAATAAATCGAAGCTTTCCCGAGTTTGTAGCAAAAAATTAACGTAACTTATTGAAAGCAATAAAGTTCTTTGTCAAATTTTTGTAATCGATGGAATGCCGCCTAAATACTTGCTGATTTGATACAGTTTCAAATGATCTTGTCTACCCTGAATGGTCATGCCATAGCGGACTTTTTCCATTTGCCGCCAAAGTCGTATGCAGCTTTCCGAGTTGCCGGCTCTGGGTATTTTAGGGTAAGGCTTTGTAATGAAATTACTTGACTATTTCTCCATTCCGTTGGATGATTCAATA
>CAZUJQ010000031.1:0-22297 GCA_964620805.1 uncultured Planctomycetales bacterium | reverse complement strand
GCTTTCAATAAGTTACGTTAATTTTTTGCTACAAACTCGGGAAAGCTTCTTTTTTTGGGAAAAGATTTTTTGGTAAACATCTTCCGGGACAAGCCATGTTTGTCCCATCAAATGTAGTATTCGGGATCCAGGACAACGGACCGGACCAAAAGATCAACGATCCTGCGCACGGCCATCCGGCTATCTTCATTCTCGGTCAAATGGAGATCCACTTGGGCCGCGGAAAATCGATCTTCTCCTACATTGATCACCAGCGTTTTGTTGGGGTGATTCAGTGATTTTAAGATCCCCAGTTCATAATCATCAATATCCGTGATGCTGGCGATAAGGATCAATCCGCTATCCGTCAGGATATGAGCCAATTCCCCCAGCTGCTGAAGATGCTCGAATCTGCTCAATGTCCGGTCCTTGCTATCAGAGGAAGCCAGCATCAATCGATTGGATAGACCGAGAAAATAGGCAAAACGGCCGAGATTGAAGAGTTCCTCCTCCAAGGCCTTGGCGATCCGTTGTTTTCCCGTATCGATCTGACCGGTGATGATTAGGAAAGCGGATTTGTGCTGATATTTCTGGGCGCGTTTGTCGGGAGTGATCGCGCTTCTCTCCCATTCGAATTCGCGTTTGCGGATATGCTGGCACAAAGAGCTTTGTTCGTCAAAAACCGGCGCCAGGATGATACCGCCGCCGGCAATCTCATAGTTGTCCACGATCACAAACCGACCGGTCTCGGCAATGGTATGGACTTGATCAAAGGCAATGGGTTTCATGGTCTCCAAGATGCATTCCGCCACCTCATGGCGATCCACATGGGGCTTTAAGGCCTGGGAAAGCTCGGCGGCGTTCATGACACCGATAAGCTCGGATAAGACCACCGGAACCTGCTGGGTGGTTATCTTCAGCTTATAGATTTTTTCCTTAATAAAAGGCTGCTTCCCCAGCCAAAAGATGTTGGCCCGGAATTTGGAGCTCACATACGGCAAGGGATCATGAAGCCGGCACATGATCTCCCCGGGACGGATATAAATCTGCTCCTCCAAAGAGAAACCCGTGCTCTGGGGGGAAAGGGCCTCGGCTGCTGGGGGCGTATTAAACCCCTCAATCGTGGCGATCCGGGAACTCTTCTGAGAAGGAAGAAAGATCACGGGATCTCCTTGGGCAATGACTCCGGTCTCGATTCGCCCGGCCACAATGCGCCGGGTATCCCCATCCTCGGTGAATTTGTAAATGTCCTGGACCGGCATCCGGAAGGGTTGTTCGTGCCTAAGGGGACTTTTCTCGAACTGATCCAGCGCCTCCAGGAAAGAAGCCCCCTGATACCAGGGCGTCCTCTCGGATAACCTCACGACATTGTCGCCTTCACGGGCGGAAATGGGAATAAAGTGGCGGGCCTCAAGGTTTAATTCCTTTAGGAAAAGCTCATATTGGGAACGGATTTCGTCAAAGATATCTTGGCGGAATTCGACCAAATCCATTTTATTGACGCAGACCATAACATTCTTGATCCCCAGAAAGGACAGCATATATCCGTGCCGCTTGGTGTTCTCCCGAATGCCTTCAGAGGCGTCGATGACCAAAACCGCGGCCTCGGCCCGGGCCGCGCCCGTGATCATATTTTTTAAGAATTCAATATGGCCGGGGGCATCGATAATGATGTAATCGCGTTTTGTGGATTTGAAAAACGAACGGGCGGTGTCGATCGTGATCCCCTGATTCTGTTCGTCTTTGAGGGCATCGAGCAAAAAGGCGTATTCAAAGGGCTTGGCACTGCGCCCGCAACGGGCTTTGACCTCTTCGAGTTTTCCTTTCGGCAAAGAGCCGGTGTCTACCAGAAGCCGCCCGATCAAGGTGCTCTTGCCGTGATCCACGTGGCCGACGATCACGATATTCATTTGTTCGCGATTGGTTCTCATTTTGTCCTTATAGACTCTGTGCCGTGTGCTATGAGCTGTGAGCTAAGGATCCCAGAGCCCAAAGCTCAGAGCCCAGAGCCCCCAGCCAATCACATATATCCTTCCCGCCGCAGCGTCTCCAATCCGCCTGCGTCTTCCTTGTCCTGCGCGCGGCCGGAGCGCTCGGCGATATTGGAAAATTTTCCAGTCCGCAGTTCTTCCACAATCTCATGAATCGTTTTCGCGGTGGATTCCACCGGAAAGGTGCAAGGGTAGCAGCCTAGGGATCTGTACCTTTTGCCATCCCCTCGGTCGAAATAAAGCGGCACAACTGGAATCCCCTCGCGTTCGATATACTCCCAGATCGCGAACTCGGTCCAGTCCAAAAGCGGATGGATTCGCACATGGGTTCCGGGGGCAAAATCCGTCTTGAATTGATTCCAGAGCTCCGGAGGCTGATCCCCGAGATTCCAATCACTATTTCTGTCTCGGGGTGAAAAATACCGCTCTTTGGAACGGCTGCCTTCTTCATCGGCCCGCAGCCCCACAATGACCCCTGTATAGGGCTCAGGATTGGGGTCCACTTCATACTGGCCCGTGGCATGATTCAACCGATAACGCGGCCAACTGCCGTCTAAGGTGTGCTTCAAGGCCTCGGTCTTAAGAAGCTTGCAGCAGTTGATCCTATCCAGAGCGCCATCGGGGAAAGTCTTTTTGGCCTCCAGCGCCTGCGTATTTTTTCCGTAGACCATATTGAGTTTCCATTTCTTCGCCAGCTCGTCCCGGTATTGAATCATCTCCGGGATTTTGTAGTGGGTGTCAATATGGACCAAGGGAAAGGGAACGTGCCCAAAAAACGCCTTCCTAGCCAGCCACAAAAGGGCTGTGCTGTCTTTCCCGATCGACCAGAGCATGGCCAGGCTTTTGAATTCCCGGTAGGCCTCGCGCAGGATAAAGACACTCTGGGCCTCGAGATGGTCGAGTTTGTCCATGGATTTCTTCATAGGATTCACCTTTATCAGTCGTCCGTCTTCAGTCGTCAGCTATCAGTCATCAGCAAATCATTAAGACTGACAACTGAAGGCTGATGACTGCCCGCCCCGGCTTTATAGATCAATGGCGGGCCGGGGACGACTACTTTTGTGTTTCTTTCCCCATGCCCACATGCAATCCACACTCCTTGCTCTCCGGCGTCTCCCACCACCAACGCCCGGCCCGAATATCTTCATCGGGCTTGATAGCCCTCGTGCAGGGAGCGCAGCCAATACTCACGAATCCCCTCGCATGCAAAGGACTGATATCAACCTGATTTTCTGCGATGTATTTCCTGACATCCTCCAAAGTCCAATCGACCAGGGGATTGATTTTAATTTTCCCGTGTACCTCATCCCATTCGATCATCTCCACAGCCGTTCTCGTTACCGCTTGCGCCCGTCTTAAACCCGTCATCCAGCAATCGACGTTGGCCAAGGCCCTCTTTAAAGGTTCCACTTTCCTTATCCCGCAGCACATCTTACGATTCTCCACGCTTTCATAGAAAAGATTAAGACCTCTGGTCCTGACCATATCTTCCATGGCTTGGGAATCAGGATAATAAATCTTAAACTTCATTTGATAACGCTTCTCGGTCTTCTCAATCAAATCATACGTCTCAGGAAAAAGCCTTAAGGTGTCCAAGGTAAAGATCTCGATTTCGGGAGCCATTTTAGCAATCATGTCCGTGATCACTTGGTCCTCTTCTCCCAAACTGGAGGCAAAATTCACCCGGCTCCCAAATTCGTCATGGGCGAGTTTGATGATCTTTTCAGCCCTTAGCCCATCGCCTTTGAGTCCCTGGGCTTTTTGCTTTAGCTCTTCGATTCTTTTTTTGAGGGTTTCCATGCAAAAGATCCTCCCTAGATTAAATCTCGTAAATCACAGCATCGCCTTTGCTTCGTTCCTGATTGATGATGGTCTCCATATTAATTTTATCTAACAGGGTTTTCATGGTGTCATCAATCTCCTGCCAAATGGAGTCCATGACATGATGGTTTTCTTTTTTCGTATTTTCCAGAGCCAGGGTATATCCCAGGCCTCCGAAATGTCGGATGATCTCGCTCAGCTTGATCTCCTGCGGTGATCTCGCCAAAACATAACCTCCCTTTTTGCCCCGGATGCTCTCGACCAAACCCAGTTGTTTGAGGCCAATCAAGATGTGCACCAAGAATTTCATCGAGATCCTCTGGCGCTGGGCAATCTCCCGTAGCTGAAGCGGCGAACGCTCCGGCCAGCGCAAAGATAATTCTACCAGAGCCCGACAGGCATAATCAACTTTAGCGGAAACTTTCATATGGCATAACTCACGTTTTGTTTTTGAACGATCATCTCCCACTGTGCAGGTCCCTGTTTTCGCAGTTCCAGGACATTGTGCCCTGCGCTTTCCAATTTGTGAATGAGGCCCTGAACCGAGGCCTCATCCGTCAGCAAAATCTTAAGAATCTCTCCTATTTCCATTTGTGCCAGAACTGTTTGCACTTGTTGGATAGTGTTGGCACGCTCCGGGGTTTTTAGCCTAAGTTCCCGATCAATCTTGAAATCTTCGATGAAGCGGCCTTCGAGATAGGCCTTGGTCTTAGCGTATTTCGGTTTGCTAAAGAATTCCGCTGCCGGCCCATGTTCAATGAGATCGCCCAGATAAAGAAAGATCACGTGGTCGGCAAGCCGTTTCGCCTGCCGCAGATTATGAGTCACCAGCACAATCGTGTAGCGGTTTTTGAGTTCGAGAAAAAGCTGTTCGATCTGCTGGGCCGAGACCGGATCAAGGGCTGAGGTCGCTTCATCGCCTAAGATAGCCTCCGGCTCAATGGCCAAGGTGCGCGCCAGGCACAGTCTTTGCTGCTGCCCAACCGATAATCGCGCCGCAGGGGCATGCAGGCGATCTTTCACCTCTGGCCAAAGCTGGGATAATCTTAAATATTTCTCCACCAGCTCACCCAAGATCTTTTTATCTTTCATGCCATGGACACGTGGGCCATAAGCCACATTGTCATAAATCGACATGGGCAAAACCTGGGGTTTCTGCAACAGGAGACCCAGTTTCTTGCGCAGATGCGTTACCTCAACATCGGGATCTAGGATATTCTCTCCATCCACCAGAACCTGGCCGCTTACCGTGATCTGATCCTGAAGTTCGATCAGACGGTTCAAAGATTTCAAGAGGGTCGTTTTACCGCATCCCGAGGGGCCCAGAATCACGGTAATTTTCTTATCCGGGATATCGATCGTCATGTGGTTGAGGACTCGGGTTGTCCCATACCACACGCTCAAATCCCTGACGCCGATAGGGGTTTTAAATTCCATCTCATGTCCCTTCCTTCTTAGCGCACTACGTTTTGAGTAAATTTCCAAGATAAAATTCTAGAGATCAAACTGACCATAAGAATTAAAACCGTCAAAATAAAAGCCGCCGCATAGCCACGGCGCTGGACCTCAGGAAAAGGTGTGGCCAATTGAAAAAAGATCGCCAAAGGCAATGTCGCCACGGGCTTAAACAAAGAACTTGGGTTGGAATCCGTAAAGCCGGCGGTCAGCAAAACCGCGGCCCCGTCCCCAATGGCCCGGCCAAAAGCCAATAAAACAGCCGTCAATATTCCGGGTAAGGCCTGTTTAAAAATGACCCCCCTGGCGGTTTCCCATCGTGTTGTGCCCATGGCCAAAGAGGCCTCCGGCAATTCAAAGGGGATCATTTTGAGAACCTCATCAGTGGCCCGTGCCATAATGGGTATGATCAGAAAGGCAATGGTGATCATCCCCGCCAAAAGGGAGGCCTTAAGCCCCCAAAATACCATCAGGGTAAATCCAAACGCCCCATAAACAATCGCGGGCATCCCGTAAAGGACATCGAACAGGAACCTCAGAATATAGGAAAATCGTGAGGCCCTTCTTAAATATAAATTCAGATAAAAGGTGATGGGGACGCTGACTAAAAACGCTAAAAAGGTTGCGCCCACGCCTAAGACCAGAGAGCCCAAAATGGCGTTCAAGATTCCCCCTTCCTTCCCTAAATAATATCCCCCTTTCGGTGTCTGAATGAGCATATTGAGATCGATGGCCGACACGCCTTTCAAGAATATCGTTAATAAAATACAAACCGAACTTCCCACCACAAGCAAAGTGGAAAGGATCATGAGCCCCTTCATGACTCTCTCTTCCAGTCGGCGTCTATCCATCAAATCTGATTCCTTTCCATGCGAAGGAGGATTCCCCAGCCTGCCATATTAAAAAGAATCGTAATCATAAGCAGAATAAAAGCGGCCGCCAAGACAGCCGCGTCATAGAGCGGGATCGACATCATCTCTCCGTAGGTTGTGGCAATCAAGGCTGGCAAAGGATAGGCAGCATCAAAAATAGATTTTGGGATTTGGCCCAAGCTGCATCCCGCCACCATCAAAACCGCCATGGTTTCGCCGAAGGCTCGCGACAAACCCAGAATAATGGCAGCGATAATCCCCGGCCAGGCCTTTTTAAAGACCGCGCCTTTGATGGTTTGCCATTGGGTGGCGCCCAACGCCAGGGAAGATTCTCTGATGCCAAACGGCACCGCGTGAAGGACCTCCTCCATAACCGAAATCAGGACCGGAAAAATCATGATGGCCAAGACAATGCCTGCCGTTAAAGCGGAAAAACCTGTATAATTTTCCGAGACAAAAGGAAAAAATTTTAAGTGGTTGGTTAGAAAAGGCATAAAATAATCCCTGACCAAGGGAACAATAGCAATGATTCCCCACACCCCATAAATAACCGGAGAAATCCCAGCGAGAAGATCAATAAACGGTTTTAAGAGTCCCCGCAAAGGCTTTGCCGCATATTCGGCGAGATAGATCGCGGTCAAAATGCTTAAAGGAACGGCAATGATCATGGCAATCACGGTGACCCATAATGTCCCGGCAATAAAACCGGCCAACCCAAATTGTCCTTTGGTCGGATGCCAACTCAGCGAAAACAAAAGATCCTTTAAAGGTGTTAGAGCCAAAATCGGTTTTGAGCGCTGGTACATCATGAAGATCATCAAAAGCCCCAGAATCAAAAGAAACGAGCCAGAGATCAACATCAGGCGGCGGGCTATTAAATCTTTCCAGTGACGGTCATTCATGCTCTAGGCTCTCCAGGATCTTGGCTCTTTCCGTTTTGGTTAAGGGAAGATTGGCCGCGGTCTCATGAACAATCCGGGTTCCTTCTTCTGAAAGGGTAAACCTTATAAACTCTTTCACCACGTCACCGACGTCCTTCTTTATAAAAAAGTAGTTTCTCCTGACCACGGGATAACTTCCCTTTTCTATGGCTCTGTTGGCTTCATCGCGATTCTGGTAGATCTCTTCTGGATCGGCAATTCCATTCTCATTGGCATCGATGGGGATCAATTTGATTCCGGGGATAACCGTTCCCTGTCTGTTAAAAACAAAACTGAAATTCGCATATCCGATCCCCAGGGGATCTCTTAGAACGGCCTCCAAGATTCCCGGGTCGCCGTAAATTCCGATTCCCATTAAATCCTCCTGCTGGACGCCTAAGTAGCGGGCCCAACTGGCCGCGGCCCCCGAGGCGTCGGAACGGGTATAATGATGAATCATTTTAGGCTTATGGGTTACAACGCTGAAGTAGTCTAAGTCCCAGTAAATCTGTGTGCCTGTTACATAGATATCTTGAAAATTCCTTTTGCTAAGTCCGCGCTTAAGGAGAGTAGAAATATAAAAATTTTTTTCATTGACGATGGGAAAGACGGCATCCTTTAACACATAAATCGCCTTAATATCTTTTTGAAGCTCGCTAGGATCCGGATCCCTCGAGACCATCCCAATATCCACAAAACCCGCCAGGGCATCGGCCGCTCCCTTTCCCGCCCCTCCCGCAGAAATGTCAATGTGCACTTTCGGATGGATTTTCTGAAAGGCCTCAGCCCAGGCCACGACTGTGGGGTACATGGCCCAGGCCCCGGACAAGGTCAAGTTTCCCTGTAACGCTTTATTCTCTGCTTTTAACGTCACAGATGAAAATAACACCGAAAATAGAAGTATGCTCATATACATTATTAAATTTATCATGTTAATAAGAATATATAATTAATACAGATTTGTCAACCCAAAAAATTGAGCTAAAAATTGCCTAAATCCGGGAATTCTTTAACCTATCTATTCCTAATAACTTATTAACGATTTTGACACTACCGGAAGGCATAGCATAACGAGGGAGATTTTGAAGCTTGACCCATTTATGCGTGGTATTGCAGGAGGGATCAGGCTGTACCACACATTCAAAAACTTGCAATCGAGCCCGAAATTGAGTATAGAACTGATCTACCACAAATAAAAACTTATGGGCTTGCACAGAAACATTAAGCTCCTCTTGCATTTCTCTATACAAAGCCTGTTGTGGGGATTCTCCCTTTCCTATCTTCCCACCGGGGAATTCCCATAAATCAGCAAACAAGCCTTTTGGCGGACGCCGTTGAATGAAATAGAAATCTTGCCTTCGAATCAACGCAATGGCCACGTCGACTTTTTGAGTGACCCTTTTTTTAAGGGCCGGGATTCGATCCTGTATCCCCTTTTGATAAGCCAGGCAATTTCTATTTACCGGACAGGATAAGCACAACGGCGCTTTGTTTCGGCAAATCAGGGCCCCCAATTCCATAAGCGCCTGGTTAAAAATATTGATTTCTTGGCGGGGCATTCTTTTTTTCAAATGTTCGTGGATGCTTGGATCCCAAGAAGAATCCGCATATCCCTTCACGCCCAACTGTCGCATCATAACGCGCCTGACATTGGCATCAATGATAGGATGTCTTTGATCGAATGCAATGCTTAAGACCGCTCCCGTTGTATATGATCCGAATCCCGGCAGTTTCTTAAGTTCCAGGGTATCCGCGGGAATTCTCCCTTGATAGTCTCTACAGATCATCCGCGCCGCTTTGTGAATATTTCTCGCGCGCTCGTAATAGCCGAGGCCTTGCCAATGTCGAAGGATTTTATCCAGGGGAGTTTTAGCCACGCTCTCCAACGTTGGGAAAGCTTTTATCCATCGCTCATAATAAGGAATAACCGCGCTGACGGTGGTTTGCTGCAGCATAACCTCCGAGATCCAAATCTTGTAAGGGTCGGAGGTCTCTCGCCAAGGGAGCTTGCGGGCATTTTTTTTAAACCATGCCATTAAGCTCTTAGAAAAACGGTCCTCTCTCATACTCGAGATTTTTTTAAGAAATCAAGGAAAAGTTCTTCGATCCTGGGATGCTGACCGATGGGTTGGGTGATCTTAAAACCAACGTGGGGATATTTCGCCTTTGCCTTCTTGATAATCTTTGGGATATCTTCATCGACATGCCGTCCGGAATTGAGAAAATTTAACAGGATGGTGATTTGGGTGGCGCCCCTCTCAACACACTGCGTTATACCTTCAGGGATGCTGGGCTTCCCAATTTCCAGAAAGGCATATTCGAAAATCTTTAAGGCCGAGCCCGATTTAAGACGTTTGACCAGAGAGGCGACTTCCGTTTTTGTTTTCGGGGAACGGCTCCCATGAGAAATCAAAAGGGCAGCGTGCATAAAAGAGTTCAATGGGTATCAACGATTCTAAGGGGAACGGGAGAATGCGAAATATGGGCCGTGTCACCAAGGTTAAAGGGATATTGGGTATGGGACCCATCGACAAAGATAACCCCTCCCTGCATCAAGGATCTGATAACAAGAGAACCCTTTAGCAAGACAACATCCCCTTTAAGTTGATAGTGATTGCCTGAGACATGATACAACTCTCGTGGCTTATATTGAATTTTTTTCGAATCAGCCGGAAGGACTTTCCCACCGGCAGAATGAATGGCGCCGGAGGAGCCGGCTGCGGTAGAAATCCATATCCCAGAGCTGCGCTGTTCTTCTTTGATGTCATCAAGCGTCATATAATACCGGCTCATCGCTGCCGGATTCTGGTGGCAGATGAGGATGTCATTTAAGACATTCATGGTCAGGGTTTTATTTTTTAGCTTGAGCGTCAACTGGATTCGAGGAAGGGATTTGATTTTGAAGCGGTCCCTGAGGAGCCGTTGAAAAATTTCCGCAAAAGTTTTTCGTGTTGCCTCACAAAATCGTCCAACGCTATTGTTAGGATCCGAATTGACACCCAGGGCGATCTGGCTTTTAAGGCCCCGGGCGGCCTCTAAGAAGGTCCCGTCCCCACCAACGGTCACGGCAAAATCAAAGGCGGCAAAATCGATTTTTCCTCCACGGCAGCGCTTGCGGTAAAAAACCCGGGCGTCCTTCAAAACCCGTTCCACCTCCTGCAGCGTTTTATAATGCTCCTTGTGAGAGGTTTGAAATTGAGAGAGCTCCGACTTAGAAAAAAAATTTTGTTTGCCGAATAGGGGGCTCCCCCGCTTTAAAAAATAAATCTGATAGGCGCTTTTTTTATAAAGAAGCAACACACACTGCGGTCTCATGGAATTAACCCGTTTAATCGGTTATATGATGTTTGATGACCTTGCCGTCCACCATATAGATGACATCCTCGCAGATATTGGTGGAATGATCCGCGATCCTCTCCAAATTTTTTGCAACCAGAATAAGATCGATCACGCGCTCAACAGGCGTCTGCTCTTCGGGAGCGCATTTCAGCAATTCCATGAAGATTTCGTGATTGAGGTCATCGACCTCATCATCGCGCTTGCAGACCTCATAGGCCAGTTTCGAGTCTTTGTTCACAAAAGCATTCAGGCTGTCTTTGAGCATCTTCTGGGAGGCTTCGGCCATCTTGGGGATATTCAGCCGGAGTTTTAAAGGCGGCACCTTCAACAAATCCAAAGTCCTTTGTCCGATATTGACCGCCAAATCGCCAATCCGCTCCAGATCATTGTTGATCTTGAGCATAGAGGTGATGAAACGCAGGTCGCCGGCGGTCGGCTGATACAAGGCCAGGAGCTTTAGACATAAATCATCGATTTCAATCTCCAGCATATTGACGGCGTCATCGGACTTGATGACCTTGTAGGCCAATTCGGCATTGCGTTCTAAAAGGGCCTTAATCGAAGAGCCAATGCTCTCCTCGACCAAGCCGCTCATCCGCAAAATCTTTTCTTTGAGATTTTTCAAAGCTTCGTCAAAATGTCTCTCCATAAAGGATTCTCCCGTTATTTTTACTCCCCGCTTCTTGCTTTCGCAAGAAAGCAGCGGGGACGAGGCTCATCCCGCTTTTAGCGGGATGAGCCTTTAAGTTAGAGGGATTGGGGCGCTTATCCAAAACGTCCGGTCAAGTAATCTTGTGTCCGGGGATCTCTCGGGTTAGTAAAGATGCCTTGAGTCTTTCCAAACTCAATCAATTCTCCCAAAAGCATAAACCCGGTCTCATGGGAAACCCGGGCCGCCTGTTGCATATTATGAGTGACAATCAAAATGGTATAGTTTTCTTTTAAGACCCGCATCAGTTCCTCAATGCGCTCGGTGGCGATGGGGTCCAAGGCCGAGCAAGGCTCATCCATCAAAAGAATATCCGGCTTAACCGAAAGAAGCCGGGCCATGCAAAGCCTCTGCTGCTGCTCGAGGGAAAGCCGCAAGGCATTCATGGGGAGTTTATCTTTTAAATCATCCCATAACAAAACCGACCGCAAGCACTCTTCAACGATCATGTCATACTCTTGGCGTTTGGCGGTCCGATGGATTTTTGGGGCAAAGAGAATATTCTCCCTGACGCTTAAAGGAAAAGGATTGGGCCTTTGGAAGACCATTCCCACTTTCTTTCTCAAAGCCACCAAATCAATGGAATCTCGCCTGATATCCATGCCCTCAATTCGGATTTCGCCAGATATTTTAACACCTTCCAGGAGATCGTTCATCCGATTTAATGTCCGGAGGAACGTCGACTTCCCGCAGCCCGAAGGACCGATCAAGGCCGTGATCGTATCTTTTTGAATGGCAATCGTAATATTCTTTAAAGCCTGAAAATCGCCATAAAAAAGATTCAATTGATGCGTCGTAATGATGGCCATTTAACCGAATCTTCCCGAAATATAGTCGTTGGTCCGTTTGTCCTGCGGAGAGGTAAAGATTTTTCCCGTCGTATCGATTTCGATAAGTTCGCCCATAAGAAAGAAGGCGGTGCGGTCGCTGACCCGGGCGGCCTGCTTGGTGTTATTGGTCACGAGAATTTGAGTGTATCGCTTCTTGAATCCCAGCATGGCCTCTTCGATTTTCATCGTAGAAATCGGATCCAACCCGGAACACGGTTCATCGTAAAGAATGACCTCCGGCTCAACCGCCAGCGTGCGGGCCAGGCACAGGCGCTGCTGTTGTCCACCGGAGAGCTTCATGGCCGAAATATCCAAACGGTCTTTGACTTCCTCCCAGAGATAGGCTGCCTTTAAACTCTTCTCGACAATTTCGGATAAACGCTTTTTATCCTTGGTCCCATGCCTGCGAGGACCGTAAATAACATTTTCATAGATCGTTAACGGTAAAACGACAGGCAGGGCGAAGACCATGCCGATCCTTTTTCTCAAGAGCCCGACCTCTATGTCTTTATAAATGTCTTGCCCATCTAAGCTGGCCTTCCCCTCTTTTCTGAAGCCGGGATGAAGATCGTTAAGACGATTCAAAGACCGCAAGAAAGAGCTCTTGCCGCTATTGGCAGGCCCAATGATAGCTAAGATCTCATGGTCTAGCACATGAAGCGTTAGAGATCTGAGGGCAGGGATCCGCTCGAACCAGATACTCAAATTTTCGGTTGCGATTTTTGATGGCAATTTTACCACCGTTTTTTCTTTCTGAAGTGGGACCGCACGACAATGGCCAAGGCATTCATCGATAAAACCATGATGAGTAAAACCAAAGCCGTACCATAACGAATATTCACTGAGACATTCGGCACTTGGGTCGATAGGACATAAAGATGATACGGAAGCGCCATCACTTGATCGAAAATGGATTCCGGTAATTTCGGCAAATAAAAAGCAGCCACCGTAAAAAGGATCGGTGCGGTTTCTCCCGCGGCCCGGCTGATGGCCAGAATGATCCCGGTCAAAATCCCTGGCAAGGCGTGCGGCAAAACCGAATGACGGATCGTCTGCCACCGGCTCGCTCCTAAGGAAAGGCTGACTTCCCGGAAACTTTGCGGAACGCTTTCCAAGGCCTCCTTGGTGGTCGTGATGATAATGGGCAAAACCATAATGGCCAATGTCAATGAACCCGATAAAATGGAGGCGCCAAAATTAAAGAACATGACAAAAATCCCCAATCCAAATAACCCATAAACCACGGAAGGAACACCGGCAAGATTGATGATCGCGAGTTTTATTAAACGCGTTAAGACATTGTCTTTGGCATACTCGGTCAGATAAATCGCTGCCAAAACTCCTACGGGAAGAGCAAAAACAAGGGTCCCCAGAACCAAATAAATGGTGCCAAGAATGGCCGGAAAGATCCCCCCTTCTCTCATGCCTTTTTGCGGCATGGCCGTTAAAAACTCCCAGGAGATCTCGCTTAAGCCCCGTTGAATAATCGTAAAGAGGATAAAGATGACCGGCACAACAACCGAGACCGTTGCCAGAAACAAAAAGCTGAAAGCCAGTTTTTCGGTTTGATGGGGATTGTGTCTCATTTTATTTCGTTATAAGATCCTTCGACGCGCTCGCCTAATATTTATAGAAAATGCTCGCTTGCTCCCCGGCCCGCCCCAACTGCTGTCTTGCCCGCCTTGCCGAGCAAGGCGAGGCAGGCGACAGCAAGACGTTGGGGCGATAGCCGGGGCGTGCAGGATGAGGCCCGATAGGAAAGGAAGGCGATGCCTCATTTGAATCTTCGATGAATCGCAAAATCAGCAATGAGGTTAATGACAAACGTGATCGCAAAAAGAACAATCCCAATGGCAAAAAGGGCATGATAGTGATCACTGCCCTGGACGGTTTCTCCCATCTCCGCGGCAATGGTCGCGGTCAATGTCCTCATCGGTTGCAAAAGAGACTGGGGAATCCGGGCCGCATTCCCGGTCACCATCATGACCGCCATGGTTTCGCCAATCACCCGTCCCATGCCCAACATGACCGCTGCGACAATGCCTGAAGAGGCCGCGCGGACAATCACGCGGTGAATGGCCTGCCAGCGAGTGGCCCCCAAGGCCAAGGCCGCTTCTTTATATTTATAAGGAACCGCGGTCAAGGCATCTTCCGCCACGCTCACAATCGTCGGCATCGCCATAAACGCCAGCATAATAGAGCCGGAAAATCCCGTCAACCCCGTTGGGAGATCAAGGGCATTTTTTGCCCAGGGGACAAGCGTTGTCATACCGATAAACCCAAAGACCACACTGGGGATCGCTGCCAAAATTTCCACACCGGATTTTAAGATCTCCCGGATTCGAGGGGAAGCCACCTCGGCAATATACACCGCGCTGGCGACCCCCAAAGGCACACAGATCAAGCTCGCGCCGAAAGTCACGCATAACGATCCCAAAATAAGCGGCAGGATACCCAATTGCGGTGGATCCGAAATTGGGTACCACCTTCGCCCCAATAAAAAATCTTTAAGATTCACCGCCTCGAAAACCGAAAAACCCTCTTTGATAAGAAAAACAAAAATTAAGACGACAAGGATAACGGAAATAACCCCGGACAAATAAATGACCTTTTCGACCAGGAACTCTTTTAATACTTTAAAGGTTAGCAAAATTTCAGCCTCACATTCTCAATTCATCGTTGAGGGACCGGAACAAAATCGACTTGCCGGACAATCTCTTGTCCCTCCTTACTCAAGACAAAGTCAATAAAATCCTTAACTGTGCCTTGAGGCTGACCGTTGGTATACATCAAAAGAGGCCGGGAGATATAGTATTTTCCATCCATAATGTTCTCTAGGGTTGGCAAGTAATAAGGGCTATTTTTATCTTGGGCAACGGCCAGGGCCTTTTGGGTGGGATTGGAATAGCCAACGCCGTAGTATCCGATGGCGTTGGGGTTTTGCGCGATTTCATCCGCCACCGCCTGAGAGGAGGGCATGAGAAGAGCGCCTTCATCAAATTCCTCAGGGCGTTTTTCATCGCCTTGGCGTAAGACATGCTCCTTAAAATAAACATGCGTTCCGGAATTAACTTCGCGGGACAAAAGGACGATAGGAAGATCATGTCCTCCCACTTCCTTCCAATTCCGGATCTTGCCCGTGAAGATGTCCGCCAGTTCATTCACGGTCAAGCGATCCAGGGGATTTTTAGGATTCACCACAACGGCCAGACCGTCCATCGCCACAACAAATTCGACAGGTTTAACTCCTTTTTCAGCGGCTTGTTTAAGTTCCTTGGATTTCATGGTCCGGGAGGTTTCCGCAATGTCACAGGTTCCGCTGAGCAAAGCCGCGATTCCGGTTCCGGATCCTCCTCCGGTAACGGCTACAAAGGCCTGAGGGTGTTCTTGCATATAACCTTCCACCCAGGCCTGACCCAGATTGACCATCGTATCCGAACCTTTGATTTGAATGGAATGATGGAGTGATGCCGGTCCGGGAGTCTGGGTCCCGGCCTTTTCGCAGGAGGGAAAAAGACTCGCGGTAAGAGAAAGACATAAAAATATCAAGGTCTTTGTTTTCATAATCCAATAGGCAGGAAGACGGAAAATACCGATCCTTTGCCCACTTCACTTTCCACAGAAACCCGGCCCTTATGGGCTTGCACAATGTGCTTGACAATGGAGAGCCCCAAGCCGGTGCCTCCCAACTCTCGGGAGCGACCCTTGTCCACGCGATAAAACCGTTCGAAAATACGGGGAAGGTGTTTAGGTTCAATCCCTATCCCTGTATCCTGAAAATCCACCCTGATAAAGCCGTTTTCTCGGTGAGCCTTTATTGTGATGTGCCCTCCGGGGGGAGTGAATTTGATCGCATTATCCAGCAGATTCAAAAAAACCTGCTCCATCTTCCCCCGATCCATAGAGACTAATGGTAAATCTCGGGGGGTATCCAGAACAATTTTGTGTTGCAAGTTTTCTGATCGCTCTTTGTATAAGTTGAGAACCCCTTCTATAATCGAAAAAATCGAAAGCTTCTCTAATTCCAAGGAGACCTCCCTAGATTCGAGGGTGGAAAGAGTCAACAGATCATTGACCAGATACTCCAAACGTTGAGTATGTTTTTCAATAATATTGAGGAAGCCTCTGGCCTTGTGGGAATCACTTAAAGCGCCTTCTTTTAATGTCTCCACAAAACCTTTGATCGTGGTCAAAGGCGTTTTAAGCTCATGGGAAACATTGGCCACGAATTCCGATCGTATGCGCTCTAATCGTTTTAATTCGGTGATATCATGGAAGACCACAACCACTCCCATCAGAGTTCCGCTCTCCTCCAAAACGCAGGAAATCTGCAGGCTGAAATGGCTTTCCAAGGGAGTGATGATGGTGATTTCTTTGTTCACCGATTTTCTGTGGTTGATCGCTTCTCTTAATAATAAATTAACCTCCTCGTTACGGATCACCTCCCAGTAGGGTTTTCCAATAGGATTGCGCGAGCGCAACTCCAGCATCTCATAGACCGGTGAGCTTAAAAGGATAACCTGTTCATCTTTGCCAATCACCACAACACCCTCCACCATACTGGAGACAATGGCCTCGAGTTCGCTTTTGTCGTATAGGATCTCTGTCTTTTTTTTTCGTAATTCCAACGATATCTGATCGATATGGCGTGCCCAATCGCCTATCTCGTCTTTGCGGCTTAAAGGCAATCGGCCTCGGAAATCTCCCTGGCTTATTTGTTTGATAATTTTCTGGATCTCATGAAGGGGATTAAAAAAGATCCTTTTGTTAACCAAAATTAGAATCAAGGCAATTCCAGTCCCTGTCAAAAGGCAAATAGAATAACCTTGGGATGAAAGTCGCAGCATTCTTCCTAAGATCAGTAAACTTCCCAGGATGACACCGAGATGGATAAAACAGAATTTCTGGAAGACCTTACTCATGCCTCGTTGACTTCGTCCAATTCCTTAAAACGATATCCCACTCCCCGAACAGTCTCGATCCAATCAAACGCCTTCCCCATTTTTTTTCTGAGTGAGCGTATGTGCACATCCACTGTCCTGTCGACAATAAATTTCCCTTCTTTCCACACCCTGTCCATAATTTGATCTCGGGTAAACACCCGGCCGGGATAACGCGAGAGGAATTCTAAGATATCGAACTCCAAGGCGGTTAATTCAATAGCCTTTTGGCGATAAGTGATTTTGTGTTTTGTGGGATCGATGATCAAATCTCCAATTTTTCGCAGGTCGGTTGAGATAGGGGTTTCGAGGCGCCGTAAGAGAGCCTTGATTCTGGCTATCAAAACCTTAGGGCTAAAGGGTTTTGTGACATAATCGTCTGCCCCTAGTTGCAATCCAACGATGATATCGGCCTCCTCGCTTTTGGCGGTCAGGATAAGGATAGGGAGGTTCTTTGTCTTGGGATCTTGCTTAATCAGCCGGCAGGTCTCTAGACCATCGATCCCGGGCAACATGAGATCTAAAATAATAAGATCCGGTGATTCCTTTTCTACGATCGGAAGGGCTTCTTCGCCGCTTTGCGCATAAAAGACCTTATACCCTTCGCGTTCTAAATTATATCGGACAAGCTCAATTAAGTCCTTCTCATCCTCAACAATAAGGATTTTGGCTTTGGGCATTCGATAAAACTCTTGAAAAAAAGTGGATTGGCGAAGATGCTCTTGGGAGTTTATTATACCCTAAAAAAGCGAAATTCACATCTGACGCATTTTAAGGGTCTGATTAAAACTTAAAATTCAGATCCGTCTGTACCAGATTTTCACTTTTGTCTTTTCCACTCCCTCCAATAGGCTGACTGCGATAATAATCCATATCTAAGCTCACGTTCTTCCCTAATCCGTATGTTAAGGCGGCTTCATGGCCGCGGACATGGGTTTGACCGCTATAAAAATCCGAGTCGGGAAAAATATCCAAGACAGCATTGCGTTCCAGACGACGGAAATTATAAGAGAGCTGCCACTGCCTTGGCGCCGCAATCTTTTTGGCCCCGATTCTGACACCCAAAAGAAACCCTTCGTTATGTTCCCCCCCATAGGGATTATGAATGTATTCTCCTAAGAAGGCCAGTTGATCGATCCAATCGAAACTCAAAGGGTTATCGATCGTGAATTCGGCGTCTGTCCCATAGGAATCGTAGTTGTACCTATAGGCGCTGCTGGTCAGGGTGTTGGTGCTGCTGGAATGGGCCAGTTTGGCGGTGCCTTTGATCTTGTCAAAGTTGTAGTAAGTCCCGGCTAATTTCAAAGCTGTTTTGGGGGAGGTATTCAGTTTTAACCCCGGCTGTCCAAAATACATATAGGGATCATAATTCTCTGTGGCATTCTCATCCAGAAGAAAGAAGCCTGTATTAAAGAATCCTTCCAGCCGGTCATTGAGTTTCTTCGTCAGATTTAAAGTCGTTCCGTCAAAGGTGATGTCGCTGTCAAAAATCAGATCCTTGGGAACCCAGAAGGCATCCTGGAGTTTTCCTGCCTGTACCGAGGCCCACGTTACCGGAGAATATCGGGCATAGGCGTAATCCAGCCGGATATCGGATTTTTCAAAGGAGTTTTCCAGCGTTTCGTTGGTAGAGCGCGGATCTCCGCTCCCTGTGGCTATTCCTACCGCCACCTTGACTTGGTCATTGGCCTTGGTTTCCAGGCCTAATCGGGCACGGATTCGGCCGCGATTGCGGCTATTGACGGTTTTGCGGCGTTCTTGTTGATAGCGGACTCTTAAATCGCCTTTGAGCTTCATGTCCTGAACCCATTGTGGCAAAGTTTGTTTGAGGGTTTCCTGCTGAACAAGTTTTTCATCCTCGATAATTTCGCTTTTTAGCTCTATGGCCTCTTGCTGGGTAAGGATACCTTTGTCCACCAATTTGCGGATAAGGGCATCGACCTGTGTACTGGCGGCGAAAGCCCGATTTCCTCCCGCCAACACGGCAACTATGATAATCCCACAAATTGCTTTTTTCATCTTTTTCTTCTCCTTTTTTGATTTAGTTGAGCCATCGGGGAGTTTTTTTCATCGGGCTCACCCTGAGCGACCCCCACCGTTTTGCTTCGCTTTTGCGGAAGCAAAACGAAGCAGTGGGGGGAGTCGAAGGGTCTTTTGTCAAAAGATCCTTCGACTCCGCCCCTCGCTCTTGCGAGGGGCTCCGCTCAGGATGAGGCCCGAAAAAAAATACCCCGATGCCTCATTTAGTTGTCGAAGTAAAGCTTCTTAACCACCCAGCGAAGATCTCGTTCCACCTCCTTAAGATTTTCCTGAACATAACCGTTGATCGGATTGCCTGCTTCAACATAGTGAATGGTCTTCAAGAGCAAATTCATTCGGGAATGCAGCAAACTAACAATAAAATCTTCATGCAGATCGTTTGTTAAATTTATGCTCATGGTCCCCCTCCTTTTCTGGCCAAAAGTATAAAGCCCTCTTGTTAAAATCAAATAAACGCTCTATTAATTTTTGGTTAAGGAAAAAATTGATTATTCCCTTGACTCATCTTAAGAGCGGTGTAAAAATGCACCCAACTTGCCAGAAAGGAGACAAAAATGAAAAAAGGCATTCTGTTATTTTTCTCTTTTTTATTCTGTGGGATTTTTCTATGGGCTGGGATTCCTATTCCTTACGCTGAATCAACCACTGAAGATGAAGCCAGAGAACTACGCGAGTCGAAGGCCGCCGAGCGTGCGGAGGAAGCCTATCGCAAAAAACCAGAAACCGCTGCGGATATTCTAAGAATGCTGAAGGAACGCGCAGAAATCAAATTAAAACTTGAGTTTGGCACTTTTTCGGGCTTTTGGGCCGTATTTTCAGGTAGTTCTCGTCGAGAAAGCAATTTTGTGGTATCGAAAACCTGTTTTTGCGATCCGAGAGACTTTTCCGACGACAAATTCGAAAATTTGCCAAACTCAAGTTAAAAGAAAGACGCCGGGCCCTTCTCTGGAAAACGAAGATATCAGCGAGCGTGGCTGCCGGCTTTGAGACCAATCCCTTAAATGATGCCCTGGAAAAAGGAGACTATTTTAATGAAGAATCTTTCTCGATCAACTGGGTGCCCACGTTTAGCGAGCAATGGGGGGCGGATATCGGCTACCGCGTCACTCATCAAAATTATTTCGAGCAGACAGATTTAAGCACTCTCGATCAAGCCTTAACCGGAAGCTTGAAATATTATCCTTGGGAGGATGGAAAGCTCCTCCTGCAACCCGGAGCGGAGTTCGAATGGCTTTACTATCCCAAGGACGATCTCTCCACTTATGAAGATACAAAGGCGTTCTTAAAATTCAAACATTACGCTGGAGAGAAATGGAACTGGGGAGGAAAATACGAATATTCCTATAAGATCTATGAGGCCAAACGAACACGGGATGAGGCTAAAAATACCCTGCAGCCGGCCCGGGCCGATTATCGAAACACCGCTGAACTTTATATCACCAGGTATATTGACAAATATTCGGTAAAACTTCGGGGCAAAGCCTATAGAAATAATTCGAACGATGCTTACCAGAAATTTTATGATTACGATGCCTACCGGGGCTACGTTACCCTTTCCCGGAGTTTCCTGGAAGAGGACAAACTGTATCTGAGCTTTACCCCAAACTACGAAAGAAAAAATTACCACCGAAGAGATGCGGAAGGCACAGCCCGGCACGATGACATTGTGGAGTACAAATTGGACCTCTACTATACCTTAAAGAAATACTGGACCCTCACTTATAATTATGCCCACAAGGCCTCCAATTCTAACGCCGCGGGAGGCGAATATACAAATATCACCAACAAAGTTGGGTTGATGGTTGATTTCTAAAAAAGAGTAGCCTGAAAACTAAAAAAGGGCCCATCCCCGCCAAGGGCGGGGATGGGCCCTTTTTTACTCTCCTACAAAAATCAAGCTCAACCTATTATGGCTGAGGCGGCGGTTGCGGTGGTTCCTGCTGCGGTGGTTCTCGAGGAGCTTCCGGAGGAATAAAGTCTGACGCTGGACGCTCTACCTCGGGACGCTCATGTTCGAAGGCTTCTCTCTCCCGTTCGAAAGCCTCACGTTCATGGGTTTCTCTTTCCGCATACTCCCGGGCATCCCGTTCGAAGGCTTCCCGCTCAAAACCGCCGCGTTCCAAGGCCTCGCGTTCGAAGGATTCACGATCATAACCACCTCGCTCCAAGCCCTCGCGTTCGAAGGCTTCACGGTCATAACCTCCATGTTCCAAAGCCTCGCGTTCGAAAGCCTCCCTTTCTTTGTCAAACTGTCTCTCAAATTCCGCCCGCTCTTGCTCTGTGGGTTCACGACCCATCAAATCCTTCATGTCTTTCTCAAACTGTTCACGGGAATTTTGTTCTCTGTCCGCAAACTCCTTCATCATTTTTTCTTGCGTGTCCTTGTCCATCTTCTCAAACATCTCACGGGCATCTCCTTCGGCATAATGCTCCAGGCCCATTTCCCTGAACATCTCCATTCCTTTTTCCATTTCTTCTCGGCTGTAAACCCCTTCATGGCCGGGGCCGGTGCGTTCCCACTGCTCGCCGGTCTTCTCAAAGATTTCTTTCATTTTGTCTTCATCGATATCCCCTTTAGAGATCATCTCCTTGAGGTTGCTAATATCGTCCTTAGACAATCCCATCTTGGCCATTTCGTCCTCATGGGCCGTGATCTCTGCCAACATCTTGGTTCTGTCTTCCGGATTGCTGAGGTCAAAGGCAGGGCGGCCTTGATCATCGCCCCCACGCCACTCTTTATCTCCCTCATAATAATCCTTACTCTCTCCTGTTAGTTCGATCTCACCTTTGCCTACGGCTTCTTTAAGCTCGCCCTTGACAGCATCAGCAAGCTCTGGATCTTCTTGTTCGAGTTTCTTGATTTCTGCCTGGAGTTTTTCCACTTCCTCTTGCTCCAGAGCGAATGCCGCTCTCTGAGAAACTAAAAGAAACCCTATCCCTAAACCCAACACAAACCACAAGCACTTCACCCGCATGTTCACTTTTGCTCTTTCCATTTCGCCCTCCTTTTGATCTTCATACCCTTCCTGCGATTCCGACATATTTTTGATTTCTCAAATAAAAAAGCCCATTCTCCAAAAAGAATGGGCTTAAAGATAAATTGAGAATTACTCCTTATTCGGCAACTGACTGCCTTGTCCCTTTTTAAGAGGATTTAGGCTCTTTAGCTTTGTCCAGGCTTCGCTGAACAACGTTCGTGTTCGGCTTCGCCTGGCCCGGCGAAGTTCCCAAACCTAAGTTTTGGAACGAAGCCGGGGCCCTACCCTTTCGGATAGTTTACCTTTATCGTAAAGAAACTAATTCTCAAAGAGCTCTCAAAAGATATCATCTTGTCTTGCTAAGCGAAAATATAATACTTGAGTTTGGCACTTTTTCGGGCTTTTGGGCCGTATTTTCAGGTA
>CAZUJQ010000030.1:0-23038 GCA_964620805.1 uncultured Planctomycetales bacterium | reverse complement strand
TGTTGGTGGAATTGAAGAATAAAGGGTTTAATAAGATAGCCGGCTTGGTGATGGTTGGGATTTTGATGGGGTTGGTTTATCTGCTGTACGGCGGGCCGCTAACGAGCGGCGTTATGCCTATGGCCCTCATGTCTTTTATATTCGGCGGATTTTCACTTGGATTTGGCTTCTGGCTGAAGAACCGGGTGGCTCATGCGTATTTGTTTGCGCCCCGTGTCGCCTTGGAAGGACTGGCACAACTCGAAGGCCACAAGGGGTTATCCTTTGAGTTTACACCATCAGGTGCCGGCGATAACATGGTTTATCCCAGTGTCTGGAGAGATCTCTTCTATAGTCCCGCACAGAAAAGATGGCAATTTATTAATAGTTGGAATGGAGGCAAGAGCCGGTATGCCTTTGAGTGGGGCACTATCCGCAATGGAATCTATCTCGGTATCGCGATGGTCATTATGGATATCATTTTCATTCTGAAATTAGATCTCTTGAATGTCCTGATGCTCTGGCCAGCCTTGAACTTCCACATGGGCCTGGTCTTTGGGGCCTTCTTATACAAGAATAAAATCGGCAAGAATCTATGGATCTTGGAAACGCCCATCAAGATCCTCGGATTTTTAACCGGGATCTTTATGTTAATTCTCGTCGCTTATTTCAACCTTCTGGTGTCTTTAGGGATTAACGGGAGTCTTTCGGTTCTTCTGATCATCCTCATTATTTTTGCGGTTGCCAATTTATTCCCGGGGATACGCTTTATTAAGGAATTCTCAGGGGCTGTGGCCCAGACCTTGAACAAGGCGTTGAACAAATTGTTGCTGGGGACAATGAGACCGATTCGCTGGGGGATGGTAGGCGCTGAGTATATGGTCAATGTCGGTGAATTTCAGGTGAGGGAATTAGACAGTATCCGGTTCCTCGGCATCAAACTCTATACCGGCTGGTGGGCCAGAGGAACACAGCTTTTTGCCAAGGGTTTCTGGATGGCGATCTTCACTTTGTTTTGGTTTCTTATTGTGCCGATGGTGCCTCAGTTTGTCTTTATCACCGGAGGCGTTAATTTTCTTATTACCATGGAACAGCTCCTCTACTATGGGGGTATCGTCCTTGGATTCATCTTAAGCCTGATTGCCTTGTCTAAGGTGGTTGAAGGGTTCTCAAACGCGTACTGGCAGTTAAGAATGCTGTTTTTGCGAAGGAAGTATCTGCGCTTAAGGGATGTATTGAGGTTAAGAACGCCGGTGGATGGTTCTCGCCAAAATGAAGCGAGTAATATCATTGCGGATATCTCGGCCGCTATGAGCCCCAGAATCGATATCGATGCTTACTTCCAGCAGGCCGAAAGGTACGTCCAGAAACGTCAGTGGGGACATCTCAAGAAGATCGTTAGAAATATTAACTTTGAAATCCGTTCGAACACTATCTGGTGGCAGCGATGGCTGAGTATTCTTCCCTTCTTGCCGTCTATGTTGATCTCTGGCGCCGCCTCAGGGACTGAGACACTTGCAGAAGAGCCGGGTGGTGATTATCGGGAGACTTTAAGAGAAGAAAGGCGCGTTGCCCGCGAGCGAAGACACCTGGAATGGGAAGAAAGAAGGGCCAGAATTAGATATGAAGAAGCGGCAAGAAGACTCGCAGATGCTGAGAGAAGGTTGAGAGAGATGGGCGGCGAGGCAACGATATCTCTTTTCACTCTGCCGGTTGAGATGATTGTGGGCAGTGTAATTATGCTGGGAATTTTGGCGTTCTTCAAGATGGGAGCATCCGTCCCAGAAGAAAATCCAGAAGAGCTTAACCGCCGGGCCCAACAAGAAGTTAAGCAAGCCAGGCAGGCTAAAGAAGAGGCCACCGTAGCCTTGAGCGCCATTCAAGAGCAATTGCAAATTATAAGGCAGGCCGAGCAAGAAGCCGCAGGGCGGACCCAAGAAGCCAAAAGGATGCAAGACCAAGCCAGGATCAGATATAAGGTCCTAAAGACGATTGCCTCGATTAGCCGCCAGAACGCAGGCCAATTGGCTGTTTATTTGGCCGATTCTGACAGTGAAATCCGGGAAGCGGCTCAAGTTCAGCTTGTCCAAATTATAGCGGGATTGGAGTGGAGCAAAAAAGAGCTTTTGAGATTAAAACAAAAGAACCGGCATGTTATTAAAAATGCTACTTCCAAAATTGAAAAATCCCGGAAAGATATGGAAGCAGCCAAGATCAAGACAAAAGATGGTCAAGTCCAGATCAACCAAGCGCAACAGGAAATCAAAGGGGCCGAAGAGGCGGAAAGAGCCATAGATTCAAGAATATCCAAGCTCGAAGCCAATATCCAACAGATAATTAGGCATATTAATGATGCTGATATATTGATAGAAATTTATCTGTTTTTCAACGATAAATTTATTCAAGAGACGATGGCGCAACAGTATACCGAGCTTACGGCAACAGAAAGACTTGAGGAACTTGCAAGCAGGGGGAGAGGTACTGAGCAATCGCTACTGGAAAGAATCAGAATAAGCAACGACCCAGCCTGGTTGAATAGTACGTATAGCCATTATCAGTCCTCTTCGATTCGAAGGGCGGTTCTCCTAAGGCTTGATCAACTTAGAGGTTCAGACCTTCTAAGAAGAATGCAAGAATTGGAAGAAAGAAGAGCTGAGCTTTTGAGATTAAAAGAAAAGGTACAGGATACCATTCAAAAAGCGCAAGAAGAGATCAAGCAGGCCAGTCAAGATATTGAGAAGGCCAAGATAGCTATACAAGAGGCCCGATCAAGAATCGAACACGCCCAAAAAGAAACCAAGGAAAACCGTAAAAAGATAACAGCTAAGGCCAACCAAGATATCGCAGAGGCCAGAAGAATTATTAGAGAAGCTAGAGAAACCCAATTAAAAATTGCGCAAGCCAAACGGGAAATCAAGGATCTCACCGAACAGATTAAAGCTATAGATCGCGAAAGAATGCAAATCGATGCCGAGATCAATGACAGCATTCAACATATCTATGCCCTCGCGTTATTGGAGGCGATAGCGCGGCAGTCGGTTGATGAGTTTATCCGAAACGCTGTCGAACATAGAGTGACCGATCTTCAAGGAGAAGGCCAAGAGGCAGCACGGGTTAGTGGAGAACATGAAGACGTTCACGAGGGATCTGAAGAACATACAGATAAAAAGCCGGTTGTTATTGCAGAGCCCACACGAGCAGAAGAAAGAGCTTTAGAAAGACCAGTAGAATTACCTATGCCTTATTTTAGGAGACCGTTATTCTTGAGGATATCGGATTCACTTAAGAAATTAACCCGCTCTTATTGGCAGCAGAAGATGAGAGAGAGAAGAGAGAATCGTGAGCGGGAAGCCGTGTTAAAAGAAATTAAAGAAGCCGTGACTTTAGCCCAATTGGAGGAAATTTCTGGTCGCTATCCTGAGCCGCACTACTTAATTCGGGAAGCTCTGGACGAACGTGCTGAGGAAATCAGAAGCGCTTTATTAGAAGAGATTAGAACTACCACTAACTTAAACCGGCTGGAAGAAATTTTCCAGCAATATGGTGATAAGCTCGGGATTCCTGAAGCCATCGGCTGGCGGCGCTTGGAACTGGTTTCATTAGAAAGAATCAATCGAGCCCGCGCCGCCATCGATCGGGAGCAAGCCTTGATTGTAGAGGAAGAGATTAACATTGCGATAGAGAATGGTCTTATTCAAGATGCAAAGCGACAACAACAAGAGCAACAACAAATCTTAGAAAGAGAACAGAGAAATATTGATCAGGCCAATAGCCGCATCGAGCAATTGCAAGTCACTCTAGAAGAAGTTCAGCGTCAACTTAATCAATTAGAAGATGAAACAAGACAATTACAGAGAGATTATCTTGACCTTGCGGCCGCTAACCGGCAGATCAGAGAAGCAGAAGAGGACAAACAGCAGGCTGAAAGAGAAAGAGACGCGGCCCGTGGCAGAGCCGAGGCCGCCCAGGCTGCAGAAGAACGAGCACGAGGAGAGATGAATGCGGCTCAGAGAGAAGCGGAGGCAGCTGAGAATAAAAGAGCAGCCGCCGAAGATAAGAAAGCGCAGGCGCAAAAAACAGCAGAAGAACTCCAAGAGCAAATCGAGGCAGCAGAAGGTGAGATCAGAGCCGCACAAGAGGCCAAAGTAGAGGCAGAAGGAAGAAGAGACGCGGCCCGTGGCAGAGCCGAGGCCGCCCAGGCTGCAGAAGAACGAGCACGAGGAGAGATGAATGCGGCTCAGACAGCAGCAGACACAACTGAGAATAACAGAAGAATAGCCGAAGCAAATAAAGTTCGTGCTGAACGCGAGGTTTCTAGATATGAGGCGCTGGAGCGTCAAATTATGTTTGAAGTCCGGCCAAGACAACGAGAAATAGAGAGAAATATTCAGCAACAGCAACAAACAGTTACTGAAGCAGAAGCGAAGCGTAACCAAGCGACCCTTGCGATCAATGGTCTTGAAGAAATTATTCAACAATCCACCCAGACGATCAATGAAGCCAACGCTAAAATTCATGAAGCACAAGCCCGCCTGGAGGCCGCCCGCCGGGCGATTCAGGAAGAAGGTGTAGAAGATCAGGATCTATCGATGCTTTCATGGTGGGAGATAGTGATAGCGGTCCTTGTCTTCGGTTTAATTCTTGGATTGGTTGCTGTTACGGCTCAAGCCCATCATCGGCGTCATGCTGACCTAAAGTCAGCGTTAGGGATAGGGAACCTCGGGATGAAGAAACCCCTCACCTGGTTTAAGGCTGCGATGATCACCATAATGCTGGCAATTTTTATATCGACCGGACATGCGGCCAGTGATAGCGAGATCGATAGGTATATCTTTTTGTTGGAAGGCAGGGAACCCGTTTTTTCTAATGAGCAATATAAGATGCTGCTTAATCGGAAAGAAGGAGCCCTCCAATTAGGGAAACTCGGAGCCGGTAATAAGAAGGCCATAGACGCGCTCATTGCAACGGCCTTATCGGACTGGGATTACAATATCCGCGCCTATGCGATCAAGGCCTTAGGCATGATGAAAGCCAAAGAAGCCGTTGGACCGATTATTCAAACAATGGATAACCATTACAGTCTATATCGTCCAGACATCTTCCGCTTTGGGGGGGAAGCGCTTGAGCAGTTAGGGGCGACTCAGCAAGCGACTCAGTATTTCCTCAATCGGGTAATGAGCAGCGAATCAGACAGGTATTATAGGGAAATGGTTACCTTGATGTATCTGCAAGAAAATGAAGTTCGAAAACAGATACAGGCAGGATTAAGGAGTCCGTTCTCTGCCAGACGGTATGCGATGGTTTTAAGTCTTTATCCATCTCATTATAGTCATGGCCTTTATTCGGAAGAAGCTACCGCGCTGTATCAACAAATGCTAAGAAAACTTTTCAATGAAGAAAAGATTTTTAACGAATTTTTCAACGCAGGGAAAACGAATAAAGAAGAAGCGGCCCAGATATTGCTCCGGGAATATCATCACGATTGGGTCAGCTACCTTATTTGGAACAGATTAAAGATTCTTTTGAATATTTTGAAGTTTTCTTCAGCTATGCTGACGATCGTTCTATTGGTGTGGCGCGTGGCGTATTCGTTTACCTGGAATGTCATGCGGTTAACCTGTGGATGGGGAGTTAATACCAGGGCCGCTCGAAGGTTGGACAGGCGGGGCGATTTAAGGGCCATTGAACCTCTTATTCAACGTCTTTTGATTGAGGCGCCGCGTCAACGTCGAGAACTATCACGGGGCACCCAGAGCGGACATAATCTATCGACACACAGAAACCTTTATGCCATCAATCCTGACCGGGATCCCCGCATCGATGGCGTTCCTTCATTAACCAAACTATTAGTTGCTGAAACAGGCGCAGCGGCGGCACTGGCCATAACCCAGGCATTGGAACAATTCGGCGATTCCCGGGCACTGGAACCTTTAAGACGGATGTATCAGGCGGTGCCACCGCAGATTTCCGTGGAAGTGGACGACTTCGGCACTGGCCGGTCGATTGCTTCCTCTGCTGACTATCCAGAACAAATTTACGATACAATGATTATACCTTTTGATAACCCCTTATTGCCTGCCATCGACCGCGCCATCAAGACCCTGGAGGCGAGGTATCCGCACCTAAGACAAAACCCGCAAACAGGTGAGCCCAACGGCCCAACGACCTTAGGCCTCTACACCTCGGCCATCTTCATTCTATTGGGCGCAGGTCTTATCGTCCTCGGCTCCTGGAGGATGTTGGATCGGATCCGTGAGCGGAATGGGGTTGGTTTTAGTACGGTGGTTTGGAAGATTTTGGCCCCACGCCAAATCTTCCCCCGTTTGGCCAGCTCGGCGATCTACGGCCTTGGCTTGATGACCGTTGTGTATGGAGCGATGGGTATCTTCAATATCGGCTTAAGCCCGATGGTGATGATCATCATTCTGCCGATCGCGTTCTTTGTCCTGCAGATGGTTCTTTCGATGGTAGCGCCCCGTTCTGATCCTGTTAAGCGTATTGTTGTCCGGTTTGTTCCATTTATCGTTCTGGGAATTGCTATTTTTGCATTAGCGCTCGCCAATCCCTCCTTAATATCCACGCTGGCTCTTGGCCTTATCGAATCCCGTTTCTTGACTCTTCGAGGCATCCTTACCTTTGCGGTGATGTTTGGTTTGTCTTGGATGATCCTTCAAAGCGTGAACAAGACAAAATCTGCATTCGCCCATCTTGTGGGGATGATCTTCACCATCGGCCTGGGCTGGCTGGTGGCGGGGGCTGTTACCGGTGACATGAGCGCTGAGGCGGCGGTTTCTGAGATTTCGGAGAATAAAACGATCAGCGACCCCGGCCCGCATGTCACGATCGATGGGACGGGGGAGTCATCAGTTATGAGCCAAGAGAGTAGCCAAGAGCCAGGAGCCAGTCAGGCCTCAGTTATGAGCCAGGAGCCAGAAGTTATGAGTCGGGAAGAGTCCCCAGTCCCCAGTCCCCAGTCCCCAGCTACGAACTACGAGTTCCTCGACTTCGCTCGGGATGGTTCGAAGGATGGTGAGCCGGTTTATTCCGGCACGCTTTTCGACACCCGATACATCGGCGTCAGCTATGAGAAGTATTTAGAGTTACCACCGCAGATTATGCAGCATTGGCCCCGGGCAGATAGCCAGCAATCGGTTTTCATTCTGACCATCCGAATAGATTTACCGCAGTGGGCTTTGAGCGGGGCCGAGATTCAGTCCGTTTCACCGGAGAGTGAGTTTGAATGGCCTGAGGTGGATTCTAAGTGGTTGATGGTTCTATTCGCTGGCGTTGCCAGTATTGGCCTTTCGGGTTACTTATTACGAAAGTCTTTATCCAAGACGATCCGAAAAGAGTTGCCTTCCTTAAGGTGGAGAAATATCTCCCGCATCCTCATTATGTTGGCTCCTCTGATTATTGAGTTGCCGGTTTATGGAGGATATCTATCGGCAGAGTTATTCGTTAAAGTTAATCTTTGGGCGCTAGCAGCGGTCCTGATCGTGGATCAGCTCACGAAAATAGGATTTGACAATACCAAAGATGTGCAACGGCTCGAAGAAATTTCGAGTTATGGTAGACGGTTCGGTATTGTGAATAGCCAGCATGCCATAAAGCGATGGCAGCTCTTGATGAAATCGGTTCAATTGATGGTCGCATTGATTTCCAATTTTACCCTTCTTAAAGATGTGAATATTTTTTCACCTGCTATTTTGGGATTGATCTTAGGAGGGGCCTTATCGCACATCTTAGAAATGGCCTTGATGGGAGGTGTGACCAATTGGTTGCTCATCCGTAGAGGCGAAAAGAAATATGCGCTTAACTTCGCCGATTTGATTCAAGTGATTGCTGTCCTTTTGACCGGGAAACTTTCTCTGATTATTCCGATCTTTGGTCTGTTAATTTTTGAATATAAGGTGCTTAATTGGGGAGGTTCAGAAGATTCTAACGAGTATTTGAGGCGAAACACAAGGAATTGGGCCGATCCATTGAGAGTCTCCTTACCCTACCGGTCCGCCTTCTCCACCCTCCTCCCAGCCACCCACGCCGTCACGCAAGCCCGTATCGATACCCTAGCGCATCAGGGCTTGAGCGGACTGGGGATCTTTGTACTGACTGCGACAGGGTTGCTGGCGTTGGCCGCGGTTCTCTGGATGATCCGGCAGAACCGTTTGGGCCGCCAGGCCCGCCTGCCAAGTCGTCAGAATGGCGGGCAGGCCCGCCTGCCAGTGCCAACTCCAACTGTCGGGCAGGCCAATCGGCCTGCCCGCCAAGAGATGGCGGAATCGGCAGGCGGGCCAGATTTGGCCCCAGGGCCCGCCTCCGAGCCCTCGGGCCGGGAGGCGATGGGCTTGATTGTCGCTGAGGCCGGAGGGGTTATGATGCTGCTGACGCTCATCGGGATTGTTCTGATTGCGGGAATGGGATCAGAGCCGTCTCAAGGCCCACCTTTGACTCTGCCGGGAGTTTTGGTGCATGGTGTCACAGATATTGACCGGCACACGTATGAACAGATCCAACGGGAAGGTCTGCAGCCCTATGCTCGCACTGGGCGGCATAGCGCTTTCGAGAGTGAGTTTCCAGACAAGGTTTCTCTTTCATTGTTTAGCGTGGTGCAGCTAGCGCTTTCTGTGCAGGTGACGTTTGATATCGCCGTGGTGGTCATGGCCCCCTATGTTCGAGCGCATGCAGATGAATTTGAGTTGATTGGGTCTCATCTTCGTATGCCCACGGATCGATATATCGAGGGGTTGCGGCTCCTTGGCCTGGATCAACATCCGGTTCAACCGAAGCGAGGGGCGTGGCTAAATGTTGTTGATAGCCTGGAAGGTGAACGTAAAGGCACAGAGTTTTTCAAGCTGGATCATCTTTATAATTTCTCTAGGGAAACCTTTTCGCGTCTCTTGAGGGAAACTGGGTTCGAGATCATCCATCAGCAGACTGAGCCCGCTCATTTTATAGTGATTGCGACGAAACGTTATATTGACGAATCGCCTGCGTCGATGTCCCATCAGCCGCAGGGCACAGAAGAATCATCCGGCACCGACGCGCGGCTGGTTGCGGGAGGGGAGTGGGGGGTTGTTGCGGTGGTTTTGGGTCTTGCTGCGATTTTAATCATTTTGGCGATCAGGCATCAGAGGGAAAGAAGGCTGCAGTTGGAAAGACACCGGGAAAAGGTAGATTCAGACATCGCGGAACAATTAAGGGCCCTGGGGTGGGAGGTGACCATCAAGTTGGGAGCGCTGGCGGATGACGTGCAAGTCAGAGTGGAAAGGCAGGAAGGGGAGCAAGGCGCAGAGATGGTTCTCGTGAATGAAAAGACCGATGCCCGGTTAAGGGTGACCGCGCACACCGAGACCCTATATGGGATTATCCAGAAAAAGGTTCATCCGTCCGTCGAGGTCAAGGGGTATCGCATCGGAAGCTACATCTATGATGCCGGCCGAAACCCAGAGGTTGATTTATCGAAGGAGTGGCTGGGCAATGAAGAGTTATTGCGGTGGGCAGGATTGACGCCAAGTCAAACAGCCGGCCGGGCTCACGAAATGAGAATCGGACCCATCGAAGGACGCGATGAAAGCAAGCATGGGCCCATGGCCGCCAGGTACACCTATGATTTGATTAAGGATCAGCCATCACGGTTGTTGAAATTGGCGTTAGCCAGCTTCATTCCCAGACAAGAGGATCTAGAAGAGGCCAGAGGATATTTGGAAAGACATGTTTATGAAGAGCGCTCCCACCGCCGGAAGAAGTTGGAATACCTGCATTACCTTACGGTATTGCTTAGAAGCAGTGTGTATGGAGGCAGGAGTTATCAGGATGTGGAAGAAGATCGCCTGCTGGCAACGAAGAAGCTGCGGTTGGCCGCCCGCGAAGAGAGGCGGGGAGAGCTGGCGGGAGTCATTGAGGATATTCTGTGGGGAGCCGGGCCGTTGATGGTGAGATCCGAGGGAACATCGAGAGACTATCAGATGAAGGTTAGTCAAGAAGATCAACAAAAGATCGATCATCGAATAGAGTTTGAGATTAAGGGATTGGGAGATTTTGATCGGCTGGCAGGGATTTATGAGGAGATGTTAAAGGCGGGACAGATGAATCCTTATATCATCATCAATATTAAGAATTTTGCGTGGAATGCGTATCTGGCGTATATGGAAGCCTTGGAGCGGATATCCGCGAAGTACCACGGTCATGTGACGTTCATTTTATCGGTCGAGATGCCGGAGACCTTAGAGCACGATTTACCGGGGGCCGATACGGCCTTAAGGAAGATGGCGGATACGCTGGGGTATGAATTTTTCATGAACGAGCATGTGGCCATGATTACCGATGGAGGCAGCAAGACCCGGGGCGGCCCGCCGACGAATGCGAACCACGGACAGTTCAGTTTAGCGCCGCTGGTGCGATTGGTGAATCGCTTGATTGGTGGAGGGGCTGAGGCTAGGCTCCGCTGGGAAGTGGAGGTGACGACGTTCTTGAATATGAATCTGGTGACGATTGGAGTGACGTGGCTGCAGATGAAAGAATATGGCAGGAATGTGTTCCTCTGGCCGGCCTCGGATGGGATTATCGTGTATGGAGAGAATCCCGGGTATGGAGTCAGCGGTTTGAAGGATTTACCAGCACGGTTTATGGCAGCCTCGGGAGGGAAGGTGCAGTTGTTTCATCCAGAGGTGGCGGGAGAGATGAAAGCTTATGCTGAATCCAGGCAAAAAAGGATAGAAGAGTTAATTGAGCAACGGGACGAAGAATTCATAAGATGGTTTGGCGCAGCGATAGAAGAGGCGCAGAGGATTTATAGTGCAGAAGAATATAAGCTGGGAGATAAGGGGAACTTTATTGCCGATGAGGCCGGGGATTTGATGATGTTTGTGGAGAAGCCGCGGTTTGCGGTATTGGCGGACCGGGTGATTAGGTACGCCGATGGGACAACCGTCATGAATATTTTCTTTGTGATGGGAGATAAGCAAACGATCTGGGAGCTGTTCATCGAGCGGTTCAATCAAGAAACGCTAGAGGGCCTACGTTTGGGTCAATTGCGCGAGAGCGTGTTTGACAAGGTCTTTGGGGCCTTGACAACCCAAGACCGTCGTCACCGGTTAGGGGCCGTGACGATCGAGTATTTTGAGAGGAATGAGCAAGAAGGCAATCCGATCCACCTGTTAGGGATCAACTATGGGAAAGGAGCTTATATCGGAGATATCGGAAATCTGGATTTGAATGCGAAGATGTTCAAGGATGCGGCCGGTGATCCACGGCTGACCTTTGAGACGAGAATCAATACCGATACGATTGTGGTTCCCAAAGGGGTGGGGATTTATTATCAGGGGATCCCGATCTACCAAAAAGGGAAAGCGGTGGATCCCGGAGCCACCAAGATGCTGTTTGTGCTGAAGAATGTGCTGATTGAAACGCCGCAGGACGATCAGGAAGATTGGACCGATGACGAGATTCAAGAGAGATATAAGATTCATTTAGAAGAAGGCAGCGGGATCATCAGCAGTATAATCCGATTTGAGGATGAGTTTACCACGTTGAGGCTGCCGCCTCATAGCGTGATTGTCGATAGCGAAATTGCAGGGGAGGTTTTAATCAGAGGCAATGGGGCTATTTTACAGAGTGTGCGCCATACGCCGAAAGATCCGTTAAGCGGGCCAACGCACGATTATGCTTACGAGAATGGGCAGTATTATCGCAGGCTGGAGCCGGTTAATATTTTGATTAGCGATGGCAACGAAACCACGGTCTCCATGCTGATTACAATGGAAAATGGTCAGTTGATCAACGTGGTTGTGCGGGCCTGGATGCTGGGGTATAAAGAACCGATTTTGGATGTGGTCTTGGCAGCGCTGGAAGGGATCACATTGGAGGACGCTAAGAGTAGGAGCCTTGAGGATAAGATCAGCGCCTTCAATGAAATGACGGCGCACCATCCCAGGATTCTGAATGTCGTTGGATTAAGCCGGCTGGTGGAAGGAGAGATCTACGAGATGGAGGTGGATAAGGAAGGCAACAAAAAGATCAAGACGGTACGATCGCTGTATGATTTATTGACATTTGGAGACTGGGATTTCGAGCAGGGCAAGAAACAAGTCGATGCCTTGGCCATTAGAGAATGGCTGATCGACGTCAGAGAGGCCTGGCAGCAAGGCGTGCCGGTTGAAGAAGAGGAAGATATCAGTGTCATGAACGCTGATGTGATGTCGGCGCTCGAGTTGATCGCCTTGGGATTGATAGTCGTTGCTATTGCTATTTACTATCATCAAGGAATAGTGAAGGTGATGAAGCAGATGGCGGCAGAACACACCGAGCATCGCAAGGCCAGATTGCCCGAGAATCGCGAGACAATCTTTGCCCGAGGCGAGGTGATTGTGCGGGAGGCGAAGCTCTCGATGACGGTTGGCGACATCAGTGCGGCTGTTGGGTTGGTTGCGGGGCTGGTCGTGATCTTTGCGGGGATGGTGATGGCGGGAGATGCATCGGCAAAGGTAGCTGGTACCTTCGGCCACACAACCATTGGCCTCTACACGCCGTTCATCTTGGCGCTGGTGGGAGTTTTTGTTATCGTTTGGATAGCGGTGAAGTGGATCAAGAAAATTCAAGCCCAACGCCGGGCGGTTCGGCCATTCCTCAGTCTGTCACGCTTTCTTGCCGGCGTTTCATGGCTCATTCTTCTCGAAAACTTAGGTCAAGAAGCGGAAGAATTAGCGCAGTCGCAGGAAGTACGAGAAACTCTGGTTAGCTTTGGGAAGCTTTGGGATAATCCTTCTGCTCAACTTGGCAGGCTCCCGCCGTTTGAGCTGCCGCAGCCATTGACACTTATCTTGCGTCAAGGGCATGTGGATATGGGTGTGCCGCCTGTTAAAGTCCCATCGGTGGCCGATCACGCCGCTCTGCTGGCTACCCTTGTTAAGCGTTCGGCTCGCGACGCCGGATTTTCTGAGAATGAAATTACCGAGGGAGTATTGATTGCCCTCATGCATGATCTTATCGAGGCGTTTGTGGGTGATATTTCACCTAGCGATTCACGCTGGAATCAGAAACAAGAATTAGAAAAAGCGGCTTGGCAGAGGGTGCTGGCGCGACTGCCGATTGAGAGCCGGTCTCGCTGGTCAGAACGTTGGCAGGCCTATCAGGACCACCGTGATGGCATCGCCACGTTTGTATGGCAAGCCGACAAGTTGACGGCGGTGATCGAAGCGATAGTTTTAGCCTCTATTCCGGATCTGCCGCTTAACGTCAAACAGAATTTGATGGAGCAAACCGATAATCCGAAGTTCGCCTTCTTCTCCTATACCGCTTCGAGGCTTAGGCATCCTCTTCTGCGGACCGTTCTTGGAGAGCTTGATGCCATACGTCAACAAATTATAGGCGGGTTTACAACTGAAGGCGGCGAAGAGCCCGAGACCCTCGGCCTCTACGGCTTAACCGCGATGGGGTTGGCCGTGATTGTTTTGGGTGTTGTGGTGGGCGCGGTGGTTTGGAAGATCTTGAGCCGCTTAGGCATTTTAAGCACGATTAGGCGCTTGTCTCGAGCGAAGTCGAGGGATTGGCTCACCTTCATCCGCGGTGATGTTTACAGTGATGATCGTATATTGAAATATACAGAGCAGACCTGGTCGCCCACCAGGGGAGAAGGCCTAACCTTTACCGATAACTACAAACAAAGATTCCTGCCGGTTGTTGATCCAACGTATCCTGATGTTCCCGCCAACTGGCAGTCTAAACCCGGCGTCAGCCTGGTTGCCTTTATTCCGAAGAAAGCTCTCACCCGTAGCAAGGCTTACCGCTCCTTAAAAGCTGAAATCATTCAAGTACTCGGAAACAAAGTTCACTTCTCCGATGAAGAAATATTCCACTTCAGTATCGCCGGCGGTTTGAGTGAAGCCGATTTGCAGAGATTACAAAAACAACTAGCCGCCGTACCGACTTTCAAAGAGTCCCTCGCCGCCTATGCGTGGGGATGGGGAGTGGTTGTCGGGCTGGCCATGGTGCTGGCGTTGGGAGTTGTAATCAATCAAGACGATCTTCCTGTAGAAATTGATTGCGTTCTGTGCAGTGGGAACCAACACGTTGTTTTACATGAACTCATCTGGAGAAATTTCAGCAATAAGATCGTCCAATGCCAGACCTGCGGTTTAATCTTCACCAACCCGCAGCCCTCTCCCCGTTATCTTCAGGAACTGTATGGGCAGGAATATTTCTCTTCGACTGATCCTATGGTGGGCTATATGGCCTATCTTAAGGAGCAAGATTGGCGAACAGAGCGCTTTACGCCCTATTTAAATAGGATTGAACAGTTCTTAACAGGCAAAAAATATGTACGGATCTTGGACGTTGGCGCAGGATTCGGCTATCTATTGGCAGATGCGCAACATCGAGGATGGGAAGTGAGCGGTATTGAGATCTCTGAACATGGACGGCGTCAGGCTGAGACCTTGTTCAATCTGAAGTTATTGCCTGTAGAATTGACACAGGCATCTTTCGCTCAAGATTTTTTTGATGTGATTACGATGTTTGACTTGATCGAACATGTGCGCAATCCGAGACAGACCCTTGAGGCTGCACGCTATGTTCTTGCCGGTGGGGGCCTTTTGATGATCCGTGTGCCGGTTGTTGATAGCCTGGAAGGTGAACGTAAAGGCACAGAGTTTTTCAAGCTGGATCATCTTTATAATTTCTCTAGGGAAACCTTTTCGCGTCTCTTGAGGGAAACTGGGTTCGAGATCATCCATCAGCAGACTGAGCCCGCTCATTTTATAGTGATTGCGACGAAACGTTATATTGACGAATCGCCTGCGTCGATGTCCCATCAGCCGCAGGGCACAGAAGAATCATCCGGCACCGACGCGCGGCTGGTTGCGGGAGGGGAGTGGGGGGTTGTTGCGGTGGTTTTGGGTCTTGCTGCGATTTTAATCATTTTGGCGATCAGGCATCAGAGGGAAAGAAGGCTGCAGTTGGAAAGACACCGGGAAAAGGTAGATTCAGACATCGCGGAACAATTAAGGGCCCTGGGGTGGGAGGTGACCATCAAGTTGGGAGCGCTGGCGGATGACGTGCAAGTCAGAGTGGAAAGGCAGGAAGGGGAGCAAGGCGCAGAGATGGTTCTCGTGAATGAAAAGACCGATGCCCGGTTAAGGGTGACCGCGCACACCGAGACCCTATATGGGATTATCCAGAAAAAGGTTCATCCGTCCGTCGAGGTCAAGGGGTATCGCATCGGAAGCTACATCTATGATGCCGGCCGAAACCCAGAGGTTGATTTATCGAAGGAGTGGCTGGGCAATGAAGAGTTATTGCGGTGGGCAGGATTGACGCCAAGTCAAACAGCCGGCCGGGCTCACGAAATGAGAATCGGACCCATCGAAGGACGCGATGAAAGCAAGCATGGGCCCATGGCCGCCAGGTACACCTATGATTTGATTAAGGATCAGCCATCACGGTTGTTGAAATTGGCGTTAGCCAGCTTCATTCCCAGACAAGAGGATCTAGAAGAGGCCAGAGGATATTTGGAAAGACATGTTTATGAAGAGCGCTCCCACCGCCGGAAGAAGTTGGAATACCTGCATTACCTTACGGTATTGCTTAGAAGCAGTGTGTATGGAGGCAGGAGTTATCAGGATGTGGAAGAAGATCGCCTGCTGGCAACGAAGAAGCTGCGGTTGGCCGCCCGCGAAGAGAGGCGGGGAGAGCTGGCGGGAGTCATTGAGGATATTCTGTGGGGAGCCGGGCCGTTGATGGTGAGATCCGAGGGAACATCGAGAGACTATCAGATGAAGGTTAGTCAAGAAGATCAACAAAAGATCGATCATCGAATAGAGTTTGAGATTAAGGGATTGGGAGATTTTGATCGGCTGGCAGGGATTTATGAGGAGATGTTAAAGGCGGGACAGATGAATCCTTATATCATCATCAATATTAAGAATTTTGCGTGGAATGCGTATCTGGCGTATATGGAAGCCTTGGAGCGGATATCCGCGAAGTACCACGGTCATGTGACGTTCATTTTATCGGTCGAGATGCCGGAGACCTTAGAGCACGATTTACCGGGGGCCGATACGGCCTTAAGGAAGATGGCGGATACGCTGGGGTATGAATTTTTCATGAACGAGCATGTGGCCATGATTACCGATGGAGGCAGCAAGACCCGGGGCGGCCCGCCGACGAATGCGAACCACGGACAGTTCAGTTTAGCGCCGCTGGTGCGATTGGTGAATCGCTTGATTGGTGGAGGGGCTGAGGCTAGGCTCCGCTGGGAAGTGGAGGTGACGACGTTCTTGAATATGAATCTGGTGACGATTGGAGTGACGTGGCTGCAGATGAAAGAATATGGCAGGAATGTGTTCCTCTGGCCGGCCTCGGATGGGATTATCGTGTATGGAGAGAATCCCGGGTATGGAGTCAGCGGTTTGAAGGATTTACCAGCACGGTTTATGGCAGCCTCGGGAGGGAAGGTGCAGTTGTTTCATCCAGAGGTGGCGGGAGAGATGAAAGCTTATGCTGAATCCAGGCAAAAAAGGATAGAAGAGTTAATTGAGCAACGGGACGAAGAATTCATAAGATGGTTTGGCGCAGCGATAGAAGAGGCGCAGAGGATTTATAGTGCAGAAGAATATAAGCTGGGAGATAAGGGGAACTTTATTGCCGATGAGGCCGGGGATTTGATGATGTTTGTGGAGAAGCCGCGGTTTGCGGTATTGGCGGACCGGGTGATTAGGTACGCCGATGGGACAACCGTCATGAATATTTTCTTTGTGATGGGAGATAAGCAAACGATCTGGGAGCTGTTCATCGAGCGGTTCAATCAAGAAACGCTAGAGGGCCTACGTTTGGGTCAATTGCGCGAGAGCGTGTTTGACAAGGTCTTTGGGGCCTTGACAACCCAAGACCGTCGTCACCGGTTAGGGGCCGTGACGATCGAGTATTTTGAGAGGAATGAGCAAGAAGGCAATCCGATCCACCTGTTAGGGATCAACTATGGGAAAGGAGCTTATATCGGAGATATCGGAAATCTGGATTTGAATGCGAAGATGTTCAAGGATGCGGCCGGTGATCCACGGCTGACCTTTGAGACGAGAATCAATACCGATACGATTGTGGTTCCCAAAGGGGTGGGGATTTATTATCAGGGGATCCCGATCTACCAAAAAGGGAAAGCGGTGGATCCCGGAGCCACCAAGATGCTGTTTGTGCTGAAGAATGTGCTGATTGAAACGCCGCAGGACGATCAGGAAGATTGGACCGATGACGAGATTCAAGAGAGATATAAGATTCATTTAGAAGAAGGCAGCGGGATCATCAGCAGTATAATCCGATTTGAGGATGAGTTTACCACGTTGAGGCTGCCGCCTCATAGCGTGATTGTCGATAGCGAAATTGCAGGGGAGGTTTTAATCAGAGGCAATGGGGCTATTTTACAGAGTGTGCGCCATACGCCGAAAGATCCGTTAAGCGGGCCAACGCACGATTATGCTTACGAGAATGGGCAGTATTATCGCAGGCTGGAGCCGGTTAATATTTTGATTAGCGATGGCAACGAAACCACGGTCTCCATGCTGATTACAATGGAAAATGGTCAGTTGATCAACGTGGTTGTGCGGGCCTGGATGCTGGGGTATAAAGAACCGATTTTGGATGTGGTCTTGGCAGCGCTGGAAGGGATCACATTGGAGGACGCTAAGAGTAGGAGCCTTGAGGATAAGATCAGCGCCTTCAATGAAATGACGGCGCACCATCCCAGGATTCTGAATGTCGTTGGATTAAGCCGGCTGGTGGAAGGAGAGATCTACGAGATGGAGGTGGATAAGGAAGGCAACAAAAAGATCAAGACGGTACGATCGCTGTATGATTTATTGACATTTGGAGACTGGGATTTCGAGCAGGGCAAGAAACAAGTCGATGCCTTGGCCATTAGAGAATGGCTGATCGACGTCAGAGAGGCCTGGCAGCAAGGCGTGCCGGTTGAAGAAGAGGAAGATATCAGTGTCATGAACGCTGATGTGATGTCGGCGCTCGAGTTGATCGCCTTGGGATTGATAGTCGTTGCTATTGCTATTTACTATCATCAAGGAATAGTGAAGGTGATGAAGCAGATGGCGGCAGAACACACCGAGCATCGCAAGGCCAGATTGCCCGAGAATCGCGAGACAATCTTTGCCCGAGGCGAGGTGATTGTGCGGGAGGCGAAGCTCTCGATGACGGTTGGCGACATCAGTGCGGCTGTTGGGTTGGTTGCGGGGCTGGTCGTGATCTTTGCGGGGATGGTGATGGCGGGAGATGCATCGGCAAAGGTAGCTGGTACCTTCGGCCACACAACCATTGGCCTCTACACGCCGTTCATCTTGGCGCTGGTGGGAGTTTTTGTTATCGTTTGGATAGCGGTGAAGTGGATCAAGAAAATTCAAGCCCAACGCCGGGCGGTTCGGCCATTCCTCAGTCTGTCACGCTTTCTTGCCGGCGTTTCATGGCTCATTCTTCTCGAAAACTTAGGTCAAGAAGCGGAAGAATTAGCGCAGTCGCAGGAAGTACGAGAAACTCTGGTTAGCTTTGGGAAGCTTTGGGATAATCCTTCTGCTCAACTTGGCAGGCTCCCGCCGTTTGAGCTGCCGCAGCCATTGACACTTATCTTGCGTCAAGGGCATGTGGATATGGGTGTGCCGCCTGTTAAAGTCCCATCGGTGGCCGATCACGCCGCTCTGCTGGCTACCCTTGTTAAGCGTTCGGCTCGCGACGCCGGATTTTCTGAGAATGAAATTACCGAGGGAGTATTGATTGCCCTCATGCATGATCTTATCGAGGCGTTTGTGGGTGATATTTCACCTAGCGATTCACGCTGGAATCAGAAACAAGAATTAGAAAAAGCGGCTTGGCAGAGGGTGCTGGCGCGACTGCCGATTGAGAGCCGGTCTCGCTGGTCAGAACGTTGGCAGGCCTATCAGGACCACCGTGATGGCATCGCCACGTTTGTATGGCAAGCCGACAAGTTGACGGCGGTGATCGAAGCGATGTCCCAACAGATTGCCGATCTTTCCCAAAGAGGCCGGGCCAATTTGCGCGAAGAGGAAGGATTACGATTGCTGTATGACGCTTACCGCTTAACGATAGACCTGTTTATTCTGATGGGCGCGCTCCCTCAAAGCAGTGGAGAGATTGCAGTCTCCTTATTGAATGGCCGGGACTTCGCACTCTTTGAGAAAGTTCGTGGGTTCGCTGTGGACCGTGTCAGGGAAGGCTTCCCTATTAATCCGAGAACGATTTTGGAGGAATTGCACGCTCGTGGATTTACCATCGACGCTCACGCTGTTGAAAGGAATTATGCGCTTCTTTCCGTTGATCTTGAAGACACCGAAGCGTTATGGGAGAGCTTGTCTTCCCACCAGCCGCGATATTTCTTCCTCAAGCATACAGAAGAATACTTCATCAATTATTTAATGGATTATGAAAAAGTATCGGTTCAGGAGGCCCGCCAACGGTATGAAGCAGCGCTCACTCGACTTATCGAGAAAATCCAAACCGTCCCTGGCGGCATTACGTTTATTGTTTTTGAAGATCCCAGATCTAGCAGATGGCAGACGGTAAATATTCTAGAAAGGAACGGCTATCACAATGTGTTACCGATGCTTCTCCCAGCGGAGGCCCTGAGTCTCCTTGAGCAAGGTCGATACCCGACTTATGAACTGGTGGTTGGTGGACGTCCAATGCGGATCGGTGGAAAGCTCATTTACTCCACAAGCGGTGGCCTTGAAGTTCCGCTGAGTGGAAAAATTTATGTATACCGCAGAGAGTTCTCCAGCCAACACCTCCTCGGCGCCTGGGGATGGGGGGCGGTTTGGATGGTAGGGCTGGCTTTGTATTATTTGGCGGTAATTTCCTCGAGGTGGGATATTCTCTGGTGGTGGCTGGCCACGCTCTTTTTGATCTCCGTTGTGTCTTTGAGGATTTCTAGAGTTGCACTTTCTAAGCGATCCACCTTACCCTCTAAGCGAATCACTCTAAGGCCTAGATCGTCAACTTTTGTTTCTACGCGGTCAACTCTAACAGTCAACCCATCGAATTTCTGGTTGAGCAAATTAAGGCTTTCACCAAAGACTCCGAAATCACTCCTTAAGTCTTCAATGAGCACGCCAACCTCGGTGGTAGTCATGGTGGTTTGGTCTTTAGCCGTTGTGTCCTTTTTCTTCTTCATGGCAAGTTCTCCTTCTCGTTGGGTGGTTGATCAAATCAAGGGGAAGGGGAATTGGGGAAGTGAGGACATAATAGAGTCGTTCAAAATTTTTGTCAAGGAGAATTTCCCGAGGTCCCGGTCTGAGGAGGAAGGTTCTACTCTTACGGCATCATGGTTAAGAGACTTGAGGGCCTTGATGAGTTTGACGGGCACGTCTTCATCGACAAGAAATTTCATCGGGAAGAGGATCTCTGCGACTTATCAAATGGCGTATATTCGAGGTGTTGGGCGTACTGGGCGGCAAAATGGAGAGCGGCTTGGACATGCTTTAGTTTCAATTGAGGATAGTAATCCTTTCCGACAATCTTCTTCGGCTCTAGACCACCTTCCAGAAGTTCCAACACAACATAAACCGGGATCCGTGTTCCCCGGAAACACGGTTTTCCGTGATGGACTTGGGGATCGACGCTCAGGTATTCATGAAGATCCATTATATTCTCCATATTCTCCTCCGTTTTCTTTAAGTGCCGGGATGCATACTTTACCTACGTTTGGTTCAGAGAATACTACATTAATGGGGCGAAGTCAAGTGGAGGTTGATTTTTATGGATTGAAGGTTTTTGCTGCGTTGAAAGCGCTGAAACCGTATGAACCTTTGCGCCAAGAGCTCCCGGCAGATGCCTGGCCGGTGACTTATCAGGGCCGAGGCTATTACGCCTCGATGGGCGCTTTGTCTCGAGACCTGCGGGGCAGAACCCTGACGGTGATCTATCAGGGGCAAACCTTTCATGTCCCGGCCGGCTCCCTATTGAAACATCCGGGGCAGGGCCTGTTTAATCTCGCGCGTAATGACGTGGAAGTCGGCATTCTGATCGACGGTCAGCGGGAAGAAAAAGTCTGGGTGGACAGAAGCCATCTTCGGCAGAAATCCTTGCAGATGCATGGACTGTTGCCGGAGGGGTGGCTGGGGCTGCTGGGCGCCTTGGTGCCGCTTGTCCTTGCGCTGGCTGCGGGGATGATGTATGCGCCACTCTTCACCGAATCATTTTTATTGATGGGACTTTGGGTGTGGGGGCTGATTGTCATCGCGGGCCTCTCAGCCCTTATTCTTATATCCCTTTATTTAATCTTTCGGCACAGATGGTTTAAATCCGATGCCATGAAAGAACAGCAGACACCGATTCCCTCCTCCGGCACACCAGCCGAAGAAACGGCTTTGTCTGTGGCTGAGACACCGGTGTTCGTTGCTGCCGAAGAAGAGATCGCGACGACCTTAGCTCCTGAACCCATTAATAAAGGTAATGTGCTTGCTTGGCTTTGGGGACCGTACCAAGAATTTAACGAAACGGTTGTTTGGGAATTCCAGGAAGGCCGCCTCACGGGTCAGCGTCTGGTACAGCTTATTGACCAGTACATCAAACCCCTTAAGCCGGATATCAACATCACCCATTTGATTCCCCAAGAAAGGGTGCAATTCTATCAATTGACCGATGTGGGAGGGTATATTGTGGATGAGGTTTTGATCCCCTTAAACATCATCGTTCTTCGCGGCCAGCAGGGCCTGGGGATCAACATCGGTCGTATTATCGAAGAGTTCACCCAAGAGGCCACAACTGCCGCCGGCGGCCATGTTGTGGTTTATGCCTTGAATCTTGTTGCTGGGGCTCTGCCCAACGCCTTGGCGACCGACCGTTATGTGGCATTCTCCACGGCTTCGGCTCATTGGCTTAAGACAAATCACCCGCGGTTCCAAGAGCGCCTTCGTGAAGGCAGAATTTTTGAGCAGCCCCTTATTGAGAATCCCCGGCAATTCAGCCTAGGGGTTTTTGTGCAAATGCTTGGGGAAGTCGATTTGGAAACGGCCCAGCGGATTTATAGAGCGGCCATCTTGGAGGAAGAGTTCAGCCACTATGATGCGCTGGTCTATTTCAAGGCGTTATCAGGTCATTCGTTTAATGGAGGACGGCCGGAAGATCCTCTTCTGATGGCAAGATTCCTGTTACGTCCGCAACGCTCTGTGATTCTCCAAGTCTTAGAACGTTCGGCTGATCAGCCTGAATTCCAGCGGGACTTAGCCTTCGCCGTTGTGGAGATAGAGGCGAAGCTCAATGCCATCCAGCGTTCTCCCATGCCCTTGATTAACTTCGAGCAGTCCCTGCAGGGAACGGTTATCCCTGCCCCCGATCTTTCTTTTGAAGACATGATGGAATCCGTGATGGTTGAAGCGCCGTGGTATCAGCTTTCTCATAATGCTTTGATCCGGCTTTTCTCTAAAGAGATTTTTGGGCAAGAGACCTTGGACCGCGAGGTCTGGCTGCCTTATTTAGAAGAGAAGATCAGGAATCCCGAATACCTCCAGGCAGAGCTCGTGCGCTTAGCCGATGAAATTTATCGACAAGAATTCTTGTCGCCTGAGGAGAGGGATCGGAAACTCAACGAAACGCGGATGCAGGTTCTGGGGATCGAGACGATCTTTGGCTTGGTCTTGACCCTGATCAGCCTCTTGACGCCGGTCGTGCTGGCGATGGCGAGGGGGCATGGTTCTGATGTCTGGAAGGAAATTTATCCAGCAAATGTCTATGAGTCCACGCCAGGGTACATTCGAGTTGAGGACTTGTCATCGGCAAAGGTAGCTGGTACCTTCGGAACAGGGATGATCTTGGCCTTGGGGGCTATGGCGATCGGCGGGATGGTTGTTTCCAATCCACCGAAGGGGCCGCCGGTCTTAATAAAACTCAAGAATATCATTGGCCGCCACGAACCCCCAGCCACGCTCCGCGGCCCCTACGGATTTGCTGACGCAAATCTAAACGTAAGGGCCCCCAGGCTTAGGTTTCAACAAAAACCAGATCAGGAGTTCCTTTCGGTTTTTGTTGAAACCTATGGGGGGTGGGCAGGGGT
>CAZUJQ010000029.1:0-23251 GCA_964620805.1 uncultured Planctomycetales bacterium | reverse complement strand
CGAAAGCCTTTCTTCTTACGACAATATTTTCAAAAATTTGCCAAACTCAAGGATATTAAAAGGAGTTGATTTATGTCTAAACGCGGTGATTTGGATCTGCTCCAGGATATCCAACAGGTCATAGGGCGGATTCTGGAATATGCGAAGGATATGACTTTTAAGAAATTTCGGATGGATTATAAGACTCAGGATGCAGTTTTTAGAAATCTTGGAATCATTAGTGAAGCGACTAAGAATGTCTCCTCAACGGTTAAGCACAAGGCCAAAGATGTTCCCTGGCACAAGATGGCTCGGTTCCGGGATAAATTAATCCATCATTATTTTGGTCTGGATGTTGAGGTTGTCTGGAAGATCATTGAAGGATTCCTTCCACAATTAGACTTGCAAATTCAAACAGCTATTGAAGATTTGGGCAAGAAGTGATTCATGCATAAAAGCTCTAAGGTTCTTATCGTCGGCCACAACGATATCATGGAGAATTCCTTGGCCAACTACCTCCAGTCTCAAGGGTATAAAAATGTCTTCTCTTCTTCGGCCATGAGATTGAATGCATTGGATCAGGCCGCGGTCCGCCGATTTTTCTCAAAGAAAAAACCCGATTATGTTTTCTTAAGCTCGGTGCGTTCCGGCGGGATTGCGGCCAACCAAAAGTTCCCTGCTGAGTTCATCTATGAGAACATGGAAAGCCAGAATCACGTGATCGATGCAGCCTATCAAATGGGTTGCAAGAAGCTTCTCTATTTAACCGGATCATGCGCGTACCCTAAAGAATCTCCCCAGCCCATCAAAGAGGAATATCTTTTGACCGGGGCTTTGGAGCCTACCAGCGAACCCTATTCCATTGCCAAGATTGCCGGAACCAAGCTGTGCCAGTCCTATCGAAAGCAGTACGGCTTTAATGCCATCGTCGCGGTCCCGACCACTGTGTACGGCCCCGGCGCGGATACCGATCTGGAAACCGCGCACGTGATCGGTGCCTTGATCGGGAGGTTTTATCAAGCCGTGGCAGAGGGCCACAGAGAAGTGGTCATCTGGGGAAGCGGACGGCCGCGTCGGGAGTTTCTCTATGTGGATGATTTTGTCAATGCCTGCCTTTTCTTGATGAAACATTACAACGAGAGGGAGATGATCAATGTCGGCTGCGGTTATGATGTCTCCATTCGAGAACTGGCCCGGCTCATCGGGGAGGTTTCGGGATTTAAGGGAAGAATTGTCTTTGATCGCTCTCAGCCGGATGGAACAATGAGGAAGCTCATGGATAACAGCCGCCTGAAGGGCCTGGGTTGGCAGCCCAAAGTGAGCCTGAAAGAGGGCATAGCCAGGATGTATGAATGGTATAGGCACCAGCAAAAGGGAGGGGAGAGATGGAAGAAGATTTTCTGATTACAAAGAAGAGGAGATCCCGTCAGTATTTGTCTTGGCTTATGAATATTTTTCTAAGCGTCGTTTGTCTATGGTTTTTGACACCCGCAAGCCTGCTGGCAGGAGGTTCTACCGCTAGCCAATCTCTCAAAGCCAAGCTCGAAGAAAAACTCAACACTCAAAGCAATATTCAATACGAACCGTATTATTTGAATGCCGATTATCAAGGCGCTGATCAGCCAGCGGCCTATGCCCCTCAGCAGCAAATGGCCGTTTACCCTGCCGAACAAACCATCGGTGGCCAGAGAGATGAAAACCGGCAAAACGCAAGAAGGTCACAGCCCTTGACAGCTCCTTTGACTTCATCCCCCATGCCCGGCCCCATGGCATCCCATGCCATTTACAATGTGAAATACACCGCCGAGTTAGAAGAAAATGTGGTCACTGTCAAGGGCAAGATCTTTTTTGAAGTGTTTAAGAAGGCAGGCTGGACGCAGCTCCCTTTAGTCAACAGCAGTGTGGGCTTAATCGATGTCAAGGTTAATAAAGGCAGCTCCTTTGTCATCAGTCAAGCCGGCCAATATTATTTGATCGTGGATAAACCAGGGCGGTATACCCTGGAGCTAGAATACTTGATCAAATCCGCCCGGGAGAGGGAAAACGGCCCGGGAAGCTTTAGCATGGATGTCATCCCTGCCCCCATTGCCCAGTTTGAATTAACGATGCCGGAAAAAGACGTTCAGATCTTTGTGGAACCCGCCATTAAAGTCGAATTGAAAGCCGAGGCCGACAAGACTTCCGCTTGGGCCGTCCTTCCCAATACCAACTTGATCAATGTCCGCTGGAGCAGGGCCTTGCCGAAAGAAGAGATTGCCCCTGTCCAGCTTGATCCCAAATTGTATGTGGAGACATCAACGCATTCCTCGATCGGCAGCGGGGTCATCCGCAGCCAATCGCTGATGAACTATTTGATTCTGCAAACCGAGGTCTCGTCCTTGCGCGTGGCCTTGCCGGAGGATGTGAGCGTCCTGGAGGTTCAGGGCCAAGATTTGCGAGACTGGAAGGTTTCGGTTAAAGAACCCGAGGGCGTTCAGTATTTGGATGTCTTTCTTAATTTTGGCGTGAAAGGGAATTATGTTTTAAATCTGACGTATGAGCGCAATATCGCGGAAGGAAGTGGGGTGGTCCAGATGCCCTGGGCGAGGGCCCTGGGTGTCGAGCGGGAAAACGGTTTTTACGGTGTTTCGGCCTCAACCAATGTGGAACTGGCCACCCAAGATCTGGAGAAGGTCACGGTCATTGATACCAAACAGCTTCCGTCCCATCTTTGGATGAGCGCTTCCAACCCGATTCTTCTGGCCTTTAAGTATCTGAATCATCCCTTTAACATCGCCATTGAAGTGACCCGGCACGAGGAGATCCCGGTTTTGATTGCGGCCATCGACAGCGGCCACGGCCTGACACTTCATACCCGGGAGGGAAAGGTCTTGACGAAGATCACTTATTTGGTGAGAAATAATGTCAAACAATTCTTGCGCTTGGATCTACCTAAAGAAGCCACGGTCTGGAGTTCTTTTGTGTCGGGGAAACCCGTGAAACCGGCTAGAGACAGCCAGGGGCATGTCCTCATTCCTTTGGAGACCTCCCGGCTTCAGGGAGAAAATCTGACCCAATTTCCGGTAGAGATTGTCTACCTCGATAAAGGCAGCCTCATGAATTGGGTGGGCCAATTGAGATTGTCTTTACCCAAAATAGATATTCCCATTAACCAGCTGATCTGGCACGTGTATCTGCCTGATGACTATACCTATTTCAATTTTGACGGCGATGTGAGGAAGGTTTGGGCCGGGCCTTCCCAAGAGGCAGCAGGCCTGGCGGCCTTTAATCTGATGAAGTCTGCGCAACGAGCGGTGCAAGGGCGGTTACGCTCAGCGGATGATGATATTGGCGATCAGTTTGCACAAGGGATGACCTATTCGATAGGAGGCGGGGAGCTTCAAGTCAGTAAAGGAGTTTTGCCGATCAAGATCGATATCCCTCAGCAAGGCCAGTTTTTTTCTTTTTCAAAACTTTTGGTTGTGGGGGGAGAGAGCCCCTGGCTGTCGGTCCGATATACGGCGATTTTAAATAAGGCGTACAAGCCGGTAAAGTTTTTGATTTGGTTCATTGTTGTCTTGCTGATTGTGCGATGGATTGTTCGGCGGTTGCGGCGGTACAGAAAACCGAGGGAGAGCGTGCAATGAAAATCCTTGTTACCGGCGGGGCGGGGTATCTGGGTTCGGTTTTGGTCCCCGAGCTCCTTAAGGAAAAGCACAAGGTTGTGGTTCTGGATAATTTCATGTACCACCAAACGTCTCTTTTGGACTGCTGCCACAACCGGGATTTGACAATTGTCCGGGGAGATACCCGCGATCAACCTTTGCTGAAGCGGCTGATCGTGGATGTGGATGCGGTATTCCCTTTGGCCTGCCTGACCGGCGCGCCCCTTTGCAATAAAGACCCCTTGGCCGCGGAGAGTGTGATCCTGGATGCCGTCAAAATGATCTTGAAACTGCGCCGCCGCAGCCAGAGGATCGTCTATCCCACGACCAACAGCGGTTACGGGATCGGCCAGAAAGGGAAACACTGTACGGAAAAAACCCCCCTCAAGCCGATTTCGCTTTATGGCCAGCTTAAAGTCAAAGCCGAGCAAGAGATCCTCAATGCCAAAGAGGCGATCACCCTCCGACTGGCCACGGCCTTCGGGATCAGCCCCCGCATGCGGCTGGATCTTCTCGTCAATGACTTTACTTATCGTGCCGTGCATGACCGGTTCATTGTCTTGTTCGAGGCCCATTTCAAGCGCAATTATATTCACGTGCGAGACGTGGCCCGCGTCTTTATTCACGCCCTCAACCACTTTGACAAGATGAAAGACCAACCCTATAATGTGGGCTTAAGCGACGCCAACCTGAGCAAGCTGGAGCTCTGCCAGGAGATCAAAAAGCAGGTTCCCAATTTCACCTTTTTAGAATCAGCGGTCGGTGAGGATCCGGACAAGCGCGATTATATCGTCAGCAACGAAAAAATCGAGAAGACCGGATTCAAACCCGAGGTCTCCTTGCCAGAAGGAATCGCCGAGCTCGTCAAAGGGTATCAGGTCATTCGGAGAAATCAGTATGCGAATGTTTGAGTAGAAAAGTAGAAAAGTGGGGTCACACCCCATTTCTCCTTAGGATATGTAAGAAATGGGGTGTGACCCCACCACCAGGTAAAATTTTTATCCCATGAATCCCCTCGACATCCTTTTCATTCATCCCAACGCCGCCTCCAAAATCTATCAAGATTTGAGCAAGGATTTCTCGGCGATTGAGCCGCCCATCTGGGCGGGCATGCTGGCCTCCCATTGCCTGAAGAAAGGTTTCAGCGCGGAAATCCTGGATTGCGAGGCGCTGCAGCTGACCGATTCCGCCGCGGTGTCTCACATTGGAAAACTTAAACCCCGCCTCGCCTGTTTCGTCATTTACGGCCAGCAGCCCAGCGCTAGCTCCCAGAATATGGAAGGCGCGGTCTCGCTGGCCGAGCACCTCAGGAAGACGGACCCCACCATCAAAATCCTTTTTGTGGGCGGCCATGTCAGCGCCCTTCCTCAAGAGGTTCTCGGGAAGCACCCCTGTGTGGATATGGTTTGCCAGAACGAAGGGGTCTATACGATCTCGAGCCTTTTGCAAACCAATTTAGAGGATCATCTGGATCGGGTTCCAGGATTGGGGTACAGGCAAAAGGGCGAGATCGTCTTCAACAAGCCATCTCCTATCGTTGCCAAAGAAGATCTGCCCCACGATTTGCCTGGCATAGCCTGGGACAAACTCCCTATGGACAAATATCGAACAGCGCTCTGGCATGCCCTTCCCAATTACTGTGAAAGGCAACCCTTTGCCGCTTTATACACGAGTCTGGGGTGTCCTTTTCGCTGCAGTTTCTGTATGATCAATATCATCAACCGGCAGGAAAACGAATATTCCGATGGCAGCAACGTCTTTCGATTCTGGGGTCCTGAGTTTATGATCCAGGACTTTGAATATCTGGCCCGGAGGGGAACCAAGAATATTAAAATCGCCGATGAGATGTTTGTTTTGAATCCAAACCATTTTATGAAACTTTGCGAGCTCATGATTCAAAGAGGTTATAATTTTAATATCTGGTGTTATGCCAGAATCGATACGGTTAAAGAGTCGTATCTGGAAACTCTTAAAAAAGCAGGGGTCAATTTTTTGGCGTTAGGAATCGAAAGCGGGGACACCAAAGTGCGCAAGGACGTCATCAAGGGGAAATTTGAAGAAATTGATATCCGGGATATTGTCCGCAAGATCCGCTCCCATGGGATTAATGTGGCAGCCAATTATATCTTCGGCTTGCCCGAAGACACTCTCGAGACCATGCAGCGGACTTTGGACTTGGCCTTAGAGCTTAATACCGAAATGGCCAATTTCTACAGTGCCATGGCCTATCCGGGCAGTCCTTTGTACGGGATCGCAAAAAAAGAGGGCTGGAAACTGCCGGAAACCTATGCCGGATTTTCCCAGCACTCCTACTATACTCAGCCCTTGCCAACGAAATATCTGACAGCCGAGCAGGTCCTGGCCTTCCGAGACGAGGCTTGGATGAAATATTATACTAGTCCCCGATTCTTAAACTTGTTAAAAGAAAAATTTGGCCCCCTCGCTGTCGAGGAGACCGTCAGATCCACCAAGATCAGGCTGAGGCGCAAGATCCTGGAGGAGGTGTATTCTGCATGATTATCAGCCGGACCCCTTTTCGTGTCTCTTTTTTTGGTGGAGGAACCGATTATCCGCAATGGTTCAATGACCACCAGGGCGCGGTCCTCGCCACCACCATCGATAAGTATTGTTACATCACCTGCCGCTATCTTCCTCCTTTCTTTGAGCACAAATCAAGAATCATCTATTCCAAAATGGAGCACGTCAAAACCATTGACGAGATTAATCATCCGGCGGTCCGGGAGGTCTTGAGGTTTTTGGGAATGACCGAGGGAGTGGAGATCCATCATGACGGGGATCTGCCGGCCCGCACCGGCCTGGGCTCAAGCTCCTCTTTTACCGTTGGGCTTTTGAATGCGTTATATGCCTTAAAAGGGGTTATGCCCACCAAAGACCGCCTGGCCCAGGAAGCCATTTATGTGGAACAGGAGTTGTGCAAAGAAAACGTCGGTTGTCAGGATCAAGCCCTGGCCGCACACGGGGGTTTCAATTTTATTGAATTCGGAGGACAGAATCATCTTCGTATTCAAAAGGTCACGATTCCAGCGGAGAAAATCCAATCGCTGGAAGGCCACCTCATGATGTTTTTCACCGGATTTTCCCGGATGGCCTCGGAGATTGCCGCGCATCAGATTCAAAATATCCCCCGCAAAAAAGAAGAGCTCAGGGTGCTTTATGATATGGCGGTCTCTGCCCTGGATGTCTTAAACGGAAATCATTGGGAGGAGTTTGGAAAACTTCTCCATGAGAGCTGGAGGCTCAAGCGCAGCCTTTCAGAAAAGATATCCACCCCTTTGATCGATGATTTATACGAGACGGCCCGGCAGGCCGGGGCCATAGGAGGAAAACTCCTCGGTGCGGGTGGTGGCGGATTCATTCTGCTTTTTGCTCTGCCGGAGAAACAACCCCAGATCAGAGAAGCCCTGAAAAATTTTATGGAGATTCCTTTCAAGTTTGAGAGTTTGGGGAGCCAAATCATTTTCTATCAGCCCAATAGTGGCAAGGTGTGAGCGTGTGGCATAGAGCTGAGAGCATAGAGCCTAGGGCTGAGGGCAGAGTGTTTTGTAAAAAATTTATCCCTAAGCTTTTTGCCCTTAGCCCTACGCTATTAAATTTGAGATGATAAACGACCTCTCCCCCATCGACGTCGCCATCCTCTGCGGCGGCCTCGGCCAACGGCTCAGGCCGGCCATCAGCGAGGCGCCCAAGGTGATGGCGCAGGTAGGGAAGCGGCCCTTTCTGGATTTTATTTTCGAGCATCTTGAAAAGCAGGGGTTTAGGAGGATCATCCTGCTGACGGGATATAAAGCCCAGGAGATCGAGGATTATTATCAAAAAACAGAAAGTCGGCTTATTATAGAGTTTTCCAGAGAAGATCATCCTTTGGGAACCGGCGGTGCGCTTAAGAACGCGCAAGAGAAGATTAAAGGCGACCCCTTCCTTGTCTTGAACGGTGATTCGTTCTGCCCCCTGGATTATAATAAATTTTTACAATTTCATTTCTCGAAGAAGGCCTGGGTGACACTCGTGGTTTCGCGGCCCATGCCGAGTGAAGATGTGGGAAAAGTCAGATTGAGTGACTCTGGGAGGATTATGGAATTCACAGAGAAACCCAAGTCCGGGTCTTTGGTGTCCTTCACCAGGGATTCGTGGTATGTCAACGCCGGCATCTATTGCTTTTCCAGAGAGGTCTTTGATTCGATGCCCACGCGCTGGGAATTCTCTCTGGAAAAAGATTGGTTTCCACAGCTTGTCAGAAAAGAAATCTACGGTTTCTATACCGAGGAGAAATTTTTCGATATCGGAACGCCTCAGCGGTATCAGGAAGCCTGCGATGCTTTAAAGTAAGGATAGAAAGTTGAATCCCGTACAGAACAAATCTGATGCGTTTAAAGTGCCTTTTGGAACTGTGTCCATCACGCCGCAGGCCCGTCAATGGATCGATCAGATTCTGGATTCGAAGTGGGTGACCAAAGGAAAATACGTGGCCCGGTTTGAAGAGGAATTCGCCAGGCTTTTCGGGGCAAAATTTGCTGTTGCCATGAGCAGCGGCACCGATGCCGACAGCCTGGCGCTGGCCACACTGTACGACTTTGGGGCGGTCAGAGGCGATGAAATCATCGTGCCGGCGCTTTCGTTTATTGCAACGGGAAACGCGGTTTTCCAGTCGGGCTTCGAACCCGTTTTTGTGGATGTCAAGCGCGAGACTTTGAATATCGATCCGAGCAAAATCGAAAAGGCCGTCACATCCAAGACAAAAGCCATCATGCCGGTTCACCTCATGGGCAAGCCCGCGGACATGGATCCCATTAAAGTCATAGCGCAAAGACATAAGCTTTTTATCATCGAGGATGCCGCAGAGGCGCACGGTGCCGAATACAAAGGCCGCAAGATCGGTACCCTCGGTGATATGGCGGCCTTTAGTTTGTATGCGGCCCATATCATCACTACGATAGAAGGGGGCGTTGTCTTGACGGATAACCCGGCCATGGCCGAGGCCTTACGCTCGCTCAGGAACCACGGCATGGTGGAGAAGTTTGTCTTTCAGAGGATCGGCTTCTCCGCCAAAATGAATGAGATCGAGGCGGCCGTGGGATTGGGGAATATCGAAATTTTCCGTACGATCCTCGAACGCCGGCGAAGGAACATGCGTTATCTGATCGAGCAGTTTAAGGCGTTTGAAGAATTCTTCTTTTCTATTCAAGAAGAATCGCACGAGAAGCTCGGGCCGCATGCTTTTCCGATTACACTTCGCGAAGGCGTTCCTTTCACCAAGGATGAATTTGTGGATTTTATCGAAGAAGCCGGGATTGATTCCCGGAATCTGTTTTATTCGATCCCCACGCAATGCCCTGGTTACGCATTCCTGGGATATCAGCTGGGCGACTTTCCCAACGCGGAATATTTCGGGAACAACGGCTGCCACATCGGCGTGCATCAGGATTTGGAGATCGGGGATCTGGATTATGTGATAGGGGTGGTTCGTGAGTTCATAAATAAGAGGATAAAAAGCAAGAAAAGAGGATAAAGTAAATCGTTGATAAAAAATATACAATTTCCAAATCACAAATTACAAACAAATAACAATACCCAAGGAAGATATTGAGAAATTCCAGTAATAGGATTGGAGTTTGAAATTGTTATTTTGGGATTGGATATTGTTTGTAATTTGGTGCTTGGGATTGCGTGCCTCGCAGCTGAGCAGGATAGCGGGTGAAAGTCCCATCGAGCTCCCTGACTCGGGGAGGACTCGTAGCCGATAGCCCAGGGTGTCCGTTGTGAGGCGGAATCTGAAGGGGGCCAGGCAAAACTCCAGCCCGGAGCGGTAAGCGAACCAGAGGTGGCCGCAAGAAGGGGCGACCTGGCAATTTTCCACAGGGAAGCCAAAAAAAGAGAGCCGATTTAACTTCTTGGGGTGATTATGGCTGGGATGGAGGGAAATCAGGTACATTGACCGAGGGAGAGACCTTGCATCTGCCCTTGAAGAAGGAGAACGAGGGTAAGGAGGGAATAACCGAGGAGGAAAGAACCTGAATGACAGGATGCAAGGAGTCGGAGGGATGCGTAGTAGCGAGGAAGTCTCTGTAATGGGTGTGAAGCGAAGGCGTCCTGCGGTAACGAAGCTGGGAAGCCTTGTTACGAAAAAAGACTTGCTAAGGTTCAATTGTGATTTTTTACTCTCTACCCTCTACTCTCTACTAAAATGATCACATTAAGGATAGCCCATATGCACATCGCTCAACGCGTTCAAGACCTCGCCCCCTCGGGAATCCGCGCCTTTTTCGATCTCGTATTGAACATGAAGGACATCATTTCCTTAGGGGTGGGTGAGCCAGACTTTGCCACGCCCTGGCATATCCGGGAAAAGGCGATTTTTTCTTTGGAGAAAGGATTCACCTCTTATACCTCGAATAAAGGAATGGTGGAACTCCGCCGGGAAATTGCCCATTTTCTGAAACGACGATACGGCCTGACCTACAATAGCGAAGACCAGATCTTGATCACGGTGGGGGTGAGCGAGGCGCTGGATTTGGCAGCGAGGGCCCTCCTCAATCCCCGGGATCGGGTCTTGGTCCCGGAGCCCAGCTACGTCTCTTACGGCCCGGTCGTTCAATTGGCCGGCGGGGAGGTGATCACGGTCCTCACGGACATTAATAGCGACTTTAAGCTTTTGCCTGAGAAGATCGATCAGGCCGCGGCCTTAAGGAAACCGAAGGCCCTGATGATCAATTATCCCGCCAACCCTACGGGCGCTTCCTACACTAAACAGGAATTGCATAGAATCGCCCGGGTCATCAAAAAGCACGATCTCATCGCGATCAGCGATGAGGTATACGATGATCTGACGTATGATTTTGATCACACCCCCTTAGCGAGCCTTCCAGGCATGAAAGACCATGTCATTTATCTGAATGGTTTTTCAAAATCCTACGCCATGACGGGCTTCCGGGTGGGATTTGCCTGCGGCCCCTCGCACGTGATCGCGGCCATGACCAAAATCCATCAGTACACGATGCTCTGCGCCCCCATCACCGGCCAGATCGCGGCCATCGAAGCCTTGCGAGGGGGCTTTAAGAGCGTGGCCGAAATGAAACGCGAATATAGGCGTCGGCGCCGGTTCATGGTTGAGGCCTTAAACGCCATCGGTCTTCCGTGTCATAACCCGGCGGGCGCCTTTTATGTTTTTCCTTCGATCAAAAACACCGGCAAAAGCTCGCTGGATTTTGCCAAAGACCTTTTGCATAAAAAGAGGGTGGCCTTGGTGCCGGGAGTGGCCTTTGGAAAATCCGCCGAGGGGTATGTGCGGATTTCCTATGCCTCCAGTTATGAAAATTTAAAAGAGGCTGTTACGCGGATTGCCGGTTATTTGGGAAAGACGTATACGGTATCTCAGGGATCGTCTTAATGAAAGAAATCTTAAGGTAGGGTACATGCCTTTAAATCAAGTTTTAAGGAATTGCAAGAAAATACTCTCTGATTATTATGGTCCACGGTTTCAGGGACTTATTTTGTATGGTTCCTCGGCTCACCGAAAGACACGAGAAGAAAGCGACATTGATCTTTTGATTTTGCTTAAAAGGCCGGTCAATTATTTTAAAGAATTGCGTCGGCTGACAGAATTGCTCTACCCTTTGCAGTTGGATTGCAAACAATTGATTTCGGCTAAGCCCGCAGATGCTGTCGCCTTTAAAAAAGGTCAGATTCAGCTTTATCGAAATGCCAAAAGAGAAGGTTGGTTTGTATGAATGAGAAATATCAAAAGGAAATAGCAGCTCATCTTGATCGGGCTGATGAATCTATAGAAGCGGCTAAAGAGTTATTAAAGAACTTGAGTTTGGCAAATTTTCGAATTTGTCGTCGGAAAAGTCTCTCGGATCGCAAAAACAGGTTTTCGATACCACAAAATTGCTTTCTCGACGAGAACTACCTGAAAATACGGCCCAAAAGCCCGAAAAAGTGCCAAACTCAAGTAAAGAAATCTCACTATGACTTTGCTGCCTCAAGGGCCTATTATGCGGTCTTTTATGCCTCGAGTGCTTTGTTGCTTAAGGAAGGGTTGGAGTTTGGGAAGCATAGCGGAGTTATTGCCGCTATTCATCAGAAGTTTATCAAAATTGGGGAGGATGGATAGGCAATTTGGTAAAGATTTGAATTGGTTGTTTGAATTGCGCGGTGTGGGCGATTACGGTGTCATTGTTCATGTTGGCAAAGATGAAGCCAAGGAAGCTATTAAAATTGCTGAAGGTTATGTTTCAGTTATCAAGCAAATGATGGGAGGGAAATATAAAAATGGGAAAAGAGGCCTTTGAACCTCTTCAAGACATTGACTTCGAGATCCGCTTCATTGAAGGCATTATCCAAAAGAAATCTGATTTTATCGAGGGCTTAACGGCCTTGGGCGATTTATATACGAAGAAAGGCCTTTATCAGAAAGGATTGGAGATCGACGAGCGGCTCTCGCAGTTGCGGCCGCGGGATCCGTATGTTCTCTACAATTTAGCTTGCAGCTATTCTTTATTAAACAGATTTGATAAGGCCTTTAGCACGCTTCGGCTGGCCGTGGATTGCGGGTATCGGGATTTCGAGTACTTAAAACAGGATGGCGACTTGGCGGCCCTGCGCCAAGACAGCCGTTATTCAGAGTTCCTGGCGAATCTCATCAACAAAGAGATTTCGTAAAATAAAACATTAAAGAAGAGCTCCATTTGAGAAAGGACAACGGGACGATGGGCCTAAGAAGAAAAATGATCCTGGGGATTTTCATCCTTTCATTCCTGAATCCATCCCAGAGCCAATCTCGGGCTGAATCGGTCAGCCAAACCTCACGTTTCGATCCTCCCCGCTCGCCTCTCGGCGAAGCTGAGGGCCTGCCAAGTCCTTCAACCATTGGCGGACAGGCCCGCTACGAGATCGAAGCCGTCGTGGACACCGTCTTAAAAAAGATCACGGCCAGCCAGAAGATCCGGTTCGTCAATCCCACCGCGAATCCTATTGGAGAGGTCTATTTTCATATCTATCCCCAACGGCTTTATACCGCCGAGGAAAAAAGCTTTATGCAACGTTATGCTAGCTATTTTAAGGTGGATCCTTTCCCCGAGGGCTTCCCTTCAGGCCGTGTCGAGATCCACTCGATCACCCAAAACGGGGAATCGTTGAAATTTGAGATGGGAGGAGAGGACAGGACCTTATTAAAAGTTTTCCTCCCCGAAGCCCTGGCCGAGGGCGCGGCGCTGGAGCTAAGAATTGAATTCAGCGTGGATGTCCCCCATGCCTATGGACGTTTCGGCTGGCATGAGGATATCTGGGCTTTATCGCGCTGGTATCCCATTTTGTCTATTCTCAACGATGATGGCTGGCACAATCATCCCTTTTATCCCTTTCACCGGCCGTTTTTCAGCGAGGCGGCTTATTATTCGGTTAAACTGACAGTTCCTGCGGATGAGGTCGTGGTTCATTCCGGTCAGTTGAAGGGCGAAGAATCCCGCGACAATGCAACCAAAACCCTCACTATCGAAACCGCGTTTCCCATCCGGGAATTTACACTGGCCATGAGCCCCCGCTATAAAGTGATCGAGGAAAATTTTAATGGCGTTAAGATCAAATCATTTTATCTCGAAGGAGACGCGGCCCGCGGCCGGCAGGCCTTGGGTCACGCCCGGGATCTGATGAAGTTTTATTTCGAGCGTTTTGGCCCTTACCCTTACGAGGAATTCAGCATTGCCCCGGTCCATCTGGGCTATGGGGGAGAGCAGATGTCGAATATGATCTTCCTGGATACCAGGGTGTACCGCTTGCCGGGATTTCTTAATCGATATTTTGATTTTCTCGTGGCCCACGAGACCGGACACCAGTGGTTTTATAATCTGATCGGTGTGGATGAATTCAACCAGATGTGGCTGGAGGAAGGGGTCAATTCTTATTTCCTGCTGGAACACCTGGAAGATAAATACGGCAAAAGCGCTTCCGTGATCGAATGGCCCCCATGGCTTAAGTGGCTTTTGCCGAATTTTTCCTTCCGGCATGCCAGCGATACCCGTTATAAGATGATCGCCCGCACCGACCTGGATCGCCCCGTGGTTGGGGAATTGTCCAGCTTTCGGGAGCCCAGCAGCATCTTTTCCCTGACGTACGGAAAGGGCCTGAGGATCGTTGCCATGCTCAAGACCCAGATCGGCGAGGATGCCTTCCGGCGGGTTTTTGCCAGGATCTTTAAAGAGTATCGTTTTAAGAATCTTTCCCAAAACGATTTTATCCGGATCTGTGAAGAAGAGAGCGGGCAGGACTTGCAATGGTTTTTTAGTCAATGGCTTCAGACAACCAAGGTGTGTGATTATGCGGTGGATCGTCATGCGGTCTTCAACCGAGGCACAGCCGTGATGCCGGTCAAAATAAAAATCATACGCAGGGATGGAACCAAAGAGATCGTGACCTGGGATGGGCGAGGCCGAAAAAACATTGAAGACGACGCGACCCTGGCCGATCCCGCCAACCCCATCCAAGAGATTGTGGTGGACCCCCAAGAAGAGCTTCTGGACATCGACCGCACCGATAATGTCTGGCCGCGCCGGATCAAAACGAGATTCGTTCCTTTGCATTTGGGCCTGTACGATCTTGCGGTTTTTCTGCCGGATGATTCCTACAATCTGGTGGTGGGCCCGGAGCTGGCCAACTCGGGCGTAGGGGTCAAGGCCTCGCTTTTAAAACCCTATGACTGGAATTTTTACGCCGCCACCGATTACGAACTGGGAGAGAACCTGCAGCATTCCCGGCTGGGCTTTCAGCGCCATTATCTTTTTCATTCCCAAACCATTGCCGGCTTCGAGCTCTTTAACACCAATGACACCGATGGCGATGAAGAAGATTTGGCCGGCGGCAAGGTTTATATCCGACGAGAACTCTGGCCGGCGGCCTATAGTTTAACCGAAGTCAACGACCATGTGACACTGTATCTTTTGCGGGATCGCTCCTTAAAAGGGGATCTGACCTTAAGCGGTCTGGAAGATTCCCGCAATGTCTCTTATCTCAAAAAAGACGAGGCCATTGTCGGAACAAGTTTTCATCTCGGCCGCTCTGGTCCGCTCCCTGATCCTCGCGATGGTTATAAAGTGGATGCCATAATCGAGAATTCAGGGCATTTTCTCGGCGCCACCCAATATTTCACTCGCAGCGCCCTGGACATGAGTTTTTATCAGCCGGTGACCGCCCAATCGAAAGCGGCCTTCCGCCTTAAAGCCGGCTGGGGCACTCCCGATGACAAAAGCCTCTTCGAACTGGGGGGGATCAACGGCCTGCGCGGCTTTGAGCGAAAGACGGCCCGAGGCGCCAAGGCCCTTTTGGGAAGCATTGAATACCGATTTCCCCTGGTCAAGAGATTAGATTGGTCGATGGCGGATCATTGGATTGGTTTGGAGTCGATCGGCGGTGTCGTCTTTTTCGATTTGGGCCAGGCCTGGTTTGAAGACTTTGAGGAATCCACCCTGAAGAAGGATGCCGGCGTGGGCTTAAGGTTCACGGTCAATCTGGGCTCATTTTTGGAGAAGGTCGTGGTGCGCCTCGATGCCTCGCAAGCGATCCATGATCCCCGCGAAGATGATCCTCATTTTTGGTTGGGCTTAAATCACGCGTTCTGATTTCTATACTTTAAGCTCTGTAGGTAGAGATTCCCATGCCCAAGGGTTATGTCCTCATTATCCTTGCCTTTACCTTGATCACCTACGCCAATTCGTTGTCCAACGGTTTTGTGGGTGACGATGAAATCATTATCGTTGATAACTTTTTCTATCGGAGCTGGGCTAATCTTCCTGCGTTATTCCAAAAAGATTATTTGACGGACACAACAACCGGCTATTTTTATCATGAAACGCTTAATTCGGGATCTGTAGCTTATCGACCAGCTTTGTCTTTTACGTATTTCCTGGATTATGGGATATGGAAACTCAATCCTTTTGGATATCATCTGCATAATTTGCTTTACCATCTGGGGAATTCGCTTTTAGTGTTTTTTTTGATGTCTTCTATAGGTTTGAGAAAGCAAACAGCCCTTATCTGCTCGCTTTTTTTTGTCAGCCATCCGATTCTTTCCGAGGCGGTCTGCAATATTGGATTCCGGGGAGACCTTTTAAGCTCCTTCTTTTTTTTATTGGCATTCTTGAGTTTTATTCGGTATACGCAGGCAAGCAGTCAAAAGAAAGCCTTTTACTATATTGGATCCGTTGGAGCATTTTTCTTGGCGGTATTCAGCAAAGAATCCACCATTATTTTTCTCCCCATGGTCATCTTATACGAGAAGGTTTGTAAAAAAATTACAATCTCAGAAATGGTGCGTGGCCTGGGATCGAGATATTTAGGATTTCTTCTTGTGACGATATTTTATCTTTACATTTATCTGGTCGTTTTTCCCAATACCACTTTCAAGAACATAACATGGCTTGGTGGAACGCCCTTGACACACATCTTGACTATAGTGAAAATCCTTAGTCATTATCTTTTGACTTTATGGTTTCCTCTGGGAATTGGGATATTGCCATTCCTTTATGCCCCTTCGGTCGAACCCATAGACAGCCTTCAGAATCTTTTTTCTTTTCTCCTTGTTGTCGTTTATTTTGCCGTGATGTATAAGGTGGCTAGGAGATTCCAGGGGGCGGCATTCTTTATCTTTTGGTTTCTGATCGGATTTCTTCCTGTTTCTAACATTGTTCCTTTGGCCAATCCCATGGCTTACCGCTTTATGTATTTGCCCAGCGTTGGGTTCCTAGCCCTTTTGGCCCTCATCATTGATCATGCATCCTTGAAAGAGGGAATCTTAAAGAAATATCCGAACATAAAGAGCAACCTCATCCGATTCATTTTGGGTTTTTATATCCTCACAACGGTTTCTCTCAATGGCCTCTGGAAGAGCAATTATGCTGTTGCCTCCGAGATTATCAGAAGATATCCCCAGGTCCCTGGTGGGTATGTGATCTTGGGTGTGGAATATCTGAGGGCAGGTCAATATGAGAAAGCCCAAAACACCATGGGGTATGCCTTAAAATTGGGATCTATGGATCCGAGAATCTATTATATTTTGGGTGTGTGTTACCGGACTTTTCCCGAGAAAGCGGAGAAATATCTAACGGAGGCGATTCGTCTACAGCCGTCTTATTTTGCCCCTTACGATGTTTTGGGCCGGATATATCTTTCGCAAAAAGACTATGTTAAGGCATCCCTGTATTTGGAAAAGAGTATCGTATTAGAGCCACACTGGCCAGTGCATTATGCTGCATTGATGCAGGCGTATGGAGGGCTTCATCGAATGAAAGAGGCTCAGGCCCTCTTAGAAATGGCCCGAAGAGATCTGCCAGATTTCAATAGTGTAAAACGATTAGAGAGGATGTATTCCGAGCTGGAAACGAAAAGTTTGAAAGAAACGCAGGAGGCGCAAGATGAAAACCCACCGTGAAGAAATCTGGTTTAATACCACCACTCGACGGGCCTATATCAACATCACTGACACAGTACAAGAGATGATTGACAAAAGCGGCATTCAGGAAGGGCTGTGTCTCGTGAACGCTATGCACATCACGGCCAGTGTATTTATCAATGATGATGAGGAGGGGCTGCATCAGGATTTTGACCGGTGGCTGGAGAAGCTGGCGCCGCATGAGCCGATCTCCCAGTACCGGCACAACGAAACCGGCGAAGACAACGCCGACGCCCATTTGAAAAGAGAGATCATAGGCCGGGGTGTGGTGGTGGCGATCACCAAGGGTCGCTTAGATTTCGGGCCGTGGGAACAGATCTTTTATGGCGAGTTTGATGGTCGAAGAAGAAAAAGGGTATTGGTGAAGATTATAGGAGAATGATACATTTTACGTCTAACGTCTCACGGAAATTGCACAGGAGTAACCTATGAGTCTTTTAGTGCTGGGCACTGTCGCTCTCGACAACGTCAAAACGCCTTACGGCGAAAGGCGCGATCTCTTGGGCGGCTCGGCGACGCATTTTGCGATGAGCGCCCGGCTTTTTACTAAAGTGAATCTGGTTGCCGTGATCGGCAAGGATTTCCCCAAAAGGCACATTGACTTTTTACACCGCAAGGGAATCAATCTTGCCTCTCTTGCCGAGGGCGAGGGAAAGACCTTCCGCTGGGATGGAGAATACAAAAGAGAAGACATGAACACGGCTCTGACGCTGGCCACCGAATTGGGGGTCCTGGCTGGTTTCACCCCCGAGATCGCCCATGCCCACCGAGATACCCCCAATATTTTCCTGGCCAATATCGATCCGGACATCCAAATGGGCCTGCTCAAAATCCTGCGTAAACCCCGGCTGGTGGGATTGGACAGCATGAATCTATGGATCAACCACAAACGCCCTTCTCTGGTTCGATTGATGCGCAAGGTGGATTTATTTGTCGCTAATGAGGGCGAGGCGCGCTCCTTAAGCGGAGAACAAAATCTGATCCAAGCGGCCAAAACTTTAAGAAGAATGGGGCCGCCTTTGGTCGTGGTCAAAAAGGGAGAGCACGGGGTTTTACAGCGATCCGTATAAATTTTCTTTCCCGGCCTATCCGATCCCAAGGGTCGTAGATCCCACAGGTGCCGGCGATACCTTTGCCGGGGGGTTGATGGGCTATCTGAGCAAGGCCCAAAAGATCGACAAGAAGACTCTCAAACAGGCGGTGATTTATGGGACAACGCTCGCTTCTTTCAATGTGGAGGGTTTTGGTCTGACGAAAACAGCCCGATTGACGCTCTCCGATGTGAATCGTCGCCGGCAAGAGCTCTTGGAATTCATGTTGCCGGATTAGTGCCCCGTGACAAAAGTTGTTGATAATTATTTTATGCCGAAGCATCATATGGCCCATTTTCTCAATGAGTTTTCCAAAGACCCTCTTCAAATGACTGCTTTAATCGCCTCCCTTGTTTTGCCTCTTTGGAACATTCCCTTGATTGTGAGGATCATTCAGAGAAAATCCTCGCAGGATTTGAGCCTCTGGTGGGTTTTGGGGGTTTGGTTTTGTTTGCTTCTCATGGCGCCGTCCGGCTTCCGGTCCCAAGATGTGGTCTGGAGGACGTTTAATATTGTGAATCTGGCCATGTTCAGCGGTGTTGTCATGGTCAGCCTGCGTTACCGCCGAGGGCAAGGCCAATGAACCTCCCAGAAGAATTTCAGCGGGCCCCCGGCCGTGGCGAGATTTTCCACTGCGGGCAGGTTTCAATCGTGGGACGGCCCAACGTTGGGAAGTCCACTCTTCTCAATTTTCTTCTGGGAGAAAAAGTCGCCATCGTCTCGCAGGTGCCTCAGACGACCCGCAACAGAATCCGGGGCATCTATCAAGATAAAAGAGGCCAGATTGTCTTTGTGGATACGCCGGGCTTATATAAGGGCAAGGACGCCCTGGACAAGCTTTTAATGAAGGCGGTATTGGGAAGTATCCCTGAGGCGGATGGTATTATTCATCTGGTGGATGCCAATGAGTCTGTGGGGTGGGAAGAAGAGCGGCTGGTTGAAAATTTAAAAGACGTCCGTGTCCCCGTTGTCCTGGGATTGAACAAGATCGATCTCAAAGGCCGATACATCCCCAAGTACATCTCTTTGTGGGAGCGGGTCAAAGGACAATCGGTGCAGGATATGAAATCCCTTGTTCTTTTGCCGCTCTCGGGTAAAACAGGTTTTAATCAGGACAAACTCTTAGAGATCCTCTTTGGATTTTTGCCGGAAGGTCCGGCCTTGTATCCACCGGATACCATCTCGGATTTGCCTCAGAAAATCGCCATCAGCGACATCATCCGTGAGAAGCTGCTCTTCCTGTTAAAAGAGGAAGTTCCTCACGCCATTGCAACGGCGGTCGAGACGATGCAGCACCGGCACAGAAAGCTCATTTATATTAGCGCCGTCATCTATGTGGGAAGGGAATCACAAAAAGAGATTGTGATCGGAAAACAGGGACAGTTTTTAAAAAAAGTCGGTGTCTTGGCCCGGAAAGAGTTGGAAGAGCTCCTGGAAAGCCAAGTCTTTCTTGATCTCCACGTTAAACTGAAAAAGGGATGGCGGGACAACCCGTCCTTCTTGAAAGAGATCGGCTACGGGTATGATATCTGAGGCCTTGCGGGTCAAAAATTTTGGGCGGACGGTCACCGTGCACCAGATCCAGCGGTTGGATCGGAAGGCCATCCATGAAATCGGAATCCCATCGACTGTCTTGATGGAAAACGCCGGGCGGGCCGTGGCCGAAGAGGTTGAAAAGACCCTCCGGCGATTGAAAGCTCAGCGTGTCAGCATCGTCTGCGGCACCGGCGGAAACGGAGGCGACGGTTTTGTGGTCGGTCGATATCTGATTGATGCCGGCCTCAGGCCGGAAATTTTTTTGGCCGGAGATCCTCGGAACCTGCGGGCGGATACGGCGGTCCATTATCAGGTTTTGAAGAACCTTAGATATCCGGTTTTTGTTTTAAAAGAGATATCCTCGCCTTTCCCGGAGACTGTTCGACGTTGCGACCTGATAGTCGACGGACTTTTTGGCGTTGGGTTGAATCGGGAAATCGCCGGCCGAGACCGAGAGATGATCAGCGCCGTCAATGAAGCTCGCGGATTCGTTGTTTCAATCGATATCCCTTCAGGCTTGGATGGCACATCGGGAAAAATTCTCGGGATTTGCATCAGGGCTTCGGTCACGGTGACCTTCAGCTTTGCCAAGAGAGGTTTTTTCTTAAATCAAGGCCCGGCGCACGTGGGCAGAGTCGTGGTGAGGGATATTGGGATTCCAAAGTCGTTGGTTATAAGAAAAGATCAGAATAATCAAATATGAGAGACATTCCTATCCATCGCATTGTTGAAATCCTGCGCCGAGAAGTGAAAGCCCTGCCTGAGCCGGCCGTGACTCTTGTTGGGAAAAAATGGAAGAATCCCTTTTTGGTCCTCATCTCATGCATTTTAAGTCTGCGCACCAAAGATGAGACGACACTCCCGGCCTCACAGCGGCTTTTTTGGTTGGCCGACACCCCAGAGGGGATGTTGCGTTTAACGATTGAGCAAATCGAAAAATCGATTTATCCGGTCGGATTCTACAAGACCAAGGCCCGTCGGATCCACGGCATCTGCCAGGATTTGATCGAACGCTTTCACGGCCAGGTGCCGGATGATCTCGATCAACTGCTGACCCTTAAAGGCGTAGGGCGCAAGACCGCCAATCTCGTCTTGACCGAGGGTTTTGGAAAATTGGGCGTGTGCGTGGATACGCATGTGCATCGCATCTCGAATCGGTTAGGGTACGTCAAAACCAAGACCCCCGAAGAAACAGAATGGGCCTTGAGAAAGAAACTGCCGCAGGAATACTGGATCGAATACAATGCGCTTTTAGTAACGTGGGGACAGAACGTTTGTAAACCCATTTCGCCTTTTTGTTCCCGGTGTCCTGTAAGAAAATATTGCCGGCGCCGGGGTGTGACGACCAGCAGATGAGAGGAAAATTGGATGTCTCCAAGGGCGCCTCGCTACCATTTTCGGTAGCGCCGCAGCAAGAGAATCACCACAACCGATAAAACCGCCAAGCCAGAGACAATCCAGAACGAAATCAGAGTCCCTTCTTGCTTTAAAGGCAACGGGACGTTCATGGAGAAAAGGCTTACGATCAAGGTGGGAAGCATGATGCAGATCGAAAGGATGGTTAGGGTTTTTATGCGGATGTTGAGGTTGTTGTTAACGAGCGAAACCCAGGCATCCATCATGCTGGAGAGGACTTGGGAATACGTATTGGCCTCTTCGTAACACTGGCTGTTTTCGATAATCACGTCTTCCAAAAATTCATTTTCTTCGCTGTCAAGGCTGATTTTGGCGGTTGTGATTTTCAATTTCTCAATAACCCTCCCATTAGAGCTGATGGCCTTCAGATAAAACACGAGACTTTTCTCCAGGTTGAACATCGACAAAAGGTCTTTGTTGGTCAAGGCCGTGTTGATCTCCTGTTCCAGCTCATCGGAAATTTTGCTGACGACGTTCAAGTGTTCCTCAAAATGCTGGATGCAGCGGAAAATGATTTTTAACAAGAGATCCCTGATGGAGTGAAGCCGCGTGAAGGTACGGCCATCGAATAAAACCGCCTCCTCCGACATAACGATGATGATTTTATCGGGAAAAAGAAACAACCCCACCGAGGATATTTTGAAAAGAAAATTGTCGGCTGAGCTGTAGCGCTTGGGGCGCTTGATGATGAGGGCGGCATGACTGTTCTCAAACTCGAGACGGCCCAATTCATCAGGATCCATGGCCGAGTTTAAGGTGTGCTCATCGATTTGAACCTGATCGATCAGGTAGTTTCTCTCTGTCTGATCTGGATTGATATAGACGAACACAGAGGCCTGCTCTTCTCCATTTTCCACGAGTTTCCCCTCGATGATATGATATTTTCGCAGCATCGGCTCTCCTTATAAGCAAATATTGTACAACCATTCTTACCAGCACACATAAAATTTTAAAAAATTTTTTAAAAACCATTGACATCGATTTACACGTATGATAAAAATGTGTTGGTTAAAAAATTTTTATAATTTTATGGGATTAAAAAAGGAGAATCGGTTCAAGTGAAATAGTCTTTTAGGGAAGGGGCCATCTTTAAAGGGAAGTGGCCCCTTATTTTTTATATGAAAAATAAAATCGGCTTGACATACGATCTTAAAAACGATTGGCCTAAGGAAGCCAATGACCCTGTGGATGCCAATGCTGAGTTCGATAATCCGCAAACCATCGAGGACATTGTCCGGGCCTTTGAGTGCCGCGGGCATACTGTCCAGAGGATAGGCAACGTGGAGAATCTCCTAAGGCAGATCGGGAACTTGGATGTGGACATTGTGTTCAACATCTGCGAAGGTGTTTCGGGAAGAAACCGCGAATCTCAAGTGCCGCTTCTTCTGGAGATGTATGGAATTCCTTTTGTCGGCTCGGATGCCTTGACTTTAGGGATTACGCTGGACAAAGTTGTGGCCAAAAAGTGTTTTGTTGCGGATAGAATCCCGACACCGCGTTTTTTTATAGCCCAGGATCATCGGAATCTGGAAAAATTAAATTTTATCGGATTCCCCCTCATCGTGAAAGCCTGTTGGGAGGGTTCCTCCAAAGGTCTAAGCCAGGGCTCTAGAGTGACGGATCTGGAGAGCCTTCAAAGGCAGGTCCGGCTCATCCATGAAACGTACAAGCAACCGGCCTTAGTCGAGGAATTTATCAAGGGAACCGAATTTACGGTTGCGGTCATGGGAAATGAAAATCCACAGGCCTTGCCGGTTGTTCAGGTGAGTATCGATGGGGTTGTCAATCTCGGCAACGATTTTTATACCTTTTCTCGGCTGTTAACGCCGGATCGGGTGGAGTATATCTGTCCGGTGGATATCCCGAAGGATTTGGATCGTCAATTGAGGACACTGGCCGTTGAGGCCTATCAGGGTGTGGGTTGCCGTGATTTTGGGCGGGTGGATTTCCGTGTGGATGAGACAGGGCATCCTTTTGTGTTGGAAATTAACCCCTTACCGTGTCTGGCCAGGAACGATGTCTTCTACGCCACAGCTAAAGCCATGAAGATGAGTTATGAGGATATGATCAACGGGATATTGCAGTGTGGATTGGAAAGATACGACCAACTTCCTGTTTTAAGGCGC
>CAZUJQ010000028.1:0-24382 GCA_964620805.1 uncultured Planctomycetales bacterium | reverse complement strand
TAAGATCACCTGCAATCTGGTTCTCGACGGATATGGGTACCTGAGTAGTTACAAAGATTCAATAAAATGTTGCCAAGGTTTCCAAGGTTTCCAAAGTTGCCAATGTTACCTAATTCAATCGACATCTTTTAAGGTTGCTAAACGTTGCCTGAGGGTAACCTCGAATAACCTTAAGCAACCTTTAAAAGGCAACCCCGGCAACATTGGCAACATGGGAAACATGGGGGACGTCATTTTGGGGATGCCTTTTTATTTCACATCTATCTCCGATCCAACCGCCGCACCGTGCCGCCGATAACGATTCCCGCTGTGATGAGAATGAGGTTCTTAACGACAAATTCCCCTTCGAGAGTAAGCAATAGGGGATTCCCAGAACGAAAAGCGACATCGGGAAGAATCACCAATACAAGCAAAGTCCCCGCCAACTGAGCCCAGAATAGAAACAAAGTAAAACGCATGGCAAAACAAAGCAAGAGACCTACGCCCACCATCATCTCCCACCATCCCAAAATGGGAATAAAAATTTGCGGCGGAAACCAGTACACGGTATGGGCAACCAATTCTACGACCGGACTCAATCCCAAAATTTTTAAAAGACCAAACCAGATAAAGATGACGCCCAACGAACCGCGAAGCAACCCGATCCCATAACGGGCCATCAAGTCGACCAGCCGTGTATCGATTCGCCTCCAATCTTTTAGCACGGTGTTTTTGAGCGCCATGACGGCCATTTTAACATTTTTTCTTGAGGTGTCAATCCCTTGTGGGCTGGGAATCCCAAGGGAGCTGGAAATGGCTGGGAAGCTGGGGTGGTGAAAGAAAGCCGAGAATGGCTGGGGAGGGCAGGAAAACTGAGAATGACTGGGAGTCTATAAGCCTTTTATCTTTTAAAACTCGCATTAGCGGCCGAATCGGTAGGTTAAAACCAGTAAGGCGGCCCAGTTGGACCAACTGACTTCATTGAGCTGGGTTTCCGAGGTTGTGCCATTTGAGAAAAACGTACGATCGACGCCCTCATCGGTTTCGAAATCATAAATGTCGATATTGGCGCCCAAAGACCAATTGTCGTTAAGGGCCCAGCTTCCCCCCAGCCCATAGACCATCCCGGTCCCGTCGGCTTCATGCTCAAAGCTTTTAGGGTGCTGGAAATCCGTCCTTAAATTCCAGTCAGCCTCCGCATAATAGTCGACGGCAAAATGATATTCAAATCGCAGAAACCCGCTTCCCCGGCCTTTTGTGCCATAAAATTCCACCCCGAGCCAGGGACCCTGCCATTCGGTTTCGTATTTGCTGTTGAAACCCGCAAAAGGGCCGGTGGCGGGAATCGTCTGCACCCCATCGGTGATTCTCAAATCCTGGGAATGATAAGAGTAGCCTCCCAGTAAACTCAGCCACAGATCATCCACCACCCAGAATTCCTGATAGTTGTTCAAGTGCATCCGGTATCCCAGTCCAGCGGAAAGGTCATAAAGGTCCCCTTCATCGGAGCGGTTATTCGATCGGGAAAACTCGCCGGTGCGGTTATTCCCGGTATAATCGGAATCTTGGTTTTCGCCCCGAAAGATCTCCGCATAAGCGATCGAGCCGTCCAGCACATATTTATCTTTAAAGATCCCATTTCCTTTGGCCTTGAGCTCATAGCTCTCCAGATCCCGCCAAGTCAACTCCGATAAAACATTGGGGTTTTGGCCGGAGCTGTCCCCCGCGATGCTCCAATCAAGATCATCCACCCGGTAGCCAAAACCCAGTTGAAGATTGGTTTCAAAATCGTTGCCCTTGTGGTGAAAGTAGCTCCTCTGTGCTTTTTTCGCCTCCAGGCTGGGATGGTGCGGAGGCATTCCCCCTCCTATCTCGTACTGAGCCCTGTTCAAGATGTCTTTGTCATAGTCAGAGGACGGGCTTTCTTTAAATCGGCCGGTTGTCTTTTTCTTTTGAGGCTGGGAGGGAGGTTTTTGGAATTCTTCCGTCATTCGATCCAGTTCCTCCCCAACCAGGGCCTCTCGCGGCTCTGACTTCTTTAAATCGGCCGGGGTTTCTGTAGGTGGTGTCGGAGTTTCTGTAGGCGTTGGTTTATCCTCGAGTGAAGGAAGAGGCTTTTGAGTCGGCAGTTCCTTGGCGGATGTAGGAGGCTTTACTGTCTTGGCCGCAGGAGGCTTCGTGGCTTTGGGCTGTGCTGTCTTATCCATTTCATCTTTTAAGCGCTCGAATTCTTGGTCAATAACGGCGTTGCGTTGGGTCGGCAAGTCTTCCATCTGTGTTGTGGAAGGCAGCGGCTGGGATGGCTCATCCGTCTCTTGTTCCTCAAAAGGCTTATCTTGAAGAATGGTCTCGGCATTGGGAGGCTGATCTATAATCCCGGGAGGACTCTCCAGCAGTGCGATTTGGGACATCCGGCTCACAACAATCGGAGAAGCCTCGACTTTTACGAAATTCACGATGACGGGATCCGCTTGCACCTGAACTTTGGTCGTGGGAAGCGCGGCTTTGCTAGCAGCCCAGAGGGAACCGGAAAAAATCAAGAAAAACCCCGTTCCAGTCAAAAGGAATACCTTAAGATACTTTCTCATATCCTAATTCGTTACTCGTTTTCAGTTTATTCTTATGGTTGTTGATGCTGCTGGAACTTTTTTAGCTCACTCTTACTACAAAAGAAAGGGCCCACAAGGGTGGGAAAAAAGATGGTGAAGAATAACATCCAAACGAGAGGTTGTCAAGGGGGGAAAATTGTCCGATTGCGGATTATCGATCTTCTATCTTTATTACGGCTTCCTCGCCATTGGCCCGGATCTCCGGCACATACATGGCCTGCACTTGAGTGGGCATGCCGTGAAATTCCCCGGGGACCTCGCAGCGCAATTCGTAGCGGATGCGATGGCGGCCCTGTTTTAAGTCGCTTATAAAAAAGGCGGCCTTTTGATCGCGGAACTCCTGGTAAGCCCAAGTTTTTTCATTGGTCTCGCGGTCTTTCTGATCGATCCGCTCGGCGTAAACGCTGCCGCTCGTTAATTCAACGGCTTCCAGGCCGGCCGGTTTATGGTCTTCTATCATCATATACTCGTAATGATTCTTGGCGTCCAAGGTGATCTCCGCCCGGACCCGATCCCCGCTTTTGAGGGGGGCTCCTTCCTTTAAGGGCTTCCAGTCGGAAACATATCCTTTAAGAAGAGTCGGCCTTTTTTCCTCCACAAAATACCGCCTCTCAACCGAGACCTCGTTTGCCGCCGGAGAAATGTCTTCTTCTAAAGTGAAATACTTCAGGTAACCGGAAAGATACAGAGAACCCCTCCCTTTTAAAGTGAGCCGGACTTGATTCGACCCCTCGACCAAGGCCTGCCCGGGAATCTCCAGATATCGATCGAAGGTAAAGAGCTTGTCCTGGGCGACCCGATCTTTTTTTACCGACCGGCCATTGACAAAAATCTCAAACTCATAATCCGGGGTCAATTCGTTGGTGACTTTAAGATAATCCGCCAACGCCAAGATGGCGATTGCGGTGTCGCGGGTGTTCTTCCAGCGCGCCCCCCGGCGGTTCAAAGCCAGCCACCGGACCGCTGGTTCCAAGGAAGGACTCCCAGGAGCAATATTGGCCAAGGCCTTAATGGTCAAGGCGGTAGCCTCAACGCCGCCCTCGCTAAAACGGTAATGGATGCCGGCTTCCCCCCAGTGGGCTGTTTTATTGTCTTTGTCCTCCTTCATCCCATTAAGCAGATTGCGGCCGAGGATGTCGGCATGTTCTTTTTGGCCTCGGTACCCTTCGGAAAGGGCAAATAACGCCCGCGTGTAGGGATTCAATTGATCTCGCATCTCCCAGAGCCGCTGGGTTTGTTTGTCTTCGTGGGGGCTTTTGGAATGGCCTAAAGCCAGGGGATGGAGCATCCACGCCAGCATATCGGGATTGTTCTCCTCCTCCACAAGCTGGGTCTGCAGATACCCGATGGCCTTTGAAAAGACATCCGCACGCACCCCGATTCCCGCGCTCTTGGAGAGACTCAAACCCCATACCACGTAAGCGCTCATGAAACGGTCGCTGTCCCCCTCCTTCCACCATCCCCAGCCGCCGTCGGGATGCTGAAAATCATAAAGACGTTTCAAGCCTTCCTCCGTGATAGTCTTCAGTTTGGAGAAAGTCGGATCCGTACGCCGTTGAGGGTGGCCAGCAGGATCGCCCCGGGGCTCCAGAACACTTTCGATATAGTTGTCGACATCCTGAGCAGAGAATCCCAGATCCCGCATGGTCTTGGCCACCACGACCGCGGGCAGGAAACGGCTCATGGTCTGCTCGACGCAGCCATAAGGATAATCGGCAAGAAAGGGGAGCGCATCCAGCATGGCCGTGGCCAAAGAAGGGGAAAGGACCAGACGCAAAGACGTCGACTCAGGAATCCGGTCTTTGGGCACCTCGAATGAAAACTCTGCGGTTTGCATGCTGGCGAGAGTTTGGCTGCCAGCAGGATATTCCCCTTTTAAAACCACGCTCTTGGCGAGAAATTTTTCAATGCCATGGGGGATGACGGGATAGGTCCGTTCCATCGCATCTGACTCTGTTTCGGTCTGCGCCATGACCGTGAGCTTGATTGGGCCCGCGTGCTCGGCGAAAGCAGTCCAGTCCACCCTTTTTTCAGCAGCCGGAGGAACAGTGATCCAAACGGCTTCCTCACCTAGGATCTTCATTCCCTGGATTTGAATCTGAAGGGCGGCCAAGCCCTCCGGGCTTGGCCGCCCCTGCCCTGTACCATTACGGTGCAGGGCTTGCCCTGAACCGTTATGGTTCAGGGCTGAAAGACTCACCTTAATTTTTTGCTCCTTATCCGTATAGTTGTGGACATCCGCGGAGATGGTGATCTGGTCGCGCTCGGTAAAAAACCGCGGGGCCTGGAGACGCACGATAATGTCTTTGTTGGTTTTTACCTCGTGGGGGAGGTGGCCCACAGCCGTCTCGGGGGTAACGGCCCGGGCCGTGGTGCGCCACGTGGTCAAAGAATCCGGGAACTGAACTGTGACAACGGCCTTCCCGTTGTGATCCGTCACAACCGACGGCTGCCAGAAGACCGTCGAACGGAAGTCTGAACGGATCTGGGGCGCGGCCAGATCCGGGGGGTTGCCCTGGAGAGATCTCTCCTTAATCGCTCCGTTAAGGGATCCTGAAGCCAGCTCTCTCGAATCAGAAAGCCCCTCCACGATTTTATTACCGGCCCCACCCACCCCACTCATGCGATGTACCGCAGCACCCACGTGGATTCCTTCATTCATTCGTCTTTGTTCCTCCTCAGTCATCAGCGTCTTTCCATCGTCGCTCCTGACCAGCCTCTGGTACGGCCGTTGATAAAAGCTCGTCTGGATGTTGACGCTATGGGCCCTTTTGTCCCCGTAGAAAAACTGCCGGATATCCCGGGCGTACTCCGACTGGATGTAATACACGCTCGCATCCACGATCCCCAGCCCAATCTCCGCGGCAACCGGTTTTCCCTTTTTGTCCGTCACCTGGATTTCAAAGGCACCTTTTTCCCGGGGGCGATAAACCTCCTTATCCGAGGTGATCTTAAGATCCAGGAATTGATCTTCCGGAGGCACGATCACCTCCATCTCATGGGTCTTCAGCTGATAATCGTTTCCCGAGAGGGCACAAAAGAACACATTGGGGCTGAAAGCCTCCGCGACCGGGATCTCCACCAGCTTGACCGGGCCCTCCAGGTGCAGCATCTGAGGACCCAGGATCTCATCGGTTTCTGTTACGAACAAAACCCAGGTATCGGGTCTGTCGGAGACGACCATCAGCCGGGCCGTCTCGCCGATCTTATACGTATCTTTTTCAGAGATGATCTGCAGGCCCCCATATTTGTAGCCGATATCTTTGCTTTGCTTGTCGCAGACAAAAACGTTTGTGGAAGACTGGACTTCTTCCCCCTCGGCATCAAGACCCGTAAATTTCAGCGTATAATAACCATCGTGCTCGGGCTGGAATTCAAAAGTCGCCTCCCCGCGCTCATTGGTCTTGACGAAACGGTTAAAGAGCTCATGGCTTTTATAGTAACCTTCCCGATAGGCTCTATCAGAATCGATCTCATTAAGAGTTTCTCCCATTTCATTGGTTTTCCAGATAGCGGGCATGGTCCACCAGTTTCGAACAACCGTGACCTTCCCCTCCACGCTCACCGGCTCATCGTTGGCATTGATGGTCTTGACGGTCACCTCCACCTTATCCCCGGGCCGGTAGAGATTCTGTTTGGGGGAAAGATACGCCAGATAGGCGGTGCGCATGACCTTGATCTCACCCGTCGCCCGGATCTCGCGCCGGCTTTGATCAACGACTCTCGCCTCGATGCGATATCTCAAGTCGGACTGTGAATCGACCGGCGTCTCAAAAGTAAAAAAGGCCTTGCCCTCGGCATCGGTCTTGATCTGGCCCTGCGTCAGGAGCTGGCCTTGATCTCTGGAATAGGTCTGCTCGCCGGGATGGCCGTAATACCATTCGTAGGGCCGCGGGGGATGATAGGAATGATAGTAAGGACTCTGATAAATCAGATACTCCACTTGGGCCCCGGCCACCGGAGCGCCGAAATAATACTGGGCGTTGACTTCCACGCCAATGGTGTCCCCTAAACGATAAGAGCCCGTCTTTCCTTTTTCCTCTCTAGGTTTTGGCTTGATATCGACCACAAACTCCGGCAGTTTGTATTCCTCTAAACGGAACAAGACGCTGGAACCCAGAGAAACATTCCCATCCTCGGTCAAAACTTCCAGCCGGTATTCGCCCAGCGTCGCTTTGTCATCGAGCGTCAAGGTATCGTTAAAAGAACCGAAATGATTCAGGGTATAAACGGCCTCCTTGACCTGATTGCCCCGGGGATCGGTGATTCTGGCCTTGATCTTCATCCCCGCGGGAGTGGTGAAAGAACTGCTCGGGTGCCCTTCGACTTCTCCAGGCCGATATTGGCGCAAGAGTCCCTTAAAAGACACAACCTCGTTGGGCCGGTAAGCGGGGCGGTCGCAAAACCCATAAAGCCAGAAAGGGGTTTTCACATCCCAAGAATAAAAACCGTTCCGAGTAAAGGCTTGAAGATCTCCAGAAGAGGCCGCGGCAAAAAGATTATACTCCTGACGATGGAGGGGCCCCCTCAAGGGCACTTTCAGAAGCCCCGAGTCGTCGGTTTTTCCGGAAGCCTCTTGCCAACGCCACCGCCCCTGATCATCGGAATAACGGTATTGGTATTTTATTCTGGCCCCGGCTCGAGGAGCGCCGCTTTTTCCATCAAAGACGAAAAAAAGCGCGCTGTGGCCGGCGGCCTTGGTGACCAGCCCGAGATCGGTCACCAACACCAGATCATACGCGAGCGTCTCCCCGGAAGAGACGACCACCAGATAAGCCCCGGTGGGGAGAATCCCTTTCTTGAAATCCAAGGGAGTCGTTTCATCGGGCCTCTGCCACTCCGCCAAGCCTTTCGCTTCTTCATACCACAGATACTTCCCTTCCTCATTAAGAGGGCGTTTAAAGGAAAGCGCCACGGGAAGCGAGGCGTAGCGTTTGGAATTGACCAGTCTTCTAAGAAGGCTGGAATAATTTTGAATCCCATAATCATAGGCCTTGGAAGAATCATAATATCCTTTTTCCGAATCATCCAAGCCTGTTTTGTCCGGAGAAAATTTTAATTCTTCCAACAGATCCAGTTTGTAAAACGTGACCTGAGCCTCCCGGATGTTCCGCCAGCCGATGGTCAATTGGATCTCGGAATCCGGCAAAAAGGTATAGCCCACACCAACGCGCAAGGAAGGGAACGTGATGTCTTTGATCCGATCTTGAACCTCATTGAGCCATTGGGACTCCCCACTTTTGAAGCGGACGATGAAATCCCGGTACGTGGTCAGGGCCTTGGCGAAATCGTTCTCACGCTCATAAAACTGGCCCAATTGATAGTAGGCATCATCGAGCCATTCGCTTCCTGAGAATTTCTCAATCACTTCTTTAAAATACTTTTCTGCCAGGGATTTCTGTTTGTTCGTCGTGTACTGGGTGTAATACGACATGCCGAGGGCATAGGTCACCTTGGCCTTGTCTTCCTCGGAGGTCGCCACTTTAAGGACTTCCTCATAAAAAGAAGCCAGGCCCGCGGGTGATGGTGGGGACGGTAGCGGGGCATAGGTTTCCTCCTGCCAGGACCGGATGGGGGTGAGCCCGTAGCCATACCAGCCCCAATTCTGGGTGAGGTAATCCCCCAGTGTAAAGCTGATTTTGATGAAACGCCTCCGGGCCAGCTCAATATCCGCAGAGCCGGCCCAGAAGTCCCGGGCATTCTGGAGGTGCTTTTTGATGTCTTCCGTATGCGACCAGTGATCCTGGTTTAAATAAAATTCCGCCAAAGACTCGCTGGCCTCGGCCCACCATTGGTCGTGGTCTTGAGATTCGATCAATTCCTTGAGGAGCCTTTCGGCGTCTTCGTTCGCTGCCTCATCTTGCCGCCTCCAAGAACAATCGGCAATCTTGAATTTTAATTCCCGGAGGACCTCAGCGGATAACCCCGGCGTTTTCAGGAGCTCTTCGTATTTCGCCAAGGCCAACTGAAAAGATTTCTCTTCGCGCAGCTGGTCGCCGGCGTGGATGGTGGCAGGATCAAGGCTGCCCGCCTGGATCATCAATGAGCCGGAGAAAAGGGCTAGGATGAATAAAAGCAGGAAAGGCGTTTTTTTAAGAGCCATGGTCTTATCTCGACTTAGCCAAGATATACCCTAAGACCACCCCCAAAAGGGCGGTGAATAAAATCAAAATCACCCGCGACATGGTCAAACGCCAAAAGAGAAGCTGGATGGAAACAACCTGAGTGTTTTGGACAAGGAAGATCAAAAGGAAGGCGATCAGAACGGCGATAAAAAAATTTCTCGCTTTGTCCTTCATTATCGGGCAATGACAAAACTCTCTCGATAATCTTTTTTCAGTTGGGCCAGCATTTGATCGGCTTCTTCTTTGGTATCAAACTCACCGACACAAACACGATACCACACGCCTTTTTCCTTAAGATTCCGGAGCACCATATAAGCCGGGAAACCCGTCTGGCGGATATTGTCCATGGCCTTCTGGGCTTTAGCTTTATCTTTAAAAGAAAAAACCTGGATGGTAAAGGGCTTCTTGGATTCGGTTAGGGCTTCGGGCGAGGGTAAACTGATCGAGAGGTTTTCGGGGCCTTCCTCTTTCATTGCGACGGGCGTAGCGGGTTGTTCGAAGACAGGAGATTCATCCTGAGGCCCTTCCCGGCTCTCAGCTTCCCCAGGTGCCGATGGGGCTGATTCCTCCAATTCGCTGGACTCGCTAGAGGGGGGTGGCGGAGAAGGGGGCGAAACATTCCTCGTCATAAAAAAAAGCATGAGGACAAGAAAGACCGCCAGCAAAAACCAGACCGGCCAACTGTTGCGGAGGTTAAAACGGTTGTAAGAAGCTCCTTCCGTCATTGCTCCTCCTTCACCACTCCAGCGTCCCGCCCGTTTGATATTCGGTCACGCGGGTTTCAAAGAAATTCTTCTCTTTTTTGAGGTCAATGACCTCAGACATCCAGGGGAAGGGATTGCTTGACCCATAGCTTTCCGGCAATCCCAGCCTTTTCAATCGGCGGTCGGCAATATACTGAATATATTCTTTTAAAAGATTGGTGTTAAGCCCCAAGATACCGTTGGGAAGACACTCCTCACAATACCTGTGTTCTAAGGGTACGGCATTCTGGATAAATTCGATAATCGTCTTCTCAAAATCCCGATCCCACACCCAGGGATTTTCTTCCCGGATGGTATTGATCAAATCTATTCCAAAATTGATATGGATGCTTTCATCGCGCAAGATGTACTGAATCTGTTCGCAGGTTCCGGGGATCCGATTCTGGCGGCCGAAAGAAAGCATGGTCACAAAGCCTCCGTAGAAAAAAATCCCCTCGGTAATGACATACAATCCCACCATGTTCTTCAATAACGTCTGCAGGCCCTCTTTAGTTTTCGTATTCAGGTTAGGGTCAAGGACGCTGATCGTGCAACTCATGGCGTATTCGTCCTTATCGTAAATGGCCGAGACCTCCCGATACATATTGAACATCTCCCCCTCATCCAAAGAAAGGGACTGGACAATATACTGAAAGGCATGGATATGAATCGCCTCTTCAAAGGCCTGCCGTAAAAGATATTGACGGCACTCCGGATTATCCACACAACGGTAAATCGCGAGGACCAAGTTGTTGCCCACCAAGGATTCCGCGGTTGCGAAAAACCCTAAGACCCGTTTAATGACATGGTGCTCGGAGTCGGTGAAGGCCTTAGGGTCTTTCCACTGCTCGATATCCCGCTGCATGGAGACCTCGGTCGGCATCCAATGATTGGCGCATCCATCGAGGTAATAATGCCACGCCCATTTGTATTTGATGGGGACAAGCTGATTGACATCGACCATCCGTTCATTGTTGATGATCCGCTTATTCTCGGCTAAGACCCTTTCGCTGGTCATTTTGATGCATTCGGACATGCTTGAAATCCTCCTTCAGTAAATTACAATAACCAAGTTACAAATCACAAACAAATCACAATGCCTAATGACCAAAATTCCAAAACACCTCATGATTTAGCAGTAAAATGGAGTGGGGTTTGGGTATTGTTCTTTGAAAATTGTATATTGTCTGTGATTTGGAATTTGTGTATTGTATATTCGACTTTTTTTACTTCACTGACACGCCTCGCACTCCTCGCTGCCCTGCGAGCCGGCGGGCGAAGCGGCGGTGACACGCCCATCCTCTCCTCTTTGGCGCTGGCCCACCACATTCCCATAGCGCGTGATATCAAGGGTGCTTTTCTCGATGCGGGTGGCCCCCATGGAGCGCAGGTAATAAGTCGTCTTTAAACCCTTTTCCCAGGCGAAAAGATACATGTCGCTGACCTTCTTGCCGCTGGGCTTGGCCTGGTATAAATTCAGGGACTGGCCCATGTCGATCCATTTCTGCCGACGGCTGGCGGCCTCAATGATCCACTCATAATCGACCTCAAAGGCCGTCGTGTACTTGGCCTTCAGCTTCTTAGGGATCCGGGCGATCTCCTGGACGCTTCCGTCAAAATATTTCAGATCGTCCCTCATCTCTTTATCCCAGAGATTGAGCGCTTTTAAATCCTCCACCAGATACTCGTTAATCACCGTAAACTCACCCGAGAGGTTGCTTTTGACAAAGACATTCTTATACATGGGTTCGATGGAGGCCACACAGCCGGCGATATTGGCGATCGTGGCCGTGGGGGCAATGGCCATGGTGAGGCTGTTTCGTATCCCATATCTTGCCAAGGCCTCGCGAACCGGCATCCAATCCATGCGCATGGAGCGATCCACATTCAAATAGCCGCCTCTTTCTTTTTCCAAAAGATCCAGGGTATCCTGGGGTAAGAGGCCCCGATCCCATTTCGAGCCGCGATACGTCGAATAGGCCCCCCTTTCTTTGGCCAATTCAACAGAGGATAGAATTGCATAATAGGATATCGCCTCCATGCTCTCATCGGCAAATTCCACCGCTGGCTCGGAGGCATAGCTCATATCCAGAAGATATAAGGCGTCCTGAAATCCCATGAGTCCCAACCCAACGGGCCGGTGGGCGGTATTAGACGTTCGGGCCTCCTGGGTCGGATAAAAATTGATGTCGATCACATTGTCCAGCATGCGGATGGCCGTGCGGACGGTCTGGCCGAGCAACTTGTGGTCCAGCCTGCGGCCATTCGTATGCACGGCCAGATTGACCGATCCCAAATTGCAGACCGCGGTCTCCTCTTTTGAGGTGTTCAACAGAATCTCCGTGCACAGATTCGAGCTATGCACCACACCCCGGTGATCCTGGGGAGAACGGATGTTCGAGGGGTCTTTCCACGTGATCCACGGATGGCCCGTCTCAAAAAGCATGCTCAAAATCCGCCGCCAAAGCCCCACCGCGGAAAGAGTTTTAAATTGTTTGATCTTGCCTTCCTTGGCCATGGCCTCGTATTCTTCGTAGCGTTTCTCAAAGGCCTGTCCGTAAAGATCGTGCAGCTCTGGAACATCGCTGGGGCTAAAAAGGGTCCAGGGGCCGTTGGTCTTTACCCTCTTCATAAAAAGATCGGGAATCCAGCTGGCGGTGTGCATATCATGCGTGCGGCGGCGTTCGTCGCCGGTATTTTTACGCAGCTCCAAAAACTCCTCGATGTCCAAGTGCCAGACCTCGAGATACGCACACATGGCCCCCTGGCGTTTCCCTCCCTGATTGACGGCCAGGGCGGTGTCGTTGGCCACCTTTAGAAAAGGGATGACCCCTTGGCTGCGGCCGTTGGTGCCCTTGATCCGCGAGCCCATCGCTCGAATGTTGGTCCAGTCGTTTCCCAGGCCTCCGCTCCATTTGGAAAGCATGGCATCATCCTGAATGCATTTGAAAATATGATAGAGATCATCCGCGACCGTCGTCAGAAAACAGGAAGAAAGCTGAGGATGAAGCGTCCCGGAATTAAAAAGAGTGGGGGTGGAAGAGACAAAACGAAACGTGGAAAGCACGTTATAAAACTCCCCGGCCTTCTCGTTTTTGAGCTTGCCTTCTTTGGCGGCCAAACCCATGGCCACCCGCATCCAGAAGATCTGTGGCAACTCGAGCCGGCGTTCTTCCCAATGGATAAAATAACGATCATAGAGGGTCTGCAGCCCCATGTAACGGAAAAGAAGATCTCTTTTGCAATCGAGACTTTGTCCCAAAGACTCGAGATCAAAGTCCAGAAGTTCCGGGCTCAGCAATTCCAGCTCGACCGCCTTGCGGATATAAGAGGCAAAATAAGGGGCGTATTCGGTCTTCATCCTCTCAAAAGTCACCGAATGGCCCAAGGCCTCCTGATAGGCCAAGAGCAAAAGAAGGCGGCCGGCCACCAAACTATAATTGGGTTCAATCTCAATCAAAGACCGGGCCGCCATGATATTGGAGGTTATGACCTTGGCCTCCGGCATTCCGTTATAATAATTTTTTAAGGATTCATGTAAGATTCTATCCACCGAGACATCGCTTAGGCCTTGACAGGAACTCTCGATTTGAAATCGGATCTCATCCAAGTTGAGGGGTTTTTCCTGACCCGAGGCGGTCTTAATGACAATATGTTTGACCCATTCCAAAGATGCTGGGACCTCCGGTGCACCTTGGGTCTGCAATCGACGGAGTTTAGCCCTCTCCTCTCTATAAATAATGTAACGCCGGGCCACATCGTGATAGCCCGAGGCCATCAGGGTTTTTTCGACCAAATCCTGTATCTCTTCAATGGGCACGGATTTTCCCTCAGGCCACAGCCGCCGGATCTCGGATACGACTTTATCGGAGAGCTCCCGGGCTTTTTCCAGCAAAACCTCATTGAGCTCTCCGTTATTGGCAGCGCGAAACGCCTTGGCGATCGCCAGGGTGATCTTTCCCGGCTTAAAGGAAACCTCCTTTCCATTGCGTTTGGTGATGGAGTACAATTCAAAAAGCGCCCGCTGGGTGGCGTGATGCCGACGATAGCTGGCGTAGCGCTCCGCGACTTCTTTAAAACCATTTTCATACAACTGACGGATCGCCTCATCCTGGATTTCTTCCACGGTCAGATACTCTTTATGCAGAATGCGCTCCTTAAGGACCAAGAGGACACAATCCGTGACACGGCGGACATCTTCCAGGATGGGCGCCGGCAATTCCGCCTCCCGAGGGAGATGATGCTGCTCTTTAAAGGCATTGCCAATGGCATGGCTGATACGAAGCGCATTGAAGGCCACCACCTGGCCGTTACGTTTTTGAACCTTCATGTCTAAATGGGTTTTTGTGTCCGACGCCATGGGGTTCTCCCTCCTTGAAATGAAAAGAGTTTCATTTGTTCCATCCAGAAAACCACGTACAGTGTTCAATACTAAATATGGGAATACTGCAGAGACAAAGCACCATATTTAGTATATCGACCTTCAAAATCCTGTCAAGGGGTTTGTCCTTTATTTTAGAAGAAAAAGATCGACGGTAGGCCATCGGTTGCCGATGTTTCCAAAGTTGCCCAGGTTGCCAAGGTTACCTTATTCATTCGACATGTTTTAATGTTGCTTAACGTTACCTGAGGTTGGCCCTTCTAACCTCTCATAACTTTGAGCAACATTTAAAAGGCAACCTCGGCAACGTTGGCAACGTTGGCAACGTTGGAAACATTGGCAACTTCATTTTTTTCTCAACGCAGCCAAGTAATTTTTGGCTACGGCATCCCAGTTAACGACGTTCCAGAATGCACTGACGTAGTCCGGCCGGCGATTCTGATATTTGAGATAATAAGCATGTTCCCAGACATCCAATCCTAAAATAGGGATTCCCGGGCATTCCGCGATATCCATGAGGGGATTGTCTTGATTGGGGGTGGAGCAGACGCAAAGTTTGCCCTTCGCGACACACAGCCACGCCCAGCCGCTGCCGAAACGGTTCTTGGCGGCCATCTCAAATTTTTCCTTAAAGGCCTCGAGGCTGCCGAACTCCTGGGTCAAGGCCTTCTCCAGGTCACCCACCGGCTTGCCTCCTTTTTTAGGGGCCATGATCGTCCAGAACAACGAATGGTTGGCGTGACCGCCGGCGTTATTGCGGACCGGCGTGCGGATGTCGTCTGGGAGACCGTTGATCTTTGAAATCAGCTCTTCCAGAGACTTGGCCTCCAATTGGGATTTCCCCTCTAAGGCCTTGTTGAGATTGTTCACATAAGTCTGATGGTGTTTCGTATGATGGATCTCCATCGTCGTGGCATCAATGTGGGGTTCTAAGGCATTGTATTCATAGGGTAATTGGGGAAGTGTGTGCGCCATATGTCTCGCCTCCTTTTCGTTTTCTGATTTTTATTTTCCATCATCAATCACCTAATCTTCCTAACCGCCTCCAGGGCCTTGTCATAATCGGGTTCGGTGGCGATCTCTTGAACGAGTTGGACGTACTGAAGCGTGCCCTGGGAATCCACAACAAAAATGGAACGGGCCAGGAGCCTTAAATCTTTAATCAGGACCCCAAAAGCCTGACCAAAAGAGGCCTCCTTATAATCCGAGAGGGTCTTGACGTGGTTGACCCCGGATTGTCCGCACCATCTTTTCTGGGCAAATGGGAGATCCATACTGACCGTCAAGATCGTAACATCCGGACCCAATTGGGCAGCCTCGGTATTAAATCGCTTGGTTTGCATATCACAAACCTGCGTGTCCAAGGAGGGTACAGCAGAAATAATGCACCTTTTGCCTCGGAAAGAGGAAAGCTTAACCTCCGAGAGGTCATTGGCCACCAGGGTACAATCGGGAATTAGCTGCCCCGTCTTAAGCTCCTCTCCCCAAAGGGTCAGAGGTTTTCCTTTCATGGTCACCAGCCCTGTCCGCTCTTTCATAAAATCTCCTTTCTCCTTTTTGCGTTAGGAATGATCAAAAAAATGTCAAAAACATTTTTATCTTACAGCGTTTCATTGTTTTGTCAATACCTTCATCCGCTTTCTCTAAAGGTTATGTGACAGTTATGCTATAATCCTTCCATGTTCACCTACACAACCATCATTAAACTGCACGACACCGACGCGGCGGGCCTGCTTTTTTTCACCAGCCAATTCAAAATCATGCACGATGCCTATGAGGCCCTTCTTGTATCCTTAGAATTCCCTTTTGCCACTTTGATCCGCAAGAAAAAATATTTCCTGCCCATTGTTCACGCCGAAGCCGATTACAAGTCTCCCCTCTTTGTCGGAGACCGGATCCGCCTAGAGGTCGCCGTTAAAGATCTGGGCCATAGTTCTTTTACGCTGGGCTATACCCTCAGGAATGAGAGGAAAAAGATTGTGGGTCTGGGGAAAACGGTCCATGTGGCTATTGATAAAAAATCCCGCGCCAAGATTCCGCTTCCTTCCAAACTCCGTCAAGCCCTGAGGAAAATGGCTAGAAATTAGGGACAGCGCCTACTTTTTATATAGATCCCGTTATAAAAAATGCATTGTCGGAAAAAGTAGGCGCTGTCCCTAATTTGGCCATTCATAAAAAACATCCGGAATCTTAAAGTGCGGCAAAGACTGCTCCAAAGACGACCGGATCCTGGCCCCATCGACCTTTACGCCCTTCTTAGGTTTTAAAAAGGCAATGGGCCTAAAACCGAACTCTTCGCTGGCTACCGGGACAACGAGGGCTTTCTCAATTCCTCCCAGCTCATAGAGTTTTTTCTCGATTTCCTCTGGGTAAATATTCTCTCCTGCGGAGATGAACATATTGTCCTTACGGCCCGCCACCAAAAGACATCCTTCATCGTCCAGGGTTCCCATGTCCCCTGTCGGAAACCAGCCGCCTTTTTTCAAAGGCAAAGAAATCTTTCCCTTCTTTACATAACCTTTAAACAAGGCCGGGCCTTGGACCCATATCTCTCCGGTTGAGGAGATCTTCAGCTTGCGGTGCTTGAGAATCTTCACCTGAGGCCTTGAGGGATCGAAAACGATCTCCTGAGAAGTCGCCACCTGCGAGGCCATCTCGGTTAAGCCGTAGGTCAGGTAAACCGGCAAGCCGTATTGAAGGGATTTTTCGAACAGGGACGTCGGGATAGGGCCGCCTCCCACGAGGATCGCCTTAAGAGAGGATAATCTTTTGAGATTCGCTTTGTTCTGCAAGATCCGATGAAGCTGGGTGGCCACCAAAGACAAATGGGTGATTTGGTATTTGAGAATTGCTTCCAGGGGCTCTTGGTTTTTTTGAGGAACAACAATGGCGGCTTTCCCCAGCAAAGCGCGAAACAGGATCCCCAAGCCGCCGACGTGATACAAGGGAAGCGATAAAAGCCAGCAGTCACCGGGCTTAAAGGGCATATTTTCATTGGCGCCCAAGGCGTTGAAGTAATGATTGCCGTAGGTGTGCAAGACAGCCTTGGGATCGCCGGAGCTTCCGGAGGTGTGAATGATCGTCGCTGGCTGGTCCAGAGAAATCTTGAATGTTTTTAAGGGGGTTTCGCCGATAGTCCCTGGCCGAAAAGAAACGACGTCTTCGAAGCGTAATTTCCTCAAAGGGGTTCTTCGGGAGGACAAGACCTCCGGATGAGAACTCACGAGGAGCTGACAATCCAGATTGCGAAGGAGATTAATCAGCGTGGAGTGCGGAAAGCGGTAACTCAAAGGACAGGCGACACAGCGCATCCGCCACAAGGCCAAAAGAAGAACCAAATATTCCCAGCGGTTAAAGTCCACGACGGCCACGCGCTGGCCCGGCTTTAAGCCGATCTTTTCCAAATGCTGGGCTGTGGCCGACACGCAATGATGAAGTTGCGTGTAGGAGAGCTTTCGGGATCCACAGAGGACAGCGGGACAATCGCTGGAAAAATAGGCCGCCTCATTGAGGGGACAGGAGATTTGGGATGATTTCATGAAATACCTTCTAACAACTTCCAGTTCAGATCCTTTTTCTTCAAAGGCTCTGGGGAAATCGTGAGGCACCCTTCTTCCAGTCGAATCCGTTTTCCCGGGCACACCAGATCCTCTTCAAACCACTTCAGGGTATCCAATCCGGCATAACAGCCATTGGCCAAAGCGAGATGGGCCAAGGTCAAAAGGCCCACACCGCTTTCAAAACTCGAGCTCACAATGGGAGTTATCCCTAACGTCCTTGCCTTCCTTATAAAACAGAGCGCCTCCTCCATCCCGCCCAACAGGGTTGGTTTTAAAATGATCGCCTTCAATCCCGGGACGGCCTTAAGATCCCTTGGACTCATCTTCATAAGCGATTCATCCCACGCCACCGGAATTCCCGTTGTCTGAAAGAAGTCCCTGATCTTCGCAGACGAAGGATTCTTAAAAGGCTCCTCGATATATTCAATGCCGTCTTGCGGCAGCAGCCGGGCAAAATTCAACGCCTCTTTAAACGACCACGACTGATTGGCATCCAATCGCAAGGTCCCCGGACCAACGAGCTTTTTTATCTGCTCGATCCTGCGCAAATCCTCCGAGACATTCCCGCGGCCGACTTTCAATTTGAACGTGCGGACACCCTTCTGAAAAAGCCTTCGGGTCTCTTTCGTAACGGCCTCTAAGGAGCCTTCAAGCAATCCGATCAAGGGAATTGGAGTTTCGCCGGAGGCCCCCAAGAGTCTATGAAACGCTATGCCCTTGCGCTGAGCCAGCAGATTTAAGACCGCACCCTCGATGCCGAACCGCACAGAAGGATAAAGATTGTACGGCCCCAGCCAGCGTTCCAACGATTCCGAGAATTGCCCACCATGAGGTGGGATCGTCTGATTTAAAATCCGAGATTTGAGCCATAAGACCTGATTCTGCGCTTCCTCTAAACTTTCCTGGCTGAAACCTGGCAAAGGTGAAATCTCACCGAGGCCTTCCAAGCCGTTTGCAGTGGTTAATCGAAGGATCAGTCCTTGGCGTTTTTGAAAGGCTCTTCTCTTAAGAAACAGGGCTTTAACAAAAGGTAAGTTAAAACGAAATACGTCAAGGCTGGTAATCTTCATAAAAATACAAGAATCAAATGAACACCAGCGGCCACTGCAAGCCAATTGAATACAATATGCTGTAGAGCATCAACAAGAAGCTTGTATAGGCCAAGGCTCGATTGAGAGATGGTCCATCGGATTTTTTCAAGACCGCATGGATACAAGGAAAGGAAAAAAAAGTCATAACAATCCATACTATCACAGGAGACAATAATACCAGAAAAAGCCTCAGGAGATACAAAAAATACTCGTCGCTAATCCCGGCGTGAACATTAGCTAAAGCAGACTTCCAGCTAAAATAGATCCTTGAAAAGATCCACCTAAAATCAGTTAAAATCGGGATAAGATAGGCCGCCAAGACCGCAAAGACATACTCAACCTTGGCAAATGTCCGCCCAAAGCGGACGGCGAGAGTTTTTTTGCCAGATCGCCGGTCACTCTCAATATCGCGCAAATTATTAACCACCAAAATAGCCATAGAGAAAAATCCCGGTCCAAAGCCTTCCAGAATGACGAGGGAATCCATCTGCAAGGACTGCACGTAATATGTCCCCCCCACGGCCACCGGCCCAAAGAAGATCAAGACAAAAATCTCTCCCAATCCCAGATACCCCAAGGACCGCGGGCCGGCGGTATAAAGGATCCCGGATAAGATCGAAAGAATCGCAACGATCAAGATCGGCCAGCCGCCTCTGAGAATAAGAGGAATCGAAAGGGCCGCTGCCAGCCCAAAGGCCAGGATAAAAGCCCGCTTCATCGTCTCAGGCGCCACCAATCCCTGCGCGGTAACGCGCACCGGGCCGATCCGGTCGCTTGTGTCCGCGCCCTTCTTGCAATCAAAATAATCGTTGGCAAGGTTGGTGCCGATTTGGATTGTGATGGCGGCTAAAAGACATAAGAGCGCTGTTGGAAGATGCGGGAGGCCATCACGATAGGCGAATGCCGTGCCGATCATAACCGGCGCGATCGAAGTCGAGAGTGTCTTCGGCCGGATGGCGAGGAGCCAGGTCTTAAGTCGTGAGATGGACATGCGATAGATATTAAATTAATGGCAGATTAAGGAGAAAGAAGAGAGTAACAGATTTTAAAAACCATTTTGTGATTAAGAGATGAACCAAAATCCTTTTCAACGCAGATGAATTTTATTACTCTCTACTTTCTACTCTCTCCTCGCTACTTCTCTACAAGATTATGGCCTCCTTGGAAATTTCGAAAAATTCGGCTTTCGTTTCTGAAGGAAGGCATTTCGCCCCTCCTGGCCTTCCTCGGTCATGTAGAAAAGCATCGTGGCGTTGCCGGCCAGCTCCTGAAGGCCTGCCTGACCGTCGCAGTCGGCGTTCAAGGCCGCCTTAAGACACCGGATCGCCATCGCAGAGTTGGCCAAAATTTCCCGGCACCATTGGAGGGTTTCCTCCTCGAGCTTTTCGTAAGGGACAACGGCATTGACGAGCCCCATGGCCAGCGCCTGCCTGGCGTTGTACTGCCGGCACAAAAACCAGATCTCGCGGGCCCTTTTTTGTCCGATGACCCGCGCCAGGTAGGAGGCGCCGTAGCCGCCGTCGAACGATCCCACCTTGGGCCCGGTCTGGCCGAAGATCGCGTTGTCCGCGGCGATCGTCAAATCGCACAGGAGATGCAGGATCTGCCCGCCGCCCATGGCGTAACCGGCCACCATGGCGATGATCGGTTTGGGACAACTGCGCATCTGGCGCTGGAAATCCAAGACATTTAGCCGGTGGATCCCTTTTAAGTCTTTGTAGCCCGCCTCCCCGCGCACGCGTTGATCCCCCCCGGAGCAGAAGGCCTCTTTGCCTTCTCCGGTCAGAATAATCACGCCGATCTTCTCATCATCGCGGGCATCGGAGAGCGCCTGGGACATCTCATCCACGGTCAACGGCCGAAAGGCGTTTCGAAGTCGCGGGCGGTTGATCGTGATTTTGGCGATCCCTTCTTGGGCCTTGTGGTATTTTACATCGGTGAATTTCTGGACTTCTTTCCAGGGGATGGGATATTTCATAGGACCACCTTATTCCGGAGAACTTCATAATAACGATATCAACTCTTCAATCGTTATTTCAGCATCCCGGATTAGTTTGCGTAGCAAACCTTTCCCTAAAGTCTTATGGCGGAGAATTGTAAGGGGTTTCTTTGTCTTATCCGATCTATGAAGGAGTCGGAGATGACTCCCCCGCTGTCGCACAACTTGATAACCAAGCTTTTCAAATCCCTTGACAGCCTGAATTCCTGAAATCGGAGGGAGCTTAGGCATAGCTGAGGGTATGGAAACTCATTTCTTGAGGATGGAAATCTTTTAAGACTTCTCTATTTTCTTTCTCTTCAAGACACAAATCAATGACCTCGCGGATATTTTTTAAGGCTTCATCGATGGTCTTTCCTTGCGTATAGCATCCGGAGAAAATAGGGCACTCCACAACATAAAAGCCATCTTCATCTTTTTCAACGAGAATAGGTAATTGATAAGAATGTTTCATCCTTCTCACCTCCTAGAATTGGAATATAACATATCCTTGGGCTAAAGCAAATGCTTTTTCTTAAGAGATGACTCTAAGAGCGGCTAATCTCAACCTCGATCGCCTTTTGCAAATCCTGGTGTATCTTGTGATTCTGCCGACGGTCGGTCTTGATCTCAATGAGGGAAGACTTCTTTTGCCCAAGCGCCTTCTGATAAGAGCGGACGAAATCCTGGGGAGAAGCTGGGGCAAAATAATCCAGGGCGAATAACCCTGCCGCAGGCTCGAAGGTCAGGCCGTGCGGGGCGGCGAAATATTTTTCGAAGATCTCGCCGGGTTTGGGGGCGCCAACTCGGGGGGGCCCCACTGCTTCGCTTTGCGAAGCAAAACGGTGGGGGCCCCATTCCTCTACCTCCGCAATCGGCAAGAAGGAAAAGATCGCCCCCCCGTTATTATTCAACACGATCACGACCACCGGCGTGCGCAGCTTGGCGAGCATGGCCAGGGAATTGAGATCATGCAAAAACGCGAGATCCCCCACAAGGAGCGTCACCGGCTGCTTTAAACCGACCGCAAATCCCGCGGCGGCCGCGATCGTCCCATCGATGCCGCTGGCTCCCCGGTGGCCCTGAACAACCACGGGCTTTCCCTTATGGTCCGCGTACATATCCATATCCCGGATCGGCATGCTGTTGGCTAAAAATAATCCCGAGTCCGCTGGGATATGCTGGGAGATGAGCCGCGCCAGCAAAGGCTCGCTCAAAGATTTTTGCTTTTGCACAAACTTTTCGAGGATGCGATCAATCTGATTCGACTGTCCTTGAAGTTGCTTGAGCCAGACTCCCGGGAGTTGGGTTCTCAGAAAACCTAAAAGGCCCTCTGCGAAATCCGCCACACTCATCTCGACACGCAGGGAAACCTGATGCAGAGGGTCGTTACGCAAAGGGTGATTGAGCACTGTAATGTAGGGACGCGGTCTGGCTTTTTCCATTGCCTGATACCAACGCTTGGAAGTGATCCGACCGCCGAGATGCAAGACCCCCTCCAACGGGATCTGGGGGAGAATCCGATCGGACAATAAAATGTGATCAAAGTAATGGATCACCTGGGGGTGAGAAGACCCCAACCTTAAGCCAGAGGTGATATCCGCAAGGACGGGCCAGTTGAGCTTTTCGGAAAGATTAACGACCGCTTCTCTTTCCTGGGGAGTTGAAAGTTTTCCTACGACGATTACGCCTTGCCGGATTTTATTTAACGTGGCCGCGAGATTCTTAAGCTCATGCGCCGATATGGATTTCTGGGGGCAAAGATACCGCGTGTAGGGTTGGGTTGTGTCCTTCCAAAATCTTAAATTCTGCAGATCGGCGGTCCGGAGTTCCGCGGTCTTAACCGGCGCCAAAGGTTCCCGAAACATGCAATTGACATGAACCGGCCCGGCCATGCCGCTGGTGGCCCGGTACACCGCCTGATCGATCGTGGTCAAAACAAAGGACGGTTTAATGTTCGGATCGGGGCACGGCAGATCCATCTGCCAGCGCACGTATTCCCCGAAAATTCCCGGCTGATCAATGGTTTGGTCCGCGCCGGTTTTTCTTAACTCCGGCGGACGGTCCGCGGTCAAGACGATCAAGGGCAGCTTTCTTTTGGAGGCCTCAACGACCGCCGGGGAAAAATTGGCCACGGCTGTTCCCGAGGTGGAAATGACAACCGCGGGCTTACCCGTGGCGGATACGAAACCCAGCGCATGAAAAGCCAGGCCCCTTTCGTCAAAATGAATAAAACTCCTGGCCTTCGGATTTGAGGCCACCGCGCCTGCCAGAGGCGCGGAACGGGAGCCGGGCGCAATGCAAAAATAATCGATCCCGTGGCGCACCAGCTCCTCGACAATCAAGGCGCCCCACAGATAATTGAGGTTGAGGATTTTGTCCAGGTTCATCCCTGCAAGATTTTTAAGAAGGTGTTCATTTTGTTTTCGACTTCGTCCCATTCCGCTTTCGGGTGGGAGCCTTGCACAATCCCTGCCCCGGCGTAAAGGGAGATTCGGTCTTTGCGGATCAAGGCCGAGCGGATGGCCACCGCAAATTCCGTGGCGTCAAATCCCACCCATCCCACCGCGCCCGCGTACCATCCCCGGCGAAACGGCTCCAACCGGAGAATCGCTTCCTGGGCCTCCTGAAGGGGAAAACCCGCGACCGCGGGTGTGGGGTGAAAGGTCCTTAGGAGGTCGGCTTCTGACGTTTCCTCTTTTAAGAGCCCCTCGAGCCCCGTGAACAAATGCATGCCTTCGTTCAACTCCAGAACTGAAAGCGGCGCTGTCCGGTTGGTAGAGCAGCACTTTCGTAAGCCTTTTTCCAGAAACTCAACGACGTAGCGGTGTTCCTTGAGGTCCTTCTCTGATTCCAGAAGGGATCTTTTCAAACGCTCGTTCTCCTGGGGGTCCTTTGTTCGCGCCCGCGTGCCGGCGACCGCCTCGGTCTTAAGCCGTCGGCCCCGCCGGCAGTAGAGCCTCTCGGGTGAGGCGCCCAGGAAGCCTGTCCCCTCACGGGGCTGAAAATAAAAATAAAAACAATTGTCGGCGGCTTTCTGGATTTCGCTTAAGAAAAACAGAGAGCTGATCGCTGGTTCAACCCACAGATCCGATCTTCTGGCCAAGACCAGCTTTTCCAGGGGGCCTCTTTCAAACAGAGAGAAGGCCTCCTGAACACCTTGGACCCACGCTTGGACCTCAGGCCAGTCTTGTCTTTGCTTAAGAGAAAGGGCAGGCGGAGGATTCAACGAAATCGTGCCATTTAAGGCCTGGAGCTCCTGGCGCACCTGGGCGATCACACGGTCTTTGTTCCTCTTCGAGAAAACCAGATTGCACGCCAGAAGCGTCTTCTCCCCGGAGTGCACCAGCTCAAAGCGGGGCAGCCAGAATTGGCAGCAGCCGAAATCGTCCCAGTCACAATCGGTGTTTTCAGGATCAAAGCCAATCCCGCCGAAGTAACGGACATTCTTCTGACGGGGGGACAAACGCCGGCGAAGATACTGAAACAACTCATCGTACGCCGGATGCGGAAGCAGAATGCGGTCCGCGATCCCCACCCCGGCCGTCTGGAAACCGCCTTCGCGGTTGGCCCAGAACACACGCGTTTCGCTTTCCTGAGCGGCCAGCCAGCGCAGAATGTTCCAGAACTCGACACCCACTTCAATCCGAAAAACCTGCGGAGAATCGAAAAGGGGAGAAGGTTCTTCTCTAAGAGAATCAATCTTTCTTAAGAGGAACTCCGCTGCCTGAGGAAGCGAAAGTGTCCCTTGGGAAGCGGAGTTGATAAGAGCATCCATTTCTCTAACCACCTAATTGAGATTCGGTTCCTTTAACAATTCGGGAATGGTATAAAAACGGTATCCTCGAGTCTTGAAATATTTAATCTTGAGTTTGGCAAAATTTTCACGGTACGAGTTTAAATTTTACAATTGATT
>CAZUJQ010000027.1:0-24938 GCA_964620805.1 uncultured Planctomycetales bacterium | reverse complement strand
TGATGAAACTTCAGTTAACAGGGAAGGAGTAATAACGATGAGTTCTACTCGACAAGTTTTTGTAGAAACCTACGGCTGACCGATGGTGCAAGTACCGTACGACGATTTTGAGGCTGTTAAAGGCGATAAATGGCTATCATGGTGAGAGTTAAAGATAAACGAGAACTTCTATAAGTGGTGCGATTAGGCATCATGATGGCAGTAATCATATCCATTCTTGGCGCGGGTGCCTGCGCGCGAAATGAAAGTGGTCCTATGCACGATGTTCAACATATCAGCGTCTTCATCGACCGCCGACCGGCCGATGTCTATGAGTTCGTCTCCGACCCGAGAAACCTTCCACGCTGGGCGGCGGGTCTCGCGCGCTCAGAAATCAAGCAGGAGGGTGACGAGTGGGTCGCCGATGCCCCGTTCGGAAAGGTCAAGGTCAGATTCGCCGAAAAAAATCACTTTGGGGTCATGGATCACGACGTTCGATTGGAGTCAGGTTGTCACCATTCATAACCCGATGCGGGTCGTTCCAAATGGGCACGGTAGTGAGTTCACCTTCACGCTGATCCGGCAACCCGGGATGTCCGATGAGAAGTTCGCCGAGGACAAAGCGGCAGTCGAGAAGGACCTGAGGACTTTGAAAGAGTTGCTGGAGCAAAAGCCATGAGTAAAGTGTGAATCTCCTTACCGGAGCTTGGGTTTGCTTGTTCGGAACATATCTCGGGTGCGGATGCGTTGCATGTCATCTTGAAAAGGGTAAAATAAAAAAGGAGGTCGGCTATGACAACCAAAACAGCAGAAACGAACGCCAAAAAGACGGCAGCCACAGGCACCGTCCGGTTCCACCGGGTGCTCAAGGCGCCGCCGGAGCGCATCTATAAGGCGGTGCTCGACCCGGCGGCGAATTGTAAGTGGCTTTCGCCGTACGGCTACACCTGCACGGTGCACCACATCGACGCCAAAGTCGGCGGCACCTTCAAGATGTCTTTCACGAACTTCTCCACCGGCAAAACCCAGGCCTTCGGCGGCAAGTACCTCGAGCTGAAGCCCGGTGAGCGCATCATCGCAACCGACGCATTCGACGATCCCAATCTGCCCGGGGAAATTCGGACCACCTACACGTTCACCAAAGTCATGGTTGGTACGGAGGTGAATATCGTGCAGGAAGGGATCCCCGCGGCGATTCCTCCGGAAGCCTGCTATCTCGGCTGGCAAGAGTCGCTGGAGCAACTTGCCAAGCTCATCGAGCCCGAAATTCCCGATCAATAAAAAATAAATCTACTTTTATTGGGTGTGAAAAAACAGTCGGAGGTAAAAGCAATGAGCGAACTTCAATGTGCGGCTAGACTCAAAATCCATGATGGCAAGCTTGATGAGTTTAAGCGTCTCTCCACGAAATGCGCGGAATTGGTGCGCACGAAAGACACCGGGACTTTGCAGTACGAGAGGTACCTCAATAGCGATAACACCGAGTGTCTTGTCTTTGAGCGGTACCGCGACTCGCAGTCCCTCTTGGATCATTTCAAGAATATGGGGGACACAATGGCCGCGATTCTTCAGACGTGCTCTGGGTCTGGAGAAGTATGTGGAACGCCTAGCCCGGAACTGATTGAGCAGCTCAAGGATTCGCCCGTTCAGATCTACACACCGTTTCTGCCAGATTAGATGGGTATTAATGTTCCCAAGAGCGAGATTGTCGGGAAATAGTGGGACACAATACGTATTGAGCGGGGCATCCGAGAGCAATAAGTATGATGTCCCGGTATTTCAACGGACTAATTTCATTTCTATCCGGCAAGAGGTAAATAATGGTTGATATAAGAATTTCAGCAAAATCGCAAGCTCATGTTAAAGAACGAAAGGATATCTATGAACGATCTCAAAAAAAGATTTAGTTTTTCATAACAAACAAGGCAAAGTAATCGCGGTTTGCCCTGAAGGAAGCGAGGAATACTTTCGGGTTCAGCAGGTTCTGGAAATTTTGTACGAAGCGGATAGCAAACGATTAGCGCAGTTATTGGAAGAAAAGGAACGGAAGCAGCAAGTAATCGAAAGCCAAATAGAAGCACGCGATAAGAAAATTATTCGCAAAGCTGTTAAAAGATCAAGGAAACGATACAATCTAACGCAAGCCGCGCAAATTTTAGGAATTCATTGACAGACTTTGTATTACTGGATAAAGAAGGGCTGGATCAAACCGAAACGCGATTACAGGAACTATCCGGTTTTTACAGTTTTAGACATTGAGTCCATGATTGAATGGAGAAATACGATAAAATTTTCGGCGGTTTCAAAGTAAATAAAAATTAATGCAACTTTATGACGGGTAAAGAGTTAACCAAATTTTACCGTCGTATACATTCATCGGTTCGTACAGTTTTAGACACTTAAACCAAAAATCATAAGGCTTAAAATGGAACAGGTTAAGAAAAAAATTTTCATCCAGACTTGGGGCTGGCAGATGGCTGCGTTATAGGATGACAATGGAAAAAATTGCTAACGCACTCTGCGGTAGACAGTTATGAGAAATTTTACAATAACGATTTGATCAAATATTAAATAAAACTTGCTAATTAGTAACATATATGTTACCTTATGATTAGGACAGAAGAATACATTACAGAAGAAGGAAATAGTCCGTTTGCCGATTGGTTTAATAGTTTGGATGCACAGGCGGCAAACAAAGTAAATACGTATTTGACTCGAGTCGCAGAAGGAAACACATCAAGCCTCAAGCCCATCAAGGGTGCTTTTCAGGAAATCCGAATTGACTGGGGTCCCGGATATCGGGTGTACGTTGGAAGAGATGGAGATACATTGATTATTCTTTTGGGCGGTGGAACAAAACAACGACAGCAGAAAGATATCGATAAAGCATTTGAACTTTGGGAAGAATATAAACAACGCAAAAAAGGATCATAGCTATGGCTATTACACGAGATTTTAAAGAAACCGTACAGGCACGTGCTTTACGTGACCGTGAATTCCGAGAAGGGATGCTTCGGGAAAGTATTGAATGCATGCTTGCCGGAGATCTTAAAACAGGTAAGGCACTTCTGAGGGATTATATTAACGCGATTATAGGTTTTGAAGAACTGGCTAGATTGACAAAAAAAGATCCTAAAAGTTTGATGCGAATGTTTAGCGAGAACGGCAATCCAACGGCTTCAAACCTCTTTGATGTGATTTGCGCTTTGGAAAAAAAAGAAAAAGTTCATTATCAATTACACCCAGCATAATAAACCTTCGTTTCTTTGCGGAACTAAGTGGGTAATTACTTGAGTTTGGCACTTTTTCGGGCTTTTGGGCCGTATTTTCAGGTAGTTCTCGTCGAGAAAGCAATTTTGTGGTATCGAAAACCTGTTTTTGCGATCCGAGAGACTTTTCCGACGACAAATTCGAAAATTTGCCAAACTCAAGTAATTATTATGAATAAAAAATTGAAAACTACATTTGATAAATGGATGGCCGATTCCTGAAATCAAAGAGCATTTTGACAAGGATTACAAGAATTTTGTGTTGTCTGAGCTCATTCTGGCCTTGATGGAGAATGACGGTAAATCTGTGCGGGAATTGGCCAAAGAGGTCGGCTTATCGCCGACTGTTATTCAAAAAATAAAATCCGGCGAACAAGAGGACATGAAGATCAAAAACTTCATCAATATCGCGCACGCCTGTGGTTATCATCTTTTTCTTGTTAATGAACGGGAAAAAATTGCCGTTGGAGAGTAAAATTTTGAATTGAACATGAATAGTGATAGATTTGTTCGCGGAATTTCCCGGAATTTCGTCCCTGAAATTTGCGGAATTTGGATATCTTGATGAAACAAAATGTTTACCCTGCCGGCAGCGAACCGCATCAGAGATTTTGGATGGTTATGGATATCCTTAATGAAGCAACCAGAAAACGCGTGGACAGGATATTAAAGGAAAGAGAAGAAAAAGATCAGACAACAGACAATCAGATTGAAAAATGCGATAAAAAAGTTTTTCGGAAGGCAGCCAAGAGATCGGCAAAACGATACAATATGACACAGACGGCAAAAGTTCTTGGAGTTCACCGTGAGACGTTATACTACTGGATAAGGAAAGGCTGGATCAAACCGAAGCGCGATTACAGGAACTATCCGATTTTTACAGTTTTAGACATTGAGTCCATGATGAAATGGAAGAATCGGATAACAATTGAAGAATTTTCAAAATAGACAAAAATCAATCAACCGTCTAAAGCATAAGAGGTTAGAGAAATTCAGCGTCGTATACATTCATCGGTTTAGACAGTTTTATGTAAACCTCATCAAGGCAATTTAAAATTATGCAATCCTCTACAATACAAAACGTTACGGCAAAAAAAGTGTTCATCCATACATGGGGCTGCCAAATAAACGAGTACGACACCCAACTCATCAAGGCCATTCTTTTGAAAGAGAAACTTTCTTTTGTTGAGACCAAACCCCCAAGAGATCAAAATGCCGAACACTCCCGCCTTAGACCGATTTCATAAACTCATTGACGATATTTCCCGCCTTTATATCAAAGCCCGGAATATGCAGGTTCAATTTGGCTGGGAGACAGGGCGCCGCCTTGTCGAGGAAGAGCAAATGGACAGATGCGCGCCGCGCATGGATCAGCGCTCATCCATCGAGTTTCAAAGGTCATGACCAAGAAATACGGCCCGGGTTTTTCCGGAAACGCTCTGTGGAAAATGCGGCAGTTTTATCTGCTCAATCCAATTCTACCGACATCGGTAGAATTGGATTGGTCTGATTATGTGGAGCTGTTGCCGGTCAAGGATGAGAGGGTGCGTAAGCGTCTTGAACAACGTGTCCTCAAAGAAAATCTTAATACCATTGAACTCCGGCAGCTTGTTCAGAAAATCCGCAAGGGGCCGCCTCCAAAATCATCGTTGAAACTTCCTCCCTTAAAGCGTCCGGCGGAGCTCAAGCTCCACACGTTTGCCAAATCGACTTTAAGCTACAAATTAGAGGAGGGTTATGTGTTGATGGACTGCGGCTTCGTTGTCAGCTGGCCGGTCTTAAAGGAGGACTTGAAAAAAGTGATCGTGACCGACAAGCCCTCCTACACTTATGAGGCCACCATCGACCGCGTTATCGACGGGGACACGCTTTTGGTCGTCATTGAGGTCGGCTTTCGGATCAAAGTGCACGACAAGCTGCGCCTGCGCGGGCTAGACACCCCGGAGCTGGGGACGCCGGAGGGGGAGCGGGCCAAAAAGTTTGTCCAGGGGCTTTTGCCGGTCGGCTCCACGATTATCATCAAATCGCACAAATCCCGGGTCGACAGCCATGGCCGCTTTATGGTGGATGTTTTATATAGGAAAGGCGTTTCGGATCCGCAGGAAATCCTTAAAGACGCTGTGTATCTTAATCAACAGCTCATCGATGAAGGCTACGCCGTGCGAATGGCGGAATAAAAGTACAAATGTTTTATTATATCTTACGACGGATTCTCGTATCCATCCCCTCGCTTTTGGCGATGTCTTTTCTGACCTTTCTTTTGATTCAGATTACCCCGGGGAATTTTTTCGATACCCTCCGGATGGACCCGCAGATCTCCTCCGAAACCATCGCCCGCTACGAAAGACTCTACCATCTGGATCAGCCGCTGGGCAAGCAATACTGGTATTGGCTTCAAAACCTCTTGCGGCTGGATTTTGGCCATTCGTTTTTCTACAACGTGCCTGTGCGGGATGTCCTGGGGGGTCGGCTGTGGAATACCTTTATCTTGTCGTTGGCCAGTCTCCTGTTGACCTGGACGGTGGCCATTCCTCTGGGGATATGGGCGGCCTTGCGCCGCAACCGTCTTGGAGACCGGGTATTAGCCCTGCTTTCGTATGCGGGGTTATCGACACCCAGCTTTTTCTTGGCGATCCTTTTTTTGTATACCGCGGCCCAGGTACAGTTTTTACCACTGGGTGGGATGCATAGTGCGAACTTCGACGATTTAACGCCGATCGGCAGGTTTTGGGATCTCTTGAAACATTTGGCCATCCCAACCTTGGCCATTTCGATTGGCTCTATGGCGAGTCTGCAAAGGATCATGCGGGGCAACATGTTGGAAGAACTGGGCAAGCAATACGTCTTGACCGCCCGCGCCAAAGGACTTCCCGAAGGTCAGGTGATTTACCGCCACGCGCTGAGGAATGCCATCAATCCTTTGGTGACAATTCTGGGCTACGAATTTTCGGGATTGCTCAGCGGCGCCGCGCTTATTGAAATCATCACGAACTGGCCGGGGCTGGGATCTTTGATGTTGACCGCAGTCAGGGCCAAGGATGTGTATCTCGTCATGTCGAGCATGATGATGGGCGCGATCCTGTTGATCTTAGGAAACCTTTTGGCGGATATTCTTTTGGCGTGGGTAGACCCTCGGATTCGTTATGATTAAAACACAAGAGAAATCTCTCAGTCCGTTTAGCCTGGCGTTAAGAAAGGTCAAAAGAAATCGGATGGCCGCGCTCTGTGGGATGACTCTCATCGGGCTTTATGCGGCCGCGATCTTCGCTGATTTTTTGTCCCCCTATTCTTTTAGAAATGAGGACCGCGGTTATTCGTATTGCCCTCCGATGCAAATCCATCTGGTGGATGAGGACGGTCAATGGGGGCTCTTTGTGTACGGCTATCGATTCACCTTTGATGAGTTTCACCGGAGGGTCTATCAGGTGGATAAAGCTCAGAAATATCCTTTGAGATTTTTTATTAAGGGCGACGAATACAAATTTCTGGGGATATCCTTAAGCCGTTTTCATCTTTTCGGTGTGGGGCCCGAAGGCCGGATTCATCTGTGGGGCGCGGATTCCCGGGGAAGGGATCTTTTCTCCAGGATCCTCTATGGGTCGAGGGTTTCTTTGTCCATTGGGTTGGTTGCGGTCTTTATTTCTTTTTCGATTGGGCTTTTGGTGGGAGGGGTTGCGGGTTATTATGGAGGGACCATCGATAATCTCTTGATGCGGCTTTGTGAAATGGTTATGATTGTTCCCGGATTTTATCTGATGCTGGCCTTGCGGGCGGCCTTTCCGGAAAATTTGAGCTCGCTTCAGATCTATATGCTGATCGTTGTCATCTTTTCTTTTATTGGCTGGGCCTCTTTGGCGAGGATCATCAGGGGGATGAGCATTTCTTTAAAAGAGCGCGAGTATGTTTGGGCGGCCAAGGCCTTGGGCCTCTCCGATGGGGCGATTATTATCAAACATATCCTGCCGCATACGCTCTCCTATTCGATGATCGCCATTATGCTTTCCATACCGGGATATATTTTAGGGGAGTCGGCTTTAAGTTTGTTGGGATTGGGGATTCAGGACCCGTATGCCAGCTGGGGGAATTTACTCTCCGAGGCCATGGGCATTCTCCATATCCAGTTTGCGCCTTGGATTCTTCTCCCGGGTTTTTTTATTTTCTTAACGGTCATGTGTTTTAATGTGATGGGAGATGCCTTGCGCGACGCTTTGGATCCCATGTTTAAGGAAGGGAAGCTCTAATATCCGCAAATGTCCGAACCTTTGCTTTCGATCCGTGATCTGACCATTAGCATTCAAGAGGAGTCTCAGAAAAGAATCCTTCTGGAAGGATTTGACTTGACGGTTATGCCGCTTCAGATCGTGGCTTTGGTGGGTTTGTCCGGAAGCGGGAAAACCACCGTGGCCCTTAGCGTGATGCGGCTTTTATCAGAGGCATTTTCCGTTGAAAAGGGAAAAATCCTTTTCAAAAACGAGAATCTATTGGAGCAGGAGCCCGAGCGCATGCGCCAATTGCGCGGTAAAGAGATCGGCATCGTCTTTCAGGAACCCCTGAATGCCTTCAATCCGGTTTTTTCGATTGGATTTCAGATCGGCGAGGTCTTAAAGGCGCATATCCCTTTGCCCTCTCGGGCTGCTGAAAACAGAATCCATCAACTCATAGAGATGGTCGGCATTAGAGAGCCTAAAAGAATCGCCCATAGCTATCCTCATCAGTTAAGTGGGGGTTTGCGTCAGCGGGCCATGATCGCGCAGGCCATTGCGGCGGGGCCATCCCTCCTTATCGCGGATGAACCCACCAGCAATTTGGATGTGACTTTGCAAGCCCACATTATGGAGTTGTTTCAACAATTAAAAGAGCGGCTTAAGATCTCTTTGCTTTTGATCACCCATGATTTGGGGATGGTTGGCCACTTGGCGGATGAGGTGGGAATTTTATTAGGGGGAAGGATCGTGGAGTCGGGTCCGACTCGTGAGGTTTTATACAATCCCCAGCATGCTTTTACACGGGAGTTGATGGAGGCGCTGGGGACTTAATCCATTATGCTTCTGGAATTGAAAAACATCAAGAAATCTTTTCCTATCCGGCACGGATTTTTTGCAAAGACCCACGGGTTTCTCTCTGCGGTGGATGATGTTAGTTTATCCCTGGCCGAGGGGGAGAATCTGGGGCTTGTGGGGGAGTCGGGTTGCGGTAAAACAACCCTCGCGCGTCTCGTCTTACGATTGCTTCCCAGCGATGATGGCCAGATTATATTTGCAGGCCGGGATATTACAAAATTTTCTTCTAGTGAAATGTGGCCGTTGAGGAAAAATCTGCAGATGGTTTTTCAAGACCCTTACAGCAGCCTAGATCCCCGTTTTACGATTTTTGAGATCATCCGAGAGTCGATGCTCTTTGTTAGAGAGAAAACGAATCAACAGAAAAAAGAAGACATCCAGGCCCTCTTGGCGGCGGTTAAACTCCCCAGCAATATTCTTCATCGTCTTCCTCATGAGTTCTCTGGTGGGGAGCGCCAGAGGATCGCCCTGGCCAGGGCGTTGTCAGGAAATCCCAAACTCCTCATTTTGGATGAGGCGGTTTCTTCTTTGGATGTCCTGATCCAAGGCCAGATGATGGATTTGCTTTTAGAGCTTCAAAAAAAGTTTGCTTTGACTTATCTTTTTATTTCCCATAATCTACGGGTGGTCAAAAGAATAGCCGCCCGCATTGCGGTCATGTACAAAGGAAAAATCGTGGAATGGGCGCCCACGCAGGAGCTCTTTGCCCGGCCACTTCATCCCTATACCCAAATGCTTCTGGCCGCGGCGATGGAGTATAAAGCCGCTGGAGCGCCTCAAGACTTGGATATCTCGAAACATCCTCAGCTTGTCGACCGTGGAAATGGCCATTGGGTAAGATGCTAAAGGCCGAGGAATCATGACGGGAGTTTTTATGAAGACGTCTTTTTGGCGCAAGATAAGTTATGGAATGGGATATGTTGTCATTGGAATTCTTTTGGGCTTGGCTGTTTTCCAGAGCAATCTAGAAATCAAGGATCTTGATTTATGGCTTCATATCGCCACGGGACGATTCATTGTTGAGAATGGGTATGTCCCGAGTATCGATGTCTTATCCTACAGCATTCAAGGCAAGCCTTGGATCAATCATGAGTGGGTATTCCAGGTTCTCGTTTATTGGATCTATCAGGCCGGAGGAGCGGATGCGTTATTGATGATGCAGGCCATGGTTGTGGCTGTGACTTTATGTTTTCTTTTATTGATCGGATATTCCCGAGAACGTCAGATTTTGAGTGTATTTCTTTTGCTAATCGTGGTCTTGGTTTACCAGATGCGGTTCACCATCCGTCCGGATATCTTCAGCCTGCTTTTTTTTACACTCACCATCTATATTATGTCCGGTCATCTCGATAAGCGTTGGTCGCTGTATGCCTTATTTTTGATTCAGGTTTTATGGACGAATTTTCATGGGTTCTTTTTTTTAGGGCCGCTGATTATTCTTTGGGGAATTCTCGATGAGTTTGTAAAACGCCACATCAGGCTTCCCTTTGAATGGAATAACGTAGGGAGACTCACCGATGGGGAATACAAAAGGCTTAAACAGATCTTTGGGGTAGTCATCCTGGCTTGTCTTTTTAATCCGCTGACCTTTGAAGGCGCATGGTATCCCATCAAAGTCATGGTTCAGCTTCCCAGCGAGTCAAAAATATTTTTTGAGCATATCCAGGAGCTGCAGCGGCCGGTTAGCCTCAAGACAATCTTTGCGCTGGACGATGCGCTTCATTATAAGCTTTTGATTTACTTTTCGGCCTTGAGCTTTATTTTTAATTTCCGTATGATCGATATCGGCGTTTTTGTCTTTTGGTTGTTCTTTCTGGCCTTCTCTTTGATGGCGAAAAGAAACCTGGTCTTTTTTGCTTTTGCCGCCTATTTGGTTTGTATCACCAATCTGATGAATATCCGGTTAAGAGACATTGTGCCTTTACGATTTACTCATGAAAAATTCCGGCACATGACCTCCATTCTCTTTAAGATCATTCTTTGCTTTTGGATGATTCAGTATGGATTGGCCTCAGCAAATCGTAGCTATTTCGATTTTGATACCTTTGAGCGTAAATCCGAATTCTGGGGGGTCTCCTTAAGGACGTACCCCAATAAGGCTGCGGATTTTCTGATCGACCATCAAGCGCAGGGGAATTTTTTTAACGACTTTAATTCCGGGGCTTATCTTCTGGGGCGCTGTTTTCCCCGGATTAAGGTTTTCATAGATGGCAGGACTGAAGTGTATGGCGCGGATTTCTTCAGAATGTATAAAAAAATGTGGGCGGAGGGAGACAAGGAGTTTCTTGATAAGGCCATCGAACAATACCATATAACAGGAGCCCTCCTCAATTCTATTCAGTCGGAGATCCCCGGGAATGTTTTAAAGTATTTCTTTAAGAAGGAAGGGTGGGCTATGGTTTACTTCGATTATGACGCAGTGATTTTTCTAAAAGATATTCCGCAAAATAGAAAAATCATTGAGCGTTTTCGGATAGATTTATCTCAATGGAAGCCTCCCAAGATGGATTTAAAACGATTGGGTGCCAGGAACGTCACTCCTTTCCCACAAACGAGCCGGGCATATACACTTGAGGTCTTGGGATTTGACGAGGCAGCCTTGATCGAGGCCCAGGAGGCGCTGAAGATGTCTCCTGCCTATCTTGAGCCTTATAAAATCATGGGTAAGATTTTTGGAAAGAGAAAAGAATACGAAAAAGCCTTTGAGAATTTTAGAATCGCCACCATGTTGAGTCCCTTTAATAGGGAGGTTCGTTACAATCTGGCTTTAGCGTATTCCGATTTGGGGGACTGGGAGGGCGCCGTCAAACAGTATAAAAGGATCATCCAGTTCGAACCCAATAATCCAAAAGGGTATTTCCATTTGTCCAAGGCCTATGCTAAAAGGAAAGAGTACAAGGAGGCCTTGGAGGCGGTGGGGCAGGCTCATCGTTTGGATTCCAGTGATGTTGTGGACCTTTTAAAAATAGGAGATATCATTTATGAGCAGGGGGACTTTAAATCCGCCCAGCAAGTTTATGAAATGGCCCTGGCCACAGGCAAGGATCAGGCCAATATTCACAATAAGCTAGGGCTTTGTTTCCAATCTTTAAAACAGCCTCAAGAAGCCAAAGATCACTATAGGAAAGGCTTAGCGATTGATCCCCATCACTCAGAATTAAAAGAAAATCTGCGCAAATTAGAGATCGGCGTTGAAAAATAATTGGGGCAGGCGTAAGATAATATTTTTAAAGGTTGCCCATGTTTCCAACGTTGCCGATGTTGCCAAGGTTGCCTTTTTAGAGGTTGCCTAAAGTTACGTGAGGTTCCCCTCCAGATAACCTTAGGTAACCTTAAAAGATGTCGGATGAATAAAGTAACCTCGGTAACTTTGGAAACCTTGGAAACATCGGAAACTTATGATGGAGTCAATATTTTAAATTTTTATTGGAGGATAAGGACTTCCTATGCGTGAGGCTTTAACATTTATTTTAGCCGGTGGTAAGGGTGAGCGGTTGGATCCATTAACGCGTGACCGAGCGAAACCCGCGGTTCCTTTCGGTGGCATTTATAGGATCATTGATTTTACTTTAAGCAACTGTGTGAACTCGGGGTTGCGCCGAATCTTTGTCCTCATTCAATACAAGTCTTTCTCTTTGCAAAAGCACATTTTGGCGGGATGGGATGTTGTTTCCAGTCAACTGGGGGAATTCATTGATGTCATCCCACCGCAGCAGCGGATCGGTTCCGACTGGTATAAAGGGACAGCGGATGCCATTTATCAAAACCTTAATGCGATTTATGATTACGACCCTGAATATGTGCTGATTCTCTCTGGTGATCATATCTATAAAATGGATTATAAAAAGATGATTGATTTTCATCAAAAAATGAATGCGGATTTGACCGTGGCCTGTCTCCCAGTGCCTAAAGAAAACTCATCGAGCTTAGGGGTCATTGAAGTGGACGATGAAAATCGAGTGTGCGGTTTTCAGGAAAAGCCGGAACACCCTAAAACGGTTCCGGGAGATCCTTCCCAAATTTTTGCTTCCATGGGCATTTATCTTTTTAATCGGAATGCCTTGATTCAGGCCCTGGAAATCGATGCGCAAAAGATTGGCTCAGATCATGACTTTGGAAAGAATGTGATTCCGCAGATGATCCAGGGAGAGGGGAAAGTTTACCTGTATAACTTTGTGGATGAAAACAACCGACCTAAATACTGGCGGGATATTGGAACCAGAGACGCCTATTACCAGGCCAATATGGATCTGGTACGGCCTCAGCCGGAATTCAATCTCTTTGATAAGGAGTGGCCGGTCAGGACCTATCACGAACAATATCCTCCGATAAGAACCTTAAGCGTCCTTGAGGGCGAAAAAGTCAACTCGGGATTGGTTGTGGACTCGTTGATTTCGGGAGGCTGTGTGATCAAAGGGGCTCAAGTCATCCGCGCCGTCCTCTCGTCCAATATTTACATAGATAAGAATGCTTTTATCTCGGATTCGGTCTTGATGGAGGGCGTCTTTGTGGGCGCGCATGCCAAGATTAAAAACGCCATTATCGATAAAGAGGTGGTCATTCCACCCCATGCTGAGATCGGATATGATCTGGAATTGGATAAGAAACGATTTGCCGTGACCACATCGGGAATTGTGATTGTTCCCAAGAAAGCGGCTGTGATTCCAACATGATCGTTCGACCCAAGATCCGAGGATTCATCTGTACGACGGCACACCCGGTGGGTTGCTCTCAGCATATCCAACAGCAGATTGATTATGTAAAAAAACAACCCACCATTTCCAAGGGCCCGAAAAATGTTTTAGTCGTTGGCGCTTCGACTGGTTACGGGTTGGCATCGAGAATTGTCGCGGCTTTTGGCTGCCGTGCCAAAACGATTGGTGTATTTTTTGAAAAGCCATGTGAAAACAAGCGCACCGCCACCCCCGGCTGGTACAATGCTGTTGCCTTTGAAAAAGTAGCCGGCGCCGAGGGTCTATATGCCCGTAGTTTTAACCTTGATGCCTTCGCTGATGAGACCAAAGATCAAGTGGTCCAGACTGTCAAAAGCGATTTGGGCAAACTGGATTTGGTCATTTATAGTTTAGCGTCTCCTCGTCGTCTCCATCCGCGCACGGCACAAGTGGCCAAGTCCGTTTTGAAACCGATAGGATCTTCATACACCAACAAATCCATCGATTTTGATACCAATCAAGTGATTGAGGTGAGCCTTCCTGCCGCAACGCCCGATGAGATCGAGCAGACCGTTTCGGTCATGGGTGGGGAAGATTGGGAGATGTGGATCGAGGCCTTGGAGAAGGAAGATCTCATGGCCCCGGGAGCATTCACTTTAGCCTATTCTTATATTGGCCCGGAGATCACAACGCCGGTCTATCGAGGAGGAACTATTGGAAAGGCCAAAGATCATCTCGAAGGGACGGCCCGAAGATTATCTGAGCGTTTAAAATCGAAAGGCGGCCGTGCGCTGATTTCGGTCAATAAAGCCCTGGTGACCCAATCCAGCTCTGCGATTCCTTTTATTCCCCTTTATTTTGTTTTGCTGCGAAAGGTGATGAAGCAAAAAGGAATCGATGAAGATTGCATCCAACAAATGTATCGGCTTTTTTCTTCACGGCTTTATACGGGAAAAGAGATTCCGGTGGATGCCGAAGGACGGATCCGCATTGATGATTGGGAGATGCGCGAGGATGTCCAGGCGCAGGTGAATCAACTTTGGCAAAATGTCACCACCGAGAACATCCACCAGATCTCGGATTTGAAAGGGTACCGGGAGGATTTTCTAAAACTCTTTGGATTTGGTCTTTCCGGGGTGGACTACAATCAAGATGTGGATCCTGATCTCCGGCTTCCTTAAAGCCTCACACTTCTTTCTAAGCCCTTCCATTTAAAGACTGATGTCAAATGATTCATCATGCTGCATAAAGAGTGTATTTTTTGTCAAAAAAGTGGAAATAATGATTGACACTGATTTGGGAATATACTACAGTACCGTCACAAAATACGTTTTATCAGACGAAAACGGAATCCTTGATGACCTACGAAAATTTGATGACCATGGAAGAAGTTGCCAATTATTTGAAAGTGAAAAAAAGAACAATTTACGGCTGGGTCAAAAATGGGAAAATCCCGGCCATGAAGACAGTGGGGCAATGGCGGTTTAAAAAAGAGAATATTGACGCCTGGTTAGAACAAAAACAACGAGGATGAAGCATGAAAGAGCCAGAATGTATCTTCGAAAACTAGAGATATTCGGTTTCAAATCTTTTGCGGATAAGACCACCTTGCAGTTTGAAGAGGGCATCACGGCGATTGTCGGGCCGAACGGGTGTGGCAAGAGTAATATTTTTGATGCTATTCGCTGGGTCTTAGGAGAGCAAGGTGTCAAAGATCTGCGGGCAATCGCCATGGAAGATGTGATTTTTAACGGAACGGATAAAAAGCCCGCTTTAGGGTTTTCCGAGGTGAGCTTAACTTTCTCCAACGAATTGAAGATACTGCCTCTTGACTATAATGAGGTCACCATTACCCGAAGATTGTTTCGCTCCGGCGAAAGTGAATATCTGCTTAATAGAACAGGGGTGCGACTTAAGGATATTGTGGAGCTTTTTATGGGCACAGGGATCGGTGCTGAGGCTTACTCTTTGGTTCAGCAAGGCCAAGTGGATCTGCTGGTGAGTGCTTATCCGGAAGACCGCCGGATCCTTTTAGATGAAGCCTCAGGGATTACGAAGTACAAATGTAGGAAGAAAGAGGCGCTCAATAAGTTAAAGGAAACAGAGGACAATTTATTGCGGCTCAATGATATTATTTTGGAAGTGAAACGACAAATCGCCTCCCTGGAACGCCAAGCCACTAAGGCCCGTCGCTATAAAGAGGAATTTGATCAATTGAGAGATCTGGAAATCAGGCTAGCCCAAAACCAGATTCAAGAATTCCAGCGCCACAAAGATCAGATCCAGCAGTTGATTGAGGAAGTAAAGTCCAGGGAGTCCAAGCTAACTCAGGACATGGAAGAATTGAAAGCGGTTGTAGCCTATGAAGGCGATCACTTAAACGAAGCGGAAGAAAAGATTAACAGCCTTCACACCGAGGGACTCAAGCTGGACACCAGCCTTGAGATGAACAGCCGTCAAATCCATTTTCATCAAGAGCGCTTAGAGAATTTTCTCAAAGAAGAGGCTCATTTAAAAGAACAGCATTTTCAATTGAAAGACCGTTCCTACGAGAAGCAGCAAAAGGTTGAGGAAATCAAACAAACTTTGGAACACCTTAATGAGACAATCGAGGCTAACCTGAAGAAACTTGCCCAAGGCAAAGAAGATTTAAAGAGCATTACTGATACAGTTGCACAGGATCAAATAGCTATTCAGCGTGAGGAAGAAAAGCTTTTGTCTTTGACAGCCCATCAGGTCAAATTTAAGAATGAATTAACCGCGGTTATGAAGGAGCATCAAACTTGTCTTGCTAGACAAGGCCACCTTGATCGGGAAACAACCAAAATCACCGAAGAAAAAGCGCAAAGCGACCATCGTGTTCGCGACTTAGAAGGAGAGTTGAACACAACCTTAAAGAAACTTGAAGGTTTTAAGACCGATCGAGAGCAGCAAAAGCAGTCGTTGGAGATTATGAAAAGAAACCTTCTGAGTTTCAATCAGCAAGAAGACGAAGCTGAGAAGAACAGGCTCTTTCTTATTTCTCAAAAGGCCTTTATTGAGAAATTGGGGCTTCAATATCCGCAGATGCCCGACCCTGTGGTTGAAGGCCATTTTTTAAGTCGTCTGGTACCTTCTCCTAGCCAACGAGGCATCATTGGAAAAGTCAAGGATGTCGTAGCTGACGGCCAGTTTTATAAGGTTCTTTGTGAGCTGAAATTTATTGAATCGAACCCCGAGGATTTCAGTCCTAAGATCAATGACCTTGACCGGCATTTAGAATCTCTAAAAGCCCAGAGCCAAGATTTGATTCTTGTGATGTCGGAAAAAGAAAATGAGTTTGAAGGCCTCACTCAAGCTGTGCATTTGGAAGAGAAAAAAATGTCCATGCTAGAGGTTCAAAAGAACGATCTTTGGGAGAATTCCAGCAAAATCTCGATGGAACTTCAGGTGATTTTGGCCGAGATAGGAGAACTTCGAGAATTTTTAGGTAGATTGAATGCCAAAGAAAATGAAATTAGCCAAAAACTGGATGCCATAACCAACGAGATGCAGTCTTGCCAAGAACAAATACACCAAAGGCAAAGGGATGTATCTGTTCAATCTAAAATCAGAGAGGAGACGACAATCTTCATTGCCCAACTGGAAGCCGAGATCAAATTCTGCAAGGAAAAGGAAAAGACACATATCGAACATCACAAAATTCTTTCCGATGCCTTAGGGGGTGATCTCAAAGAGATCAAAAGACTTGAAGATGAAAATCACCAGATGACTTGTAAAAAGCAGAGAATTGATGAAGAAGTTGCTGAAATGACCAGGCAGATTGAAATCTTAAAATCCCAGAAAGAATCGCTTAAAGAGATTCACCAAGATTATGAAAAGAAAAAAAATGATCTCTCCCAACGGATCAACAGCCTTCAAAGCCAGATCCGTTCTTTGGAAAAGGAAGGGGAGGATTTTAAGAATTCTCTTCACCAATACGAGATGAAAATCCAAGAAATTGCCTTTGGCCAAAAAACGATCAAGGATAGATTGTGGCAAGTTTATAAAGTTGATTGGGAAGGGCTTTCCGGTGGGGCCTTGTCTTTAGGCCAGGAAGAAGAAGGGCAGAGTTTTTTGGTTCATAAGGAAGAGTTGCCTGTTGAGATCGACCGCCTAAAGAAAAAATGCGAGTCATACGGGGCTGTCAATTTGGTTGCCATAGAGGAATTTGATCAGCTTAAAGAACGGTTTCAATTTCTTACAAAACAGCAGAGTGATCTTCTGACAGCCAAAGAATCTTTGCATCAAACCATAGGCAAGATTAACCGCACAGCCAAAGAGATGTTTATGGAGACATTCACAAAGGTCAATGAGGAGTTTAGAAGTTATTTTCGGCTGTTGTTTGGCGGGGGGGAATCCCAGTTGGTCCTATTGGATCCTGAGAATGAATTGGAGTCGGGAATTGAAATCATTGCCCGCCCACCGGGCAAAAAATTGCAAAATATTGGTCTTCTTTCCGGAGGAGAGAAGACCTTAACCGCTATTGCTCTAATTTTTGGCGTTCTAAAAGTCCATCCGAGTCCTTTTTGCGTTTTAGACGAAATCGATGCTTCTTTAGATGAGTCTAACGTTGGGCGCTTTGGATATCTTTTGAAAGATTTCGCGAAAACCACTCAATTCATTATTATCACTCATAACAAAAAGACGATTGCCCAGGCGGATGTGATGTACGGTATCACCATGCAGGAAAGCGGAGTTTCTAAGATCGTCTCTGTTAAGTTCGTTGATGAGAAAAAGGCTCTTGCTCAGGAACTCGAAGTAGAAACTGTTTAATTTGTATTGCGCAAGGGTTTTTGTTTAAACTCGGACTTTTATTGACGGGAGTTTAAAGTAGCTTAAGATTGTTGGGATTCTTCATGGGAATAAGCGTATGTTCGGTTTTTCCCGCCAAATTTGGCGATATACATCGCTTTATCAGTCTTGGCGATAAGGTCCTCTTTATGCTGGGCGTCAGTGGGAAAACAGGCAAGGCCCAGGCTCACCGTTACCGTGAGATTTTGAAAGGCAGAAAATCTCAACAATTCATGATGAACAATTCTTTCCCTCATCCTTTCGGCAATCACCAAGGCTTGCTCTTTTGAGGTCTGCGGTAAAATGACAGAAAATTCCTCCCCCCCATAACGGCAGATATAATCGTTCTCGCGGGCAGATTCTTTAAGGATATGGGCTAATTCGGTTAAGACCATGTCTCCGTTTTGATGCCCATAGGTATCATTGAATTTTTTAAAATTATCGATATCAATCATAACGAGACAAAGAGGGTAATTTTGCTCTTTGGCCTTTTGAATTTCCGAATTGAGGGTATATTGAAAGAATCCATGATTCCACAGATTGGTCAAAGAGTCAGTATGGCTTTTATGAACAACCATCTCATACAACTGTGAGTTTTCGATCGCTAACCCGGCCTGATTGGCCAACATCGTGAAGATTTTTAAATCCTCGTCGGTTATGGGTTTTTGGGTATAAAGATTATCAGCCACAATAAGCCCGTTAACTTGATCCTTGGCTTTTAATGGCATAAGGATGAGTTCGTTGGTGGGAAAGATCTTTAAAACGGGATCGTTGGGATATTGAGAAATCGTGTCTCGGCGAACGTGCACGGATTGGCCCTTATAATAGGCCATTGACAAAAGGGTTCGGTCATTGGGATTGAGAGGCACTTTAAATCCCTGCACCGATTTATAAAAGTTGGATTTGCGAGAGGCCTCTTCCGAAATCTTATCAGTAGCAATGAGATCATCAAGATCAGGATTCGCTTCTTTAATATACTTCCATATTTTGTCGGCATGTTCTCCAGAATCTGGCCCAATCGCCATCTTCGCCTCCAACACCCGCTCTTTTTTATTAACAAGAAACAAAATAGCCCGGTTAAATCCCAGGCCTGCATGAGACGTGACCCCGGTAAGGATGATATGTAGGATATGATTTAACTCCAGGGTTGTGCGCATGGCAATGCTGACGTTGTAAAGGATCGATAGCTCTTTATGAGCCTGCTGAAGTTCCTCTTGTGCCTGTGTTAGTTCAGATTGGAGATTTTCTTGGGAGTGGGATTCGACCATGGTTTGAAAGATAACACCTTCATCAAGGATTGTCAAGTTGAGTTCGGTCTTTTAGAATGCTCGATTTTGTATGATTATTATTTTCAATTAGTTAGATTTAATTAAACTAAATGTTATAAGGAAAGCGGTTTCTTGACACTTTCAAAGGCGCTATGCTATACTTGAATTCCTACATTATCTTACTTGTACTATCTGAAAAATGGGAGAGATCATGGAAGCTTTAGGTGACTTCGTGACTAAAATCAACTGGGTTGATATTATGATTGTTCTTTTTGGTGTGCGGATAATATATATTGGGATTAAAAATGGTTTTATCAGCGAATTATTCAAGCTTATAGGGGTCGTTTTTGCTATTTTCATTACTTTTCATTATTACACGCAAGTCGCTGATTTCTTTAAAGATCATACAGGTTTGTCAGAAAATAATGCCGGGTTCCTGTCCTTTGGATTGCTCTGGGCTGTTGTGACTTTAATCTTTAAGTTTATTCGGGATGGCATCTTGCTCATTTTTAAAATAGAAGCCCTCTCTTTGGTAGATCAGTGGGGCGGGCTTCTTTTGTCAATTCTGCGCAGTGCTTTAGTGGGCAGTATGGTTTTAATTTTTTTAATGATCTCGAACTTAGGGTATTGGAGAAGCCATGCGGGAAAATCGTTTTTCAATCCCTATCTCATTGCGGTTTCCCCGAAAATTTATAAAGCTACTTACGATGGGATCGTCAGTAAATTTTTTCCCACGGAGAAATTAAACCCTGCCGGATTCAACTTGGAGGTTGAAAAAAAGGAATCTGGCTCCGCTCATTCTCCGGCACAATAAACCCCTAAAGTGAATTCTGGCAAACCTTGTTTTTAAAAAATGGGATTAATTCCACAAGAGATTATTGCTCAGGTGTTAGAGAGATCGGATATAGGAGAGGTGATCTCCTCGTATATTCCTTTAAAGCGGGCAGGAAGGAATTTTAAGGCCCTGTGTCCTTTTCACGATGAAAAGACACCTTCGTTTGTCGTGAATCCCGATAAGCAGATCTTTCATTGTTTTGGATGTGGGGCAGGAGGAAACGCGATTAGTTTTGTCATGAGTCAAGAGCATTTAGATTTTCCTGAGGCTATCCGGGTATTGGCCCAAAAGGCGGGAGTCGTTATCCCTGAGGCAGACAGCTCATCTTTGAAAACCATGCATTTGAAAGAAGACATTTATAAGGCAAATGAATGGGCGGTAAAATTTTTTCAGCAGACCTTGCTTTCAGAGAAAGATCCTTGGGCCAAAGAAGCGCGGGAATACTTGAAAACGCGGGGTTTCAGCCTTGCCGCGGTACAAAAGTTTCATATTGGATTTGCGCCCAATGACTGGCAAGGTTTAATATCTTTTTTAAGAAATAAAGATGTAAGTTTAGGTATCATGGAGAAAGCGGGTTTAATTGTGGCTAAAGAAAGCCGTGATGGATTTTATGATCGGTTTAGAAAAAGAATCATGTTTCCGATTTATGATGCCAGGGGCCATGGCTTGGGATTTGGGGCCCGTTCCCTATTAGACGAGGGGTCAGCCAAGTACATTAACTCGCCGGAGACACCTGTGTACCGGAAAGGAAATCATTTATACGGATTACATCTTTCTAAAGACGCCATCATCCGTCATGATGCTGCTATTGTTGTCGAAGGCTATTTAGATTTTATTACTCCCTTTCAAGCCGGAGTGGAAAATTTAATCGCTTCCCTGGGAACCGCGTTGACAGTCGAACAGATCCGCCTTATGCATCGATATACTCAGAATGTTATTATGCTTTTTGATGCCGATGAAGCGGGGGAATCAGCCACGATACGAAGCCTCGATGTCCTTATTGAGGAGGGAATGAACGTCAAGGTTGCCACCCTCCCTTCCGGGGAGGATCCCGACTCATTTGTACGGAAATTCGGCATTCGGGCATTTCAAGAAAAGCTTGATCAAACCCACTCCCTTTTCGATTTTAAATTGCGGCTTCTCAAGGCACGATACCCGGATAAGACCATTGAGGAGCGGGCCAAGATATCTGCAGAGATGTTGCACACGATCAATAAATTTGATAATGCCGTTATGCGTTACGGTTACCTAAAGCAGTTGGCGAATGAGCTCTCCCTACCAGAGGAGGCTTTGACGATTGAGCTCAAAAAGATCACGCTTAAAACACCTGCGTCCTCTTTGCGGCCGTTGGGGAAAACCAGCGTCGTTAAAGATGGCTTTAAAAAAGCCGAGGGCCATATTTTAAGACTCCTTCTGGAAGAGAAAGATTTCATCCCTGTAACCAAGGCTCAAGTGAGTTTGGAATATTTTCAGGATCAGCAGATTCGTGTAATCATCTCAAAAATTTTCGAGTTGTTTGAACAAGGACAAGAGGTGAACATCCAATATCTGATGAATTGTTTTGAGGATACCGCAGTCCTTCAGCGCTTGTCTAGTTTGATGGCTATGGATGAAGTTGCCATAACAGACAAAACCAAAGTTCATCAGGACTGCCTGAAGCGTCTTGAAGAAGATTATTTTAAGCTAGAACGGCGGAATCTCCGTTTCCAGATTGAGTTGGCCGAATCCTCGAAAGATTATAGCCACGTGGATACGCTCAAAGAAAAATTTAACCAATTACTCAAGAGGTCCTCATGAAAAATAAAGAGCTTAAACATGACATTGACAAGTTGATTTCCATGGGCAAGAGGAAAGGTTTTCTGACCTATGATGAGGTAAATACCACGCTCTCCGATACCATCGATTCCTCGGAAGATATCGATCAAGTTTTTGATATTCTGGATGGTAAGGATATTAAGATTGTGGAATCCCCCTCGGATCAACTGGATTTTGCGGGGGTTTCGCAGGAAGAATCTCCCGAAACCCAACAAGAAGTGGAGCGACTTCGGGAAGAGCCCCCTAAGGAGGAAAATATCTATGCGGATAAATTTATTCCGCTGGACGATCCGGTTAAGATGTATTTAAAACAGATGGGATCGATTCCTCTTTTGTCCAGAGAAGACGAGATCAGCTTGGCCAAAAAGATTGAGGAGACAGAGAATAAATTCGCAGAAGCTCTTTTTAAAACTGCTTTTGCCCGTAAGGAAGTTCTGTACACTATTAACAAGGTCCTCAAGGGCGAAGTCAATGTCGAAGATGTGATCAAGGATGAATTGGAACGCCGGCCCAAATTGATCAGGGAACTGAAAAGGATTATGCACAAATTGCGGCATTCCCGTGTCGGGTCGAATCAGGCGGCGATCATCATGTCTGAGTTTAAAATCACCTCCACCATCAATGAAGAGACGGTGAAAAAAATCAGCCATATGGTCGAGGAAATTGATCGGATTGATAAGATTTCGAAGAACAAAAGGAAATCCAATGTCGCAGAATTGAAGCGACAGAAAAAAGAGCTTTTAAAAGAACTGAGTCAGCCCTTACCTGAAGTCAAAGATCAGTTGCGGATTATTAAATTTCGGCAGGCGAAATTCAATAAGGCAAAGAAGCTTCTCGTTGAGGCCAATCTGCGGCTCGTCGTGAGTATCGCTAAGAAATACATTAACCGGGGGCTTTCCTTTTTGGATCTCATCCAGGAAGGGAATATGGGGCTTATTCGGGCTGTTGAGAAATTCGAGTATAAAAGAGGGTACAAATTTTCCACCTATGCCACTTGGTGGATTCGGCAGGCGATTACTCGTTCGATTGCGGACCAGGCCCGGACCATCCGGATTCCTGTTCACATGACGGAGACCATCAATAAGATCATCCGGGTTTCTCGTTTGTTTGTCCAGGAATATGGCCGAGAACCAGCCGCGCAGGAGATTGCCAAGCAGATGCGTCTGCCCATAGGGAAGGTCAAGGAAATCTTAAAGATCTCACAGATTCCGATTTCGTTGCAGACTCCTATTGGAGACGAGGGGGACACTCACTTCGGCGATTTCATCGAGGATAAGAAGGCGGTCTCTCCGGCTAACGCCACCCTTCATTCAATGTTGAAAGAGGAGATTCAGGCTGTTTTGCAAACCTTGGACGAACGAGAACGAAAGATTCTGGAGATGAGATTTGGCATTCATGATGGCTCCAGCCGCACCTTAGAAGAGGTAGGTAGCGAGTTTAAAGTCACCCGGGAAAGGGTCCGACAGATCGAGTCAAAGGCCTTGCGCAAATTACGCCACCCCACCCGATCTAGACGGATAAAAACCTTCCTGGATATGGCGGCCAAAGAGGGTGAGAGTATTGTTTAATCGAGTCGGAATCATGAAGAAGGTTTTGGCGCTGGTTCTTGGAGGAGTGCTTGTTTCGCAGTTTTGTCAGGCGCAAGATTTTTGGGATAAAAAAACTCAGGACATTTGCCAAAAAGTTATTGTCGCGATCTACGATGAGATTCTGCAAACCAGTCCCCAATATCTGGAGCTCTCAGAGTTTAATGAAAAAGCCTTGACGGTTGACCCAGGGGATGGGGTTTATCAGATTTCTTATCAATACCGAGATCTTAGAATCCATCGGGACAACCGGCCTTATGAGTTTTTCATTGAAATCGGTCCTCTTCAGGATAACCTTCCCTCGCGGTTGGGTTTTGAAGCCAAGCATTATAAATTTCCCATCATAGCTGTTAGAGCTTCCCTTTTTATTCATCGTTATCGAAGATTGCACCACTATGATTTGGATGAAGCTGTCAGCAGAGCGCTGAGTCCCCTTTCGATCCATCAGCAGGAATACTTTCCTTTTGCCGTGATCTTAAAACCGATAAAGGACACTTTTAAAGTAAGGGAACGGATCGAATTTGAAGTCATCGTTAAGAATAAAACCAACCAGAATTTAAAAATTAAGAATCTGGGAGAAAAAACACTCTTTTTCACGATTAATGGCGAAGAGTGGGGGACCAAGCCTTCCCAGGCCAGTCGGACGAGCCGTGAGGAATATATTCTGGCGCCCTACGATTCTTTGAGTCGCAGTTTTAAGGGAAATAGTTTTAACTCCCCGGGGCAAGTCGAGATCGTTTGTACTTACAATCTGGCTTATAAGGGGATTCTCCCCTTCGGTAGAGCCAAGATTAAGATCGAGGAGTGATTGCAAATCGCGATCTCTTATGATATGCTGAAAAACAATTTTTAATTTGGATAAATCATTGGGGCCATTTGAACTAAGATGTTCTCAAGAATTTCAAAGTATTGATCTTCATACGGGCCTATAGCTCAGGCGGTCAGAGCAGCTCCGACGCCCCGACTGAAAACGTCGGGGGTCGGAGTCCCGACTCCCGACGTTTTCTGAATTTGAATTATGGTAGTCGGGACGTCGGGACTGACTCATAACCATTGAGGAGCGGTATGGCATATGTTTATATTTTGCAAAGCGAAAGGAACGGCAAATATTATATAGGGAGCACTTTGGATGTTTATAAGAGACTAAGGCAACATAATGCGGGCAAGCACCATACGAGTCAAAGGCTCGGACCGTTTAAATTGGTTTTCCATCAGGGATATCCTGATATTCGTATGGCAAGAAGGATAGAACATAAGATCAAACGACTTAGGCGGCGTGATTATGTCGAGAAGATCATAAGGGAAGGAAGAATTCATGCGGGCCCATAGCTCAGCCGGTCAGAGCAACTGACTCATAATCAGTGGGTCCCAGGTTCGAGTCCTGGTGGGCCCAGATAGAGAGACTGGGGCACATAGCTCAGTTGGTTAGAGTGCTGCCCTCACATGGCAGAGGTCGAAGGTTCGATCCCCCTACGACCCAAATTATTACATGATGACAACTAAAGATAAGATATAGGATGATTTTTGATATTGATGAATTAAGATTTAATCTCAGTAAAGGACATGTACAGTGGCAACGGCATGCGTTAGAGCGTATTTTCCAAAGAGGTATTGGCCGCAAAGAAGTTTTTGAAGTTCTTG
>CAZUJQ010000026.1:0-25088 GCA_964620805.1 uncultured Planctomycetales bacterium | reverse complement strand
AGATGCTGGCCGCGGTCGTGAGATTCACGATCTTGCCTTCTTCCATCTTGAGGATGCCGGTTTCCTTTTCAATGAGGATATGGGCGTTGGTCCCGATGATTTTATCGCGGAGCTCCTGATCAAACCCGGTCATCACGCCGATCACCACAATCAGGGCCATCACCCCAATGGCTATTCCCGCAATCGAAATCAGATTGATGATGGAAAGAAACCGGTCTTTGGCAGCGGTCAAATACCGATAACTGATCCAGCTTTCGTATTTCATTTTTTTAGATTCAAGAGCTGGTAGCTCATAGCTCATGGCTTTGAGCTGTGAGCCGTGCGCTATGAGCTCGATTCTCTGCTATTTTTACTATCCACCACAAACGTCACCGGCCCGTCATTGACCAGAGACACATCCATCTTGGCTTTGAACTGACCCGTCGCCATTTTCAACGGATGTCTTTGCAGTTTCTCAACAAAATGGTTATAAAGCGCTTCTCCTTGGATGGGGTCCGCCGCTTTGTCAAAGGAAGGGCGGCGGCCCTTTCGGCAATCCCCCAAGAGAGTAAACTGAGAGACAACCAGCGCCTCCGCCTTGACATCCAAAAGGGAAAGATTCATTTTCCCGGAAGGGTCCTCAAAGATCCTTAAGTTGAGAATTTTGTCAACCAGATAATCGATATCTTCTGAAGAATCCGTCTTTCCCACCCCCAGAAAAACTAACAACCCTTTTCCAATCTCTCCGATAACCTTGCCTCCTGTTTCTACCCGGGCTTCTTTGACCCGCTGGATGACTAATCGCATAATAAGCTCAATTATAGTTTCCCCCTCTGAGGTGGTCAACAGAAATATCCGCCTTCGCCCTCGCTGTTTTGCTTTGTTTTGTAGAAACAAATAAAGCAAAACAGCGGGGGCTTCGGCGGATTATCCTGCGGAGCCAAACACGACAAGCATTTGGCGAAGCGGGATATCCACCTCGTAAAAACTTATTTGACGAATCCCCCGTTTTGTGTTACAAAAAATGCCTATGAAGCTCGAAGAAGTATTGATCCGATACAATTTCCCTACCGACGTTGCCCGGATCCTCCAACGTTCCGGGGTCACTGATCTTTATCCTCCCCAAGCCCAGGCTATTGAAAAAGGGGTTCTGGAGGGCAAGAGTCTTCTTTTATCGGTACCCACCGCGGCGGGAAAGACCCTCATTGCAGAGTTGTGCATGCTCAAGGCCATCCTCCAGAATCAAGGCCGCTGCCTCTATATCGCGCCGTTGAAGGCCCTCGTCAGCGAAAAGTATGAAGATTTCAAGGAAAAGTATTCTCCGCTCGGAATCAAGGTGGGTATGGCGACCGGAGATTTCGACAGCCCCAATAAATTTCTCAATCGCTATCAGATTTTGGTGGCCACCGCAGAGAAGGTGGATTCTCTTTTGCGTTCCCGCGCCCAATGGCTCATCCATTCTTTGGAGGTCGTTGTCTTGGATGAGATCCATTTCATCAACGATGGGTCGCGCGGCCCTACCCTGGAGGTTTTGATCGCCAGAATCAAACAATTGAATCCCAAAGCCCAAATTGTGGCCTTAAGCGCGACCATCACGAATGCCCGGGACCTCAGCGGCTGGCTCAACACAGCGCTTGTTTTCAGTGCCTGGCGACCTGTGCCCTTAAAGGAAGGTGTTTTTTATAATGACCGTATCCTCTTTGACGAGGGCTTAAGCCGGCTCATTAGAGAAGATCCCGAAGACGATCTAAGCAAACTCACCCTCGACACCTTGCGGGGGAAAGGCCAGGTCCTGATTTTTGTCAACTCCCGGCGCTCGGCGCAGGCAACCAGCCGCCAGATCTGTCAAACGGTGTCTTTAGCCTTAAAGCCTGAAGAGCGAAAAGAGTTGGCCGCAATCGCCGAGGCCCTGGAAGGGAATCCGGCGGACTCAACAAAGATCTGCCGGAAATTGGCCGAAGTGGCAGCCTGCGGGGTGGCCTTCCATCATGCCGGGCTTAAAGCGCCCCAGCGCAAACTCATTGAAGAAAGTTTCAAGAAAAACTTGATCAAGGTCATCTGCTCAACGCCGACTCTGGCCGCGGGGGTCAACCTCCCCGCGCGCCGCGTGATCCTGCGGGATTACAAACGGTATGAAAGCGGGATTGGCTCTGCCTATATCCCGATTTCCGAATACAAACAGTGCGCCGGCCGGGCCGGCCGGCCCCAATACGATGATTACGGGGAAGCGGTCCTCATGGCCAAATCCCTGACCGACTCCCAAGCCCTCTTTGAGCGGTATATTCATGCTAAGCCCGAACCCATCAGCTCCAAACTGGGAGATGAGGCGGCGCTGCGCACGCATATCTTGTCTTCCATTGCGAGCGGTTATGTCCACGATGTCCGGGGCATGTTCGATTTTATCTCCCACACCTTTCTGGCCTATCAAAAGAAGACGAGCAATCTTCTGGAGGTTCTCGGGAGGATCTTCGAGTTCCTCCACGAGGAGAATTTTATTGAAAAAAGCGGCTTCCGGTATTATGCCACCGCCTTTGGCCAGACCACCAGCCGTCTATATATCGATCCTTTATCCGGCATTATCCTGCGCGATGGATTAAAGAAGGCTTATCAGAGAGAACCAGCCGGGCCAACGGGCTTTCTCCATCTCATCTCGTGTTGTCCGGATAGCGAGCTTTTGAGCCTCGGGAAAATGAACACCGATCAGTTAGAGATTTTTGCGAAAAGCTGTCAGGAAGAATTGATTTGGACTCCCCAAGACACGCCCCTCCTTAAGGACGACTCTTTTTATCTCGTGACCTTGAAGACCGCCTGGCTGCTTTCCCGCTGGATTGAAGAGGAAAAGGAAGAAACTCTCTGTGAGGACTTTGGTGGTGGCCCCGGGGATGTCTACCGCCACGTGGAGTGTGCCCAGTGGCTGCTCCATGCCGCAGGGATCATGGCAGAGCTCTTTGAGTTTAAGCGATTAACCTTTATCCTGGAAGACCTGAAAAACCGCGTCCATTATGGAATTAAAGAAGAGCTTCTTGAGCTGGCCCAGCTTAAAGGGGTCGGACGGGTGCGGGCACGCAGCCTCTTCCAAAGAGGCTTTAAGAAGTGGGATGACTTTCGCTTCAGCTCTGTGGAAGAGCTAAGCCAGGTGAACCACATCGGCAAGGCCTTAGCCCGGGATATCCTCGATCAGGTTACAGGCTCGCGCCGGAGAAAAGCACAGTTGGCCCAACTGTCTATCCCCCTTTCTCCATAAGCCCCGCAAAGCCCGTAGAATCCTAAAAGGATTTTTACGGGCTAAAGAGGTGTTCTCTCTGCCTCTACGGGGTAAGCCACCAGGGGCTTTTCATCAGCCGATCGGCCTCCTCCGGAGAAGCGAACACATGCCTATCCTCATTGACAAAGTACTCCCAGAATAATTTAGCCAACTTCTCGTCGTAAATCTGAAAAGCGCCTGCCTTTTGTTTTTCTTCCAGAAACTGGCGGTAGGCATCCAAAGGTTCCGGGCCGGCCTGCTGAAAGATCACCCGTCCTTTGTATTTTTCATACAAAGCCTGATTGGCTTTCCAGGCTTTGACGATCTGGGAGGCCGTCTTCTCCAATTCCTCTTCCAGGGTCTCCTCTTCCATCTGAGAGATGGCTTTCTCCAGACGGATGAGCTCTTCGAACGAATCGCCTTCCTTTTCCGGACTTAAAGCCGGGTCTTTTAAAATCTGGTCCAATTCTTCCTTGCGCACCTTCAATTGATCTAAAAATTGTTGCTCGGTGACTTTCTGTTCTTTTAAGCTTTCGTCATTCGACAACAAACGAATCAAAGGCTCGATTTCGGCATCCGAAGAGACAATCTTTTGATCCTTGGCGTATTCTTCTAAAAGTGGCCCGAAAATCAAAGACACGATTCTCTGTTTGCGATAACCCTCAATCCATTTCTGTTTTTCTCGGGCGTCCATTCCCTCTGTGGGCTCTTCCTCCAATAAAGAGTCGGGTTCCAGGTCGGAGGCGACGATCTTCTGGCCGAGAACTTCCGCTACCGCTTGCGCAAGGGGGGATTGGTCGCTTTCGTTTCGTGCGCTCAGCGGCGCGAGGGTCTCTCCAGGGACCGTTTCACAAAAAAGAGAACCCGCAAGACCTATAACCATTCCCAGAGCACTCAAGATCTCCAGACCCCGTCTACGCATGATCAACCCCATCCTTTCTTTAATTTGAATCTATTTAAGAGTCATCCTCCCATTCAGATACTTCATCGCCTTAAGCTCTCTGTCCAAATGGAACACCAAAAAATTATTTAAAATGAATAAAAGCTGACCTTTGATTCTCTCGGTTAATCCCAGCTTAAGGCACCGGGACCAGGGATTCCTTTCGATGTATAAAATCGAGGCAACGGTGCCCGGGAAAACCAGCGTGACTTCGCCATCTTTTGATTTGCAGCGAAGGCAAATCAATCCTCCGGATTTCAGACTAAACCGGGCCTGGCCTGAGATATCCCCGCCGCATTGAAGGCACGAATCGAGATGCGGCTTAAAACCGGAATACAATAGAACTTTAATCTGAAAAATGCAAATCAGCTTCAAAAAGTCGCGAACGGTCCCCACGCTGGCGAGATAATCAAGCATAAGCTGATAGATATCCCGATTTCCCTGCTCCAAAGGCATCATGGCATCCACCAGCTCCAGGACGTATTCCGTCGCCAACATCTTGTGGATGTCCCCCCGTATGGGAAGAAAACCGTCCCGCAGATCGCAATGACTCACCAGGTGAAGGTCCGATTGACGGCTGGGATAATAAATAATGTCGTTCAAGGAGAAATGATCCACCGAGCTCCCAAATTTTTTGTGGTCCTTGCGGATGCCTTTCAAAATCCCTTTGAGCTTGCCGTAATCCTTGGTAAAAAAAGTCACGATACGGCTGGTCTCCCTGAAATCCATTCGTTTTAAAACAATGGCCTCGGTTTTCAAAGTCATATCTCAATCTCAAAATTTTGCAAGAATAGAATAAAGTTAAAATTTATCAGAGTACCTGCAACAAGTGCATCCATTGTCTTTCCTTTCGGCGCATTTCCTTAAGCTCCTCTTGCGATTGATCGTTGAAGCCCAGAAGATGCAAAATCCCATGAATCACATAAAGAAGGATTTCCCGCTGGCAAGTGGTTTGATAGGATGCGGCTTGCCTTTGGGCGGTGTCGGTGGAAATGATAATCTCTCCTGAGATCGAGGGATGGCGCAACCCTCGCCGATACGAGGAAAAGTAGGGTCTGTCCCTACTTTTCTGATAATCGAAAGAAAGAACATCGGTGGGGAAATCGTGCCTGAGAAATCTCTTGTTCAAGGCTTGGATTTTTTGATCCGTGACCAGGGCAATCGATAGCTGGGCCTTAAGGACTCCTTCATGGTGAAGGAGCTTTTTTACGACCCTGATGATCTGCCGCGGATTTATGGGGATTCGCTTCTGTGAGTTTACGACCTCGATAGTCATTTCCATTTTTCTTTTCCGGATATTTGATACGGCTGTGATACATGGCACCCAAGGTCCGGCTGAATGTCTGGGATATCTTCTCGATATCTTTCAAGGTCAAATCACATTCATCCAGCTGCCCATCGATAAATTTATTGTTTATGATTTTTCGTACCACCTCGTCGATCTTGGCCGGTGTAGGCTCATCGAGGGCCCGGACCGCTCCTTCCACAGAATCCGCCAACAGCACAACGGCCGTCTCGCGGCTCTGCGGTTTGGGCCCGGCATAACGGAAATTTTCCTCCTGGACGTCTTCCGGGGAGCCTTCGAGCGCCCTCTGATAAAAATAATGCAGGAGGCCGGTGCCGTGATGCTGGGGGATAAAGTCGATAATAATCGGATTTAATTTGTATTTCCTGGCCAACTCCATACCCTCTTTGACATGGTTCAAGATCACCAGCCGGCTTATGGAAGGCTCCAGTTCATCGTGCTTGCTTTTGTCTCCCAATTGATTCTCGGTAAAATACTCGGGTTTAACGAGCTTTCCGATATCATGATAATAGGCGCCCACCCGGGCCAAAAGCCCGATGGCGCCAATGGCATTGGCCGCGGACTCCGCGAGATTGCTCACAATCAAACTATGATGATACGTCCCCGGCGCCTCGATCGCCATGCGCTTGAGAAGTGGATGATTGGTGTCCGCCAATTCCAGCAGACTTAAGTTGGTGACCACACCGAAAATGGATTCAAAAATCTTGGAGGTGAACATGACCACCGCCACGGAAATCAGGCCATTGAGGAACAAAGGCCGGAGAAAATGGACCAGATACGTTGTAGACCAATCGACTCGTCCCAAAAAGTCATAATGGAACAGCGTAATGCAGGCCACTTGCATAATGCCCACAAAAACTCCTGTCTTAATCAGGTCCCAGCGGGTCCGGGCGTCTTTGATCGCATAAACACCGCTCAAGCTGCCGATAAAGAACGTTAAGAATAACGTCAAATCATTCTTGGCCAATATTCCGATCACCATACTGGCTAAGAGGCTCATTAAAAAGGCCAAGCTGAGATCAGAAAAAAGAAGCATCGTCAGCATGCCTACGCTGGCGATAGGGATGTAAAAACTGGGGGTCGGCGAATACTGCATCAGAAAATACCCCATAACGAGGGTGAGCGTCAGAAGAAGGCCTAAATGCAAAAGCAACCGCAGCCTGGCCTTTTGATCGTAATAAAGATAAATCCCCCCATATAAAACCAAAAGTGGAATCGCCAAGGAAATGCCCGCCAGATGACAAAAAAGGGCGACGCCACCCACGGCGACCATCACGATCAGCCAGATAAAATTCTGGAGGTTTGCGTTAGACTTGGTGATTTTCATAGGCCTCGATGATCTTTTGAACCAGCTCGTGGCGGACCACATCTTCGCCGGTCAAATAAACGAATTGAATTCCTTCAATGCCCTTGAGGAGCCGTTGGGCATCCACCAGTCCGATCGGGACCCCCTTAGGCAGGTCGCTTTGTGTAATGTCCCCGGTAATGACTGTTTTAGAATCGAACCCCAATCTGGTCAAAAACATTTTCATCTGGTAAGGGGTGCTGTTTTGAGCCTCGTCCAGAATGATAAACGCGTCATTCAGGGTGCGCCCCCGCATATAAGCGAGAGGAGCCACCTCAATGATTCCCCGCTCGGCGTATTCCTCGACTTTTTCGGGCTCCATCATATCATAAAGGGCATCGTACAAAGGCCGCAAATACGGCAAGACCTTTTCCACCATGTCTCCGGGAAGATATCCTAAGCTTTCCCCGGCCTCCAAGGCCGGACGGGTTAAGATGATCCGGCGGACCAGCCCTTTCTTAAGCGCGTTGACCGCCATGGCCATGGCCAAATAAGTTTTTCCTGTCCCGGCCGGGCCAATGCCGAATACAATATCATAATGCTTAATGGCATCCACGTATTCCAATTGGCCTTTGCTCCGGGGGATCACCAACGCCCCCTTGACGAAGACCTCAATTTTGTCCTTGGCCAGCCTCTTAAAATCCACTCCTTTATTTTGGAGAAGATTTAAGGCGTAAACGAGATCTCGCTTTTTAATGTCTTGTCCGCTGTCGGCAAGGCCCAAAAGATAGTCCATCAGGTCCGCTGCCTTTTGGACCTGGGATTCCGGGCCGGTCAATTTAAGGCCCAAGCCGTTTCGCGCGATCTTGACTTTTAATTCCTGCTCAATCAACTTCAAGTTCTGGTCGTATTTTCCGAACAAAAGCTGCAGGTCTTTGTTGCTGTCAAATTGGAGGTTCTTTTCCATAAGTCCTTTAAAGTAGGGACAGCGCCTACTTTTTCCAAGTCGAAGTGATAATTTACAAAAAGTAGGCGCTGTCCCTACTTTTTCTCAAAAAAGAATACAACAGAAAACCGTCCACAGGGCTTGCCCTGTACCGTTCTGGTACAGGGTGGGAAAGTTTTGTTTTGTTTCAACATCCCTTCATCTTTCCTCCCTTAGCTTCTTTCGGATATCCCTGATCTTCTTTGTCGATGCCTTGAGAGAAAATTCGTTCATCTGCCGCAGCCATTCCATTTTTGCTTTAGGGGGAATCCGCATATAACGCAGGAGCTTTTCTTGTTCGCTTTCCCATTGATCATAAATCATTTTTTCCGTCTCCTGAATTGTCTGATCCTTTTCAACTCCCTTATATCAATTTTATCAATATCCCGGCCTGCTTTCTCTTTCATTTTGATCAGGTGATCGATGGCAATAACGGGCAATACCTGATCACCGCAGCGCACCCGCAGAAAATTTTTCTTTGCTTCGGCAATTCCTCCAACAAGAATATACTTGACCTTCTGTTTTTGAAATTCCCGCAGGATTTCTTCACAAGATAAGCCTCACTGCGTTCGGCACTATCTTGTCCATAGGGGCTTATCGCCCCTCTGGCGCTCCAGAATGCTCCTCTTCGTCGCATTCTTCCGCTGTCACCCCTTGGGGGATTGCTCACAATCCCCCAAACCCCCTGTGGTTGTATCGGAATTTCATCTTTGAAATTCCGATACAATAAATTATCATTAATCTTTCCTTAAGGGGAAGCGCGGTGGACTTCCCTCCGTTAGAATATCTGATCTCGGATTTAAGCCAGCATCATCTTCATAGAAACAAGCTCACGAGTAAAGGGATTCAGCACCAGGCCCAATGTTTCCAGGGTCAATACACCCAAGAGGGCCTCGTCATCTTTTTCTCCCAGAATCACTGGCGTTGTGCCATACAACCCTTGATATTCCAGCCGTATTTCTGATATCTTCCTTTTAATGGTTGTCCCATCGGCTAAAGAAAAGGTCACTTCCCGCATGGGTTTTAACCTAAATTCCTTCCAGACCTTTTCGGGAAGAAGCGTATAGGTTGCCCCGCTATCCACAAGAAACTCTACTTCCTTACTTTTAGTGCCTTTACTGACCTTTGCTGATATCTTAGTCATGCCCATCTTGCTCACCTCCATTGCGCTCTTTGAAAATCCTCTCTAATGTCTTTCACTTGATCGTCATCAACCCCAGCTCTTTGAGCTGTTTTTTTTCGACCGGAGAAGGCGCCTCGGTCAGCAAACAATTCCCCTTTTGCGTCTTGGGAAAGGCGATCGCATCCCGAATAGAGCCTAAGCCGCACAAAATCACAACCAGCCGGTCCAGGCCAAAGGCCACCCCGCAATGGGGCGGAGTCCCAAATTCAAAGGCCTTTAAGAGAAACCCGAATCTTTTGGCGGCTTCCTCGGCTTTAAGACCGATGGTTTCGAAGATCTTCTGCTGGATCTCCCGATTGTGAATACGTACCGAACCGCTGCCGATCTCCTGGCCGTTTAAGACCAGATCATACGACCGGGCCCGCACCTTGTCCAGCTCACCTTTAGAAAAAAGCTCCCTATCCTCGGGCTTGACCGAGGTAAAGGGGTGATGCTCGCTTTCCCAGCGTTTCTCCTCCTCATTGTATTTAAACAAGGGGAAATCCACCACCCAGACAAAGGCAAACTCTTCTGATTTGGCTCTCAAGTCCGGTTTATCGGTTTTGTATTTTTCCATGGCCTGGCGGTGGGTCAAACGCGGGAAGGGAATCGAGATTTCGATTCCTTTAAGCTTCAGAAAGATCTCTTTAAACATCCGCTCCGTTAAAGAGAAAATATCCTCTTCCTCGGCAAAGGACATCTCCAGATCGATCTGAGTAAACTCGGGCTGCCGGTCGGAACGCAGGTCCTCATCCCGGAAGCATTTTACGATCTGATAATACCGGTCCATTCCCGCGACCATCAAGATCTGTTTGAAAAGCTGCGGCGACTGGGGCAGGGCAAAAAACTCCCCCGGATTCAAACGGGAAGGGACCAGAAAATCCCGCGCGCCCTCGGGTGTGGATTTGGTCAAGACCGGGGTTTCGATCTCCAAGAAGTTTTCTTGATTTAAAAAACCGCGCACGATTCCACAGAGTTTGTGACGCAGAAGAAAGGCTTCCTGGACCTTAGGCCGCCGGAGGTCCAAATAGCGATAGGCCAAGCGCAATTCCTCCGATGCCTCAATGGTATCATCGATCTCGAAGACTGGTACAAGCGAGGGATTCAAAATCTCAAGGTGAGTCGCGGTCAGCTCGACCTCTCCGGTGGAGAGGACCGGATTAATGGTGCCGACCGGCCGCATGCTCACCTTGCCGGTGACTTTGACCACGAATTCCGGCCCTAGCGTCTGGGCCATTTTGTGGGCCTCGCTGCTCACGGAAGGGACGAATACGACTTGCGTGAGGCCATACCGATCGCGAAGATCAATAAAAATCAGCTTTCCGTGATCCCGCCGGCGGTGCACCCAGCCAGAGAGGGTGGCTTGCTGGTCTTTGTGGCTTTTGTTTAATTCACCGCATGTGTGGGTTCGGTGCATAAGTTTTAAAATAACCAATGACCAAGATACAATCACCAAACAATCACCAATATCCAAATTTCAATCACCAAAAAAGTTATTGGATATTTGATATTGGGATTTGGATATTGTTTGGTTATTGCTTTCTTGGTTATTGGTCATTCTCCTATTCCAATATTTTCCTTTAAAACGTTAACAATCCTATCCAACGTCACCTTCTCCTGGCCGCCCTCCTCCATATCCTTCAACGTCACCGCGCCTTCTTTGAGCTCATCTTCTCCGATGATAATGACTCTGCGTGTCCTTAACTTGTCCGCCAGACGCATCTGACTCTTGAGGGATCCCGCAAGATAATTCATATCCGCGGAAATTCCCTGAAGACGGAGTTCATTTAAGAGTTTAAAGGCCACCCTGTAAGCCTTGTTTTCTCCTTTGGGGTCCAGGGCCACAATAAAGGCCTCTAAGGGAGAAGGCCTTTCCTCTCTGGGAAACGGGCCTCTGGCTAAAAGGATTCTTTCCATTCCTAGGGCAAAACCGATGGCGCCGATAGGAGCGTTGGGATCTCCTCCTAGCTCGATGATGAGGCTGTCGTAACGCCCGCCGGCGCCCAGGGCATCCTGGCTTCCCAAGGCCTCATGGGAAATCTCAAAAACCGTGTGCGTGTAGTAATCAAGACCCCGGACAAGATACGGAAAAATCTCAAAAGATACACCCAGCATTTTCAAGGCTCCTTGAACCTCGGCAAAGTATGCCCGGCTTAAGGGAGACAGATGTTCTTCTTTTCGTAAGAGCTTATCGAGGCTTCCCGTTCGCACGACTTCTTGACAGGCCTGGTTCTTACAATCCAGGATGCGAAAGACATTGCGGCCAAAACGCTCTTGACAGTCTTTACAAAGCGAGGATAAAGGCCTTTTAAGATGTTCGCGTAACAGGCTCGAGAGATTCTTTTTATCCTCAACCGAGCCCAACGTATTGATCTTGAGCTTAAATCCCTCCACGCCCACCTCCTGCAACAGCCGAACACTCAAGGAAATGACTTCGGCATCCAGAAAGGGAAGAGAACTCTCTTTCCCTATCACCTCCACGCCGATTTGATGGAACTGCCTTAAGCGCCCTTTCTGCGGACGCTCACCCCGGAACATGGGGCCCATGTAGTAGAGCTTGGAGAGATGTTCCTTCTTATCGAGATCATTGTGAAGATAGGAGCGCACGATCGAGGCGGTGGCCTCGGGCCTTAAAGAAAGGGTGCTGTCTTGGGAGCGAACAACCTCGGCATGCCGGGCGCTGGACACATGGAGCATTTGTTTTTCGACCACATCGCTGGTTTGGCCCAGAGAACGGACAAAAAGCGAGGTCTCTTCGAAATAAGGGGTTCGTATCTCCCGGTAGCCGTACACCGTCAATAAGCGGTGGGCCGTGGCCTCGATCTGGTGCCAAAGCTGAATTTCGTCAGGCAGGATATCGTTGGTTCCGCGGGGGATTAGAATCTTAGGGATCGTCATTCGAATTTAGGATTTCAGCATAAAGGCGGAGATGATATTTTCTCCGCCTTTTACATTCTCTCTTGAGTTTCGCGTTATTTTGCGTGAGTTCCCCTCTCCTTCGGTTACTTTTTAAAAATAAACTCTACTTAACCCGATATTTCATCTCCAGGCCCGGTTTGAAGACAACCACTTTCCGGGGAGGAACGGGAACGCTCTGTCCTGTCCGGGGGTTTCTTCCCAAGCGGGCACGTCTTTCTTTGATTTTGAAAACCCCAAAATTGCGGAGCTCCACTTTCTCCGAACGGACTAGGCTTTCGATAATCACATCAAAGGTCTTCTGGACAATCCGCTTCACATCCACCTGTTTGATTCCGGTCATATCGGTGATCTTTAACACGATATCTTTCTTGGTCATCTTTAGCTGTCCTCCTCGTTTGCCATCTCCTTGGTTTTCCTCAAATTGTCCCCCCCCTTAAGTGGGGATTACGGAAGTATCGTATCAACAGCGTCTTAGAGTGTCAAGGAAAAGTTTCCTTGAGAGCTGGCGAAACCTGGCTGTTATCTTTTGGAATAGTAAATCCCAATCCCTGGCTGCGATTTGTTTCTCAAGTTTCTTTCTTTGTCCCGCATCTTTAACCGCCATGAGGACCCGATAATGGCTCCCGGTCAAATCTGGCCCGCGGGCCAAATTTGGGTAGGCCAGGTAAAATCTTATCATTTTCTGCAGGGTGCTGGAATCCCGCTCAACGTCCCCAGCGAGTCGCTCAAAAAACCCGCTGCCGCGCTCCGCCCGTCCCTTTAAAAGTGACTGTCACGTTCTTTCTGAACTGCCTGGCTTCGACTGTTTTGATGGGAATTGGCATATGAAATAATTGAGCCCTCGGGGAGTTTTTTCATCGGGGCTCACCCTGAGTGCTTCGACTTCGCTCAGCATGGTTCGAAGCATGGTGAGCCTGTCGAACCACGAGCCCGTAGGGCGAGTCGAAGGGGCTATCGCAAGAGATCCTTCGACTTCGCCCCTCGCTCTTGCTCGGGGCTCCGCTCAGGATGAGGCCCGACAAGAAAAACACCCCGATGCCTCAATTATTTGGGATATTGAAACACGTTTCGTAGGGACGGGTGTTGTAGGGACAGAACAATGTTCTGTCCCTACAATAATAATAATTCCACGGATATGATTCGGCATGATAACGAATTGGTCCAATGCCAAATTTTCATAATGCCGTGGAATTTCCATCCAATAACGATTCACCATCTGCCCATATTCGTTTAACACCATCCTGCCGTCTTTGACCTCACCGAGCCTCTCGATCCTGTCCTTTACACAAACGGTCACAAGATAAGCCTCACTGCGTTCGGCACTATCTTGTCCATAGGGGCTATCGCCCCTCTGGCGCTCCAGAATGCTCCTCTTCGTCGCATTCTTCCGCTGTCACCCCTTGGGGGATTGCCCACAATCCCCCAAACCCCCTGTGGTTGTATCGGAATTTCATCTTTGAAATTCCGATACAACAAAATAATACCCGGCCTTCGCATAATCATAATCCCTCAAACGGTTCAATTTCCTGTTTCTGATCATTTGACCTTCTCACCTTAAATCGTCAAAGAAAAATTTCCCTCCCCCACCAAATCCTTCAACTCATTCATTAACCTTTCACTTGGCGAGACAAAGAGATCTTCTCCAACGAGAATTTGCACGCTTTTATAGGCCTGGGTATCGAGGCGCAGATAGACCGGAATCCTTCCTGGGAAAAGAGACAATTTCTCTCTCAAATGATTGAGATTCGCTTGATCCAGAGAGGACAAATCCACATTGATGGATTTGACCGCCTTATAAACCTCTTCAATGGGCTTCATGTCGCTGGCCACAATCTTGGGGGAGTCTTCCCGGAAACTCACCCGGCCCTTGACCACCATCACCTCCCCTTCCTTGAGCATCCCGGCCACGCTGGCATAGCTGGAAGGAAAAACAAGAACCTCGAGCTCCTCCTCCATATCCTCCACCACCAAGATCGCCATCCGTTCGTTGGTTTTCTTGGTGGTGGTTAATTTCACGCTTTTAATCAAGCCCACCATCTTGATTTCCTGGCCATCCACGACCTTTTTCAATTCTCGAATGGAATAATCCGTAAAACCCTTGACCTCGGCCCGGTAATGGGCCAGCGGATGCCCGCTCACGTAAAATCCCAGCATCTCTTTTTCATGGAATAAAACCTGGGGCGGCGGCCATTCCTTGATCTCGGGGAGGGTCTCGTCTTCTTTCTTAAAGCCTCCCGGCGCCTTTCCCATCATGTCAAAAAAAGAAAACTGCCCGGTGGATTTTTCTTTCTGGACTTTTGCCCCAAGCTCCATGGCTTTATCCAAGATGGCCATCAGCTGAGAACGATACGCCTTAAAGCCATCAAAGGCACCGCATTTGATCAGGCTCTCGATCACTTTACGATTGACTAACCGCAAATCCACCCGTTCACAAAAATCATAAAGGGAACAATACGGGCCCGCTTGCCGATTCTCGATCATGGATTCAATCGCCCCCCTACCCACGTTTTTGACCGCCAGAAGCCCGAAACGGATCGTCTCTTGGTCCACGACATCAAACTGGACGATAGAGCAATTGACATCCGGAGGAAGAACCTTTATGCCCATCGCCTCCGCCTCCTTGACATATTCCACCACCTTATCGGTATTGTCCCTTTCACTGGTTAAAAGCGCGGCCATAAACTCGACCGGATAATTGGCCTTTAAATACGCGGTGCGATAGGTGATCAGGGCATAGGCCGCGGAATGGCTGCGGTTAAATCCATAGCCGGAAAAATAATCGATGAGGTCAAAGAGCTTGTTGGCTGAATCTTCCCTGAGACGGTTGGTCCGCTGGCAGCCTTCGACAAAGTCTTTGCGCATCTTTTCCATCTCCACGGGATTTTTTTTACTCATGGCCCGGCGAAGATGATCGGCCTGCGTCATGGAAAACCCGGCCACGCCCGAGGCGATCTGCATGACCTGTTCCTGATAAAGGATAATGCCGTAGGTGTCTTTCAAGATCGACTCCAGCTTGGGATGATCATACCGAATCCGGATTTCCCCTCTTTTTCGTTTGATGAAATCATCCAGCATGCCGCTGCCAATCGGGCCGGGACGGTACAAAGCCAGAATCGAGATCAAGTCCTCCAGGTTGCCTGGCTTGATCTTCTTTAAAAGTTCCCGCATCCCCGAGCTTTCCAGTTGAAATATGCCGAAACTATTGGCTTGGCCTAAAAGCGTGTAGGTCTTTTTATCATCCAGGGGGATTTGATTGATATCAACCTCAAGGCCACGGGTCTTTTTAATCAGCTTGCAGGTTTCGCTGATCACCGTCAGGGTTCTGAGGCCCAGAAAGTCGATCTTGAGGAGTCCGATTTTAGCGATGCCGTCCATGTCGTAGCCGGTCGTGATCTGGCCATCGCTGGTTTTAAAAAGCGGGACGTACTCGGTTAAAGGCTTATCCGAGATGACGACCCCCGCGGCATGGGTGGAGGCATGGCGGGACAACCCTTCCAAGACCCGGGCCACGTCAATGATCCGGGCCGCGGTCTCATCCTGCTTGTAGAGCCCATTGAGCTGCGGTTCGATTTTTAAAGCGTGCGCCAAGGTGATATTGGGATCCGCGGGAATCATCTTGGCAATCTTATCGACTTCTGCGTAGGCCACCCCCATCACCCGGCCCACATCCCGGATGGCCGCCCGGGCCTGCATGGTGCCAAACGTAATAATCTGGGCGACATTGTCTTTGCCGTACTTATGGGTGACGTATTCAATGACTTCATCCCGGCGTTCGTAACAAAAATCAATGTCGATGTCCGGCATCCCCATCCGCTCAGGGTTCAAGAATCGCTCAAACAAAAGCCCGTATCGAAGAGGATCCAGATCCGTAATCCCCAAAAGGTAGCTCACTAAACTTCCCGCGGCAGACCCCCGGCCCGGGCCCACCGGGATGCCGTTTTGCTTGGCATAGTGGATAAAATCCCACACGATCAGAAAGTAACTGACGAACCCCATCTTCTTGATCGTCTCTAGCTCATGGGTGAGACGCTGATCAATCTCCGGGTGGGAGGCGCCGTATCTCTCCTGAATCCCGTCCCGGCACAATTCCTCCAGGAATTCTTCCTTGGATTTTCCCACTGGCGGCTCATAGCGCGGCAGGTGAATGGCGTCGAAGCGCAACTCCAGATTGCATTTTTCCGCAATCTCCAGGGTGTTTTTCAGGGCCTCTGGAACATAGCTAAACTCCTGTTCCATCTGGGCTGGATCTTTAAAATAAAACTGATCGCTTTTAAGCCGCATGCGGTTGGGATCGCTTAAAACGGTCTGGGTCTGGATGCATAAAAGGGCTTCGTGGGCGGGGTACTGGCTTTGATCGAGATAATGGATGTCGTTGGTCGCAACCAGAGGGATCTCCAGGTCTTTAGAAATTTTCATCAAGCCACTATTGACCGGCTTTTGATCCGGAAGCCCGTTTTCCATGAGCTCCAGATAAAAATTCCCCCTGCCCAAAATCTGCTGGAGTTCGTCCGCGGCCTTGAGGGCGCCGGTGTAATTCCCCTGGCGGATATGCGAGGCCAGCTCTCCCCGTAAACACGCGGAGGTAGCCAGAAGCCCCTTGGAGTACTGAGATAAAATCTCTTTATCCATCCGGGGACGATAATAAAATCCTTCCAAATACCCTAAGGAGATGAGCTTCATCAGATTCCGATATCCAATCTCATCGCGGGCAAATAAAACCAGATGAAAAGACCCTGTTTTGCCCGCGGTCTTCTCCAGCCGGCTTCCCGAGGCCACATAGGCCTCGCATCCGATGATCGGTTTAACGCCGTGTTTAACCGCAGTTTGGTAAAATTCAATGGCGCCAAACATATTGCCGTGATCGGTCATGCCTAAAGCAGGCATCTTGTATTCAGCGGCTTTTTGAATAAGTTGGGAAATACGGCAAGCGCCATCCAGAAGGCTATACTGGGTATGAACGTGGAGATGGACAAAATCGGAATGGTACTGCATGGGGATAATGACTTGAATAAGGTCACCAGTCACACAGTCACAACGTCACACGTAAAAGCATTCACTCTAGAATTTCTCCTTCAAACATCTGACATGTGACTTTGTGACCTGGTGACATTGTGACTGAGGATCAATTCCTGAAGAATCACTCCCATTCAATCGTCGAGGGAGGTTTGGAACTAACGTCGTAAACCACGCGGTTGACCCCGGCGACTTCGTTAATGATGCGATTCGCAATCTTTCCCAGAAGCTCGAAAGGTAGCTTCACCCAGTCCGCGGTCATCCCGTCCAAACTGGAGACACAGCGGATCGCAATCGCGTTCTCATAAGTCCTCTGATCCCCCATGACCCCCACGGTCTTGATGGGGAGAAGAACGGCAAAAGACTGCCAGATCTCCTGGTACAACCCGGCTTTCTTGATTTCATCCAAGACGATTTCATCGGCCTCTCGGAGGATTTCCAGACGCTGTGGCGTCACCTCACCGATGACGCGAATGGCTAAGCCGGGCCCGGGAAACGGCTGGCGTTTGAGGATAGGATCGGGAAGCCCCAGTTGTTTTCCAATCAGGCGAACCTCGTCTTTAAAAAGCTCCCTTAGGGGCTCGAGGAGTTTCAATTTCATGTTCTTGGGAAGACCGCCCACATTATGGTGCGTTTTGATCGTGGCCGAGGGCCCCTGAATCGGGGAAAGGGATTCAATCACATCCGGATAAAGAGTTCCCTGGCCCAAAAACTCAACACCCTTGATCTTAGTGGCCGCCTCCTGAAAGACTTTTACAAATTCATCGCCGATGATCTTCCTTTTCTGCTCGGGGTCGGTGACATTTTGAAGCCGTTGGAGAAACCGGTTTGGGGCATTCACCGTATGGAGATTCATCTTAAAATTTCCTTTAAAGGTCTTTTGGACACTGGCCACCTCATTTTTCCTTAAAAGTCCATTATCCACAAAAATACAGTGAAGTTTGCCTCCTAGCGTTTTATGGATCAGCATAGCCGCCACCGCCGAATCCACCCCTCCGCTTAATCCTAAGACCACTTTCTTGTTACCAACTGTTTCTTTGATTTGCTTGACGCTCGCCTGAATAAATTTGTCCATGGTCCAGCGCGGGAGACAGCCGCAGATCAGGGAAAGAAAATTGTGAATCACCTGGCTTCCCCGCTGCGTGTGCGCCACCTCGGGGTGAAATTGCACGCCAAAGATCTTTTTCGTGTGGTTGGCGAAGGCCGCGATCGGCGCATTCAGGGTATGGGCGATTTTGACAAAGCCGGAGGGCACCTTTTGGATTGCGTCTCCATGACTCATCCAACAGGTGAGATTTGTAGGAAGATTGGCGAAAAGATCTTTGTTGCTGTCGACAAAAAGCTCCGCACGTCCGAATTCCCTGGCCTTGCTCTTCTCTACACTACCACCCAGCATATAGGTAATCGCCTGCATTCCATAGCAAATTCCTAAAATGGGTTTATTGAGCTTAAAAAGATCTTTATGGGGCAAAGGCGCGTCCTTATCATAAACACTCATCGGACCTCCCGAGAAAATCAATCCCTTGGGATTCATCTCTAAGGCTTCCTCGGGCTTGATCGTGCAGGGGACGATCTTACTGAAGACCCTGTTTTCACGAACGCGTCTAGCAATAAGTTGAGTGTATTGGGAGCCAAAATCCAAGACCAAGACGATGTCTTTAGGTCTGGCTGGAATTTTCGACACCCCAATAGAAAGCGGCTTCAGCTTAAAGGCGTGTCTTCTCTTAAAGGGCCACGGCTTTTTAAGTTTTCTTGTCTTTTTATGGTAGACTTTTTTTCGTTTTCTCATTTGCCCATACCCACCCGCTGGCCGACCTGGAAGACCTTACCCTCGGTTTGAATCGAAGGGGCGATGATGATTTCCACATCGTGCATCTGTCTTATATTGGAGACACCGAGCGACCCCATAGAAGTTTTCAAGGCCCCCATGAGATTCTGGGAGCCGTCATCCACCTGAGCCGGCCCGAATAAAATCTCCTTGAGGGTTCCGGTCGTGCCCACATGGATGCGGGTCCCCCGCGGCAGATTGGCGTGAGAGGTGGCCATACCCCAGTGGTAACCTTTTCCCGGGGCTTCCTTGGCCCTGGCGAACGCCGAGCCCACCATCACCGCATCCGCCCCCGCGGCGAAGGCCTTGCAGATCTCTCCCGCAATCCGCATGCCCCCATCGGTTATGATGGGGATGTATTTACTGGATTTTTGGTAGAAATAATCCCGGGCCGCCGCGCAATCCACCGTGGAGGTGATCTGCGGCACGCCGATCCCCAAGACGCCCCGGGTAGTGCAGGCCGCGCCTGGCCCAATCCCCACCAAAAGGCCCGAGGCGCCGGCCTCCAGTAACTCCAAGGCCACCTCATGGGTAACACAATTTCCCATCACGACCGGAATCTTGAGCTCTCGACAGAATTTAGGGATATCCAGAATCTTGTATTCGGTGGCGAGGTGCCGGACCGTTGCGACCGTCGATTGAACCACGAAGATATCACAGCCCGCCTCCTGGGCGATTTGGGCAAACCGTTTAGCGTTTTGGGGAATGCAACTGACGATGGCAGGGAGTTTTTTGGATTTAATTTCTCTGATCCGTTTGGCGATCAATTTCTCTTGGATGCCCTTAAGATAGACGTTTTGGACCAGTTTTGTCGCCTCAGCGGGATTGGCCCGGGCAATCTTGTTGACAACCTCTTCGGGGTGTTCGTAGCGGGTCTGGATGCCGTCCAGATTTAAAACCGCAATCCCACCGAGTTTTCCCATGGTGACCGCAAAGTGAACATCGACGACACCATCCATGGCCGCGGCCAGGATGGGCACCTCAAAGGTCATTCCGCCGATCCGCCAGCTGGCGTCCACTTCGTTGGGGTTAACGGTCACGGTGCTCGGGACTAAAGCGACTTCATCAAAACCGTAACAGCGCCGGGCGCGACGGCCGATCCCGATCCACTCTGCCATAAGAAAAAGGTCTCCCTTAAGGAAAGGTTAAATTGAAGTGATGGCTGTGGGTATCGTTAAGTACTTCATCGAAAAATTAGTTGGGATATACTATAATTACTTTAGATTAAAAGTCAATAAAAAATAAAAAATGGGGCCCCCACGGATCGTAGCGGGGGCCCCATTTGACATCAACTCCTTACCTTTATAAATAAAAAGATCTCCTCCCAACTATTCCTTCGACAAATTAATTTTTTCACTTTGCTAAAGGACTAGTGGTGAGCAGATTAAATCAAAAATACATGAAAAATTTAATCTGTCGAACCACTATCAATACATCCCACCTCCCGGCGGCATGCCGCCTCCCATGGCTGGCTGCTTGTCTTTCTCCGGTAGATCAGTGACCAAGGCCTCGGTTGTCAAAAGCAACGCCGCAATGCTGGCCGCATTCTGCAGCGCCATCCTGGTGACTTTGGTTGGATCAATAACACCGGATTCCAGCATGTCCACATAGGCATCCTGGTTGATGTCGTATCCGATGTTGATCTTCTCCTCATTTTTAAGGCGCTCCACAATGACCGAGCCCTCCAGTCCCGCATTGGCCGCCAGCTGACGCACCGGCTCCTCCACGGCCCGCATGATAATCTCGGTACCGGTTCTTTCATCGCCCTTATTTTTCTGAGCCAACTTCTCCAAGGTGGGCAAAGTTCTCAGCAAGGCCACGCCCCCGCCCGGGACAATCCCCTCTTCCACGGCGGCACGGGTGGCATGCAAGGCGTCTTCCACGCGGGCCTTCTTTTCCTTCATCTCGGTTTCCGTGGCCGCGCCCACGTTGATGATCGCCACCCCACCGGAGAGTTTGGCCAAGCGCTCCTGCAGTTTTTCTTTGTCGTAGGAGGAATCCGTGCTGTCAATTTGATTTTTAATCTGGTTGATCCGGCCTTTGATGTCTACCGTCTTTCCTGCGCCTTCCACAATCGTTGTATTGTCTTTATCGATTTTGACTTTCTTGGCCCGGCCCAAATCCGCGAGGTTCAGGTTCTCCAGCTTCAAACCCAGATCTTCGGTGATCGGCCTGCCACCGGTTAAAACCGCAATATCCTCCAGCATGGCCTTGCGACGGTCACCGTAGCCCGGGGCCTTGACAGCCGCGCACGACAAGGTCTTGCGGATGTTATTGACAACCAGGGTGGCCAACGCCTCGCCCTCGACCTCTTCACAGATGAGCAGAATCGGCCTTCCCGCCTTGGCCACCTTTTCCAAGAGAGGCAAGAGGTCTTTGATGTTGGAGATCTTTTTCTCGTAAATTAGAATGTAAGGATCCTCCAGAATACACTCCATCTTTTCGGTGTCGGTGCAAAAATACGGCGACAAATACCCCTGGTCAAACTGCATGCCCTCCACGAGTTTTAATTCGGTGGCCATGGTTTTGGATTCCTCCACCGTGATAACGCCGTCTTTGCCGACTTTGTCGATCGCCTCGGCAATCTTCTGGCCAATGAACCGGTCGTTGTTGGCCGCGATCGTGGCCACCTGCTCGACTTCGCGGGTATTTTTGTTGTCGATCTTCTTGGAGATCTTCCTTAAATCCTCCACGACCGTGTCCACGGCCTTTTCAATGCCGCGCTTCAAGCCCATGGGATTGGCGCCCGCAGTGACGTTTTTGAGGCCTTCTCTATAAATGGCCTCGGCCAGGAGGGTGGCCGTGGTCGTCCCATCCCCGGCGTTATCCGAGGTCTTCTCCGCCACTTCCTTGACCATCTGGGCGCCCATGTTCTCGAAGGGATCTTCCAAGTCGATCTCTTTGGCGACCGTGACCCCATCTTTGGTGACCGTGGGGCTCCCAAACTTTTTATCCAGAACAACGTTTTTGCCCTTGGGACCGAGGGTCACCTTGACCGCCGCGGCAAGCTGTTTAACCCCCTCTAAAACCGCCCGCCTTGCTTCCTCATTAAACATCAATTGTTTTGCCATTTTTATTCCTCCCTACTTCTTTTTTTGTTTTAAGATACCCTCGTGCCTTATCCTTATGATCATCCTGGAAGGGCCTGACTATTTAATAATCGCCAAAACATCGTCCTCGCGCATAATTAAAAGTTCCTCTCCTTCTTTTGTGGTGATCTCATTCCCACTGTATTTGCCATAGAGGATACGATCCCCTACCTTCAACTCCGGAGCCTGGACATGCCCATTATCCAGAACCTTCCCCTTTCCTACGGCGACAACTTTTCCTTCCTGGGGTTTTTCCTTGGCTGTGTCAGGAAGAACGATTCCCCCTTTTGTTTTTTCTTCCGGCTCTAAGGCCTTGACGACCACTCGATCAGCTAATGGTTTGATCTCCACTGTGACACCTCCTCCTGTTTAATTTTTGTGTTGATAACCGCTTTTAAATTTAACAGAAATTGTTGCCTTGAAGATTTTCATAGTTAGCACTTTTTCTGGTAGAGTGCTAATATATTGTCAATTTAATTTTTTGTCAAGGATTTTTTATATTCATTGACATGTTGAAACCATACGACGCAAACCTTCACCCTTTAAAGAGCAGCCACCTCCACAAGGGAGCGTATGTTATCTTTTTTCCTTTAACATCCTCCACTGCTTCATACTCCTCCGTTATGATCGTGGCTTCATTTTTATTGAGTTCGTCCATAGCCTTTGCCAAACTTCGTATCTCTCTATTCTTCGTCTTTGGATCATTTAGATTCCAGCAGACCTGTATCAACTCACCAACATTCTTCCCCTGCTTTACTACAAAATCCACTTCCCGGTGGTGCTCGTCCTTCCAGTAATACATCTCCATTTCGGGATGGAGAGCTTGCCTTCTCCTCAACTCAAGAAAAACAATATTCTCCACCAGCTTTCCTATATTCTCAGAGAAACGAAAGCCAACGGCATTGCACAAACCCGTATCTATCGAATAGACTTTTCTCGGGCTTTTCTCCTGTTCTCTGACTTTGAAGGAAAACCGCTTCAAAAAGAAGATAAGATACACGTCCTCAAAGTAGCCGGAGAATTTCTCCACAGTATCCGCAGATATTTTGAGAAATTTTTCCGTTGAGGAAAAAGTTGTCAGATTCCCCACATTGCTTAGGTAATACTTAATCAAGGACTTCATGGCCTGCGGTTTTCTTATCTTGAAACGCCGCAATAAATCTTTAGTGACAAGGTCCTCAAAGTAATTCAGGAGGATTTCTTTCTTCTGCTCTGAAAGCGCCACCTCGGGAAATGAGCCCCACTCAACATATTTGCGAAGCAATCCCTTAATGTCCGCTTCATGAGCAACAAGGCTTAGCTTATCCAATTTTTGAATACCATTAAACCCAAGAAACTCTTTAAATGACAATGGGAAGACGGATAAATCAAGATGCCTTCCTGTCAATAATGTTCCCAGCTCACGGCTTAATAATTTTGCATTCGAGCCAGAAATGACAAGCTTCGCTTTTTTCAGCTCATGCATCATCCTCACCCATTTCTCCCACTGCTCTATCTCCTGTATCTCATCAAGGAAAAGATAAAACTCGCCTTTGGGAGCAAGGAATTCCTTATAGGTGGAAAAAATCTCATCCATGAGCTTGGTGTCGAGAGAAGTAAAACGAGGGTCTTCAAAATTGGCATAGAGCAAATTTTCTTTTTTAACGCCTTGGCTCATTAACTCAGCACCCATCTGGCGCATGAGGAAAGACTTTCCAGCCCTTCGTGGGCCGGTGACCGTAATGACCTGGTTGCTTTTTGAAAGAGCCTTGAAGCGCTCCACGTACGCCTTCCTGGCAATGCCTGTTTCAATCTCCTTCCGCCAGAAGTTCCAGTCATTCAGGATTGAAAAAAGCTCATTTTTATCCATTTTGTTATGAGATATTAGTCAGAATTTATAAATTTTACCTATTTATAATAAATTTATAAAGCAAATTTGCATCACTGTCAAGAAAAATAGCTCACGCAACAGCCTGCTCTTCTAAAGATTCTCGGACTTGTCTGTTTGATGCCTGCACATCCATGCCTATCCGCTGATACAAGCTGTCAACTGCCATCTTCTTGTAGTTGGGTGAAAGATGGGCATACCTCAAAGTCATTTCCAATGAGCTGTGCCCCAGCAACTCTCTCACAGTGTTCAAATTCACCCCGCTCATTACAAGTTGCGATGCAAAAGCATGCCTCAAATCGTGGAATCTGAAATCCTTGATGTTTGATTTTTTAAGTGCACTTGTAAAAGACCTTTTCAAATCCACGAATGGCTTGTCGTTTCTGTTGGTAAAAACATAAGGGCTTTCAGGCTCTTTTCTAACTTCAATCAACGCCTGCTTTACCATTTCATTCATCGGTATGTGACGGGGCTTGTTGTTTTTTGTCTTCAGCAACTGGATGACTCCTCTCTTGAAATCCACGTCCCTCCACTTCAATCCAAGTATCTCACTTTTTCGCATTCCAGTATTGAGCGCTACTATAACAATGGGCTTAAGGTGCGGAGAGCAATTACTGATAAGAACAGGAATTTCCTCCTTCTCAAGATAACGCAACCTTTTGTTATCAACTTTCAGGAATTTGGTTTTCTCAACTGGATTCTGCCCTTCAAACTTTCCCCAGTCCACTGCCTTGTTGAACATGGCTCTAAGGCAGGAGATGTCTTTATTAACTGATGAAGAACACACTTCTTTAAGACGCTCTTCCTTGAACTTCTCAATCGATAAGGGCGTGATTTCGTGAAGATACTTTCGGCAAAAGAATTGCCCCAACCGATTGATATTAACTTGCGCTTTCCTTGCCCAGCCGCTGGAACAATTTAGTTTTAGATGTCTTTCAAGATATTCATTTGCAAAGTCCTCGAACATCACTTTGCTGTCTCTCTTGATGTCAAGAAACTTGTTTTCCGCAATTTCCAGCGTTCTTTTTTTCAGCACATTTTTAGCAAGCACCCTGTTGAAGCCTATCTTCTCCCTTATCCGCTTGGATTCGTAATGCTACTCGATGTAATACACAGAATTTTTGTCATTAAGCGAAATCGTGTTCTTGCAGTGCTTGCAATCAATTTTCCTGTTCTCTCCTCTCAACTCAAAATCCTTCCTACAGTGATGGCAATAAACCCTGCGATAGATTCCCATCTCTCACCCCCAATTTAGACATTGTACTTGAGTTTGGCAAATTTTCGAATTTGTCGTCGGAAAAGTCTCTCGGATCGCAAAAACAGGTTTTCGATACCACAAAATTGCTTTCTCGACGAGAACTACCTGAAAATACGGCCCAAAAGCCCGAAAAAGTGCCAAACTCAAGATTGTATAAACCTCAAAAAAGCGTGAAATTGATGATTTGGATTTTTGAAAATTTGATTTTATCGA
>CAZUJQ010000025.1:0-25492 GCA_964620805.1 uncultured Planctomycetales bacterium | reverse complement strand
CAATCAATTGTAAAATTTAAACTCGTACCGTGAAAATTTTGCCAAACTCAAGTTTCTTACTTGGCGGGCAGGCCCGTTTTAAAATCCTCTGGACTACTGATTCTCTCTATCGCTTAACCTCCGACACCCTGCGGCTGACTTAAGATATCTCTGATCAACTCAAGCAGTTTTTTAAAACCCGTTTTCTGGAGAGCGGATATTGGAAAAACCTTCTGGCCTTTGTATTTCTTTTTAAATCGTTTCAAATGACCTGCGGCTGCGGGCAAATCCATCTTGTTGCCGACGACAATTCTGAACTTTAAAAAAAGGGAGTCGCTATATTTCTGGAGTTCTGTATTGATCTTTTCAAAGTCTTCGATGGGATCCCGGCCTTCGGCTGCGCCCATATCGATAACATGCAGCAATACCTTGGTGCGCTCGGCATGCTTTAAAAAACGATCCCCCAAGCCCCACCCCTGATGGGCGCCTTCAATCAATCCGGGCAGATCAGCAACGACGAAGCTGAAATCATCATTGAGCTCCACAATGCCTAAGATCGGTTTCTTGGTAGTGAAAGGATAACTCGCTACCGGCGATTTGACCCGTGAGATGCTTGAAATAAAGGTGGATTTGCCCGCGTTCGGAAAACCCACAAGCCCTACATCCGCGATAAGCTTTAATTCGAGGTGGATCGTCTTTTCTTCGCCGCTCTTAGGGTGTGTGGCTTGTCTTTTGTGGGCATTGCCCTGGCCTCCTTGCCCGCCTCTGGCAACGGTGACGGATTGTTCCTTGGAAACCAAGTCTTTAATCCATAAGCCGGTATCATGATCCTTAAGGATCGTTCCCACAGGAACCCGCAGGATCAGGTCTTCCCCATCTCTTCCCTTTTTTCCTTTGCTGCCTCCGTTAGCCCCTTTAGCGGCCTTATAATGCTGTTTAAACCGGTAATCCAATAAGGTTTGGATCCTGGGATCCGCAACAAAAACCACATCACCGCCTTTTCCCCCGTTGCCACCGTCCGGCCGCGGATGGCGCGTGAATCTATCCGAATAAAAACTCTCACAGCCTTTGCCGCCGTCGCCGGCCTTCACAAAGATCCGCGCTTCATCGACAAAGATCATGGAACTTGAATTTTATTAATCCGAAGGGAAGTGAGTTTCTGGCGGTGTCCTCTTTTCCAGGAAGAGGTCTTCCGACGCCGGTATTTAAAGGAAACGGCCTTCGGCCCAAGATGCCGATTCAAGACCTCGGCGTTCACAACAGCCTCTTTCAGATAAGGCTGGCCAATTCTGACATCAGTGCCGTTAGAGACGAGCAAGACCTTATCCAGATGGACTGCTTCGCCTTTTTTCCCATTGAGAAGTTGTGTTTCGATACAATCGCCTTCAGACACTTTATACTGCAAAGATCCTACTTGGATGATGGCAAACATGAAAAGCCTCCATTTCAGAACATGTTTCAAGATTCATGAATTGCGGATTGCGAATTTCGGATTTTCGATTGCCCGCCCCAAGTGTCGGCATTTGCGGGCCAGGGCGGATTATTCTCGATGGTTAATCCCCGCCTGCCAATCAGAACAAAAATAGGCGGGCAGGCGAAATCCAAAATCCGCCCTGGCCCGACTGTCCAGACATCTCGGGTGGGCAATCCGAAATTCCATGCAAATTAATCAATCTTCACCTGTCCTCTTCCCTCGCAATAGGGGCATTCGGTGAAGGCAATGGCTTCCACGGTTTTTCCGGTCCTGGCCCGCGTCATTTCGACCAATCCCAGAGGGGATATTTTATTGACTTCGGTCTTGGCGTGGTCTTTGCTTAAAGCGCCCTCCAGGGCCTCCAAGACTTTTCTTTTATGGCCCTCTTTGGCCATGTCAATAAAGTCGATGACAATGATACCACCCAAGTCCCGCAGGCGCAACTGACGGGCAATCTCGGGTGATGCCTCCATATTCACCATAAAGGCGGCGTCTTCCGGGGAGGCGGAAGTCTTGAATTTCCCGCTGTTGACATCCACGACGATCAAACCCTCGGTGGGTTCAATGACCACATAGGCCCCGCTTTTTAAATAGACCCGCTGGTTATAAATCTTATTGAGCTCCGGGGTGACATTCTTGGCATCAAACAAGGGCACATCGCCCTTATAATAATGGATTTTATTCACCATGTGCCGGCCGATTAAGCTGTGAACGAATTTCCGCATCTTGATGAACTCCTCCTCAGAATCAATGATCAGCCGTTCCACGCTCTCGGTTAAGAAATCCCGCACGATTTTCCAGATGAGGTCATATTCTTTATAAATCAGCGCTGGGGCCTTCTTTTCATCGGCCAGCTTTTTGATCCGCTGCCAGAGTGTGTACAAGAATCGGGCATCCCGTACCAAAAGACGCCTGTTCTGTTGTAAGGAGGCGGTACGAATAATAAAAGCGCCCGTTCTGACGAATCCAAACTCCGATAAAACATCCTTTAACCGCTGGCGCTCTTGAGGATCTTCGATTCTCTTGGAAACGCCGGAATGCCGATCGTACGGCATGTAGACCACGAACCGCCCGGCGAGCGCGGCATGGGTAGTCAATCTTGCGCCCTTGGTGCCGAAGGGCTCTTTGACCACCTGCACCAGGACTTCCTGGCCTTGCGTGAAAGGCACGGGCTTATTGTCTTTCCTCTCCTTCTTTTTCTCGGGTTTGCGAAAAATCCGATTGAGAAATCCCTTTGGCGATGAGATATCTTCTTCCACCAGCGGGCTAAGATAATCGGTCAGATACAGAAATCCATTTTTCCCCTGGCCGATATCGACGAACGCCCCGTTAATCGAGGAGACAATCGACTCGACCCTCCCTTTATAAATATTGCCCAGAATGGACTGCTGTCGGTCCACTTCAATGTAAAAATCATCCAGCTTGCCGTCTTCTAAGATGGCAACCCGTCGCTCTCCTTCTCGAATGTGAATGAGGATCTCTTTGGGCATAGTTTTACCTTATGGTACAAGGGAGATTATCAAGAGGATCGAAGGAATCCATCGAGTCTTTAAGGGCGATCCCCCTTTCTTCACGGCTGACGTAAGGCCTGTTGTTTAAGGATTGGAAGTGATCACGTGAGGCGTCAGAAAAATGATAAGATCGGTCTTGGTCTTCGTCTCCTCGGATTTTTGAAATAGACGACCTAACACGGGAATATCGCCCAAGAGGGGCACTTTTTTCTTGGTGTCCGTCAACTTATCTTTAATGAGGCCGGCAATGACCAGCGTTTCGCCGGTTTTGATCATCACTTGGGTCTTGGCGGTTTCATTGCTGAGCCGCGGAAGCTGCGTATTTTCCACGGTGACGAAATCCAGGATATCCGTCACTGTGGGCTCAATATCCAGGGTCACATATCCCGCCTGGTTGACATGCGGAGTCACCTCGAAGATGATTCCGATATCCTTATACTCCCACCCGGAAACCTGTAGCCGGGCCTGCTGCTCGTTGTAGGTATACGTTGGGATAGGGTACTGGGTGCCCACGGTAATCTTGGCCTTCTGGTTGTCCAGCGTCACAATCCTCGGGTTAGAGAGGATGTCGGTGTCGCTGCGGCTTTTTAAGAGCTCCAGCACCGCCTGGAATTGATTGAAGTTGATCGTTCCATAAGTGAACTCACTAGAGGCCGCGGCCGGGATGTCCGTCGGCAAATATTTATTGGAGCTGTGCGGCGTAAAAGGGAAGACATTAGGCCTTTTGGTGCCGGACAATGTGGCCTTCAGCACCCAATCGATCCCGAGATTTTCCGTATTGGTCAATGTTGTTTCGATCACTTTGGCTTCGATCAGGACCTGGGGCGTGGTTGTATCCAAGGTCGCAATGACCTCTCCAATCAGATCAACATTCCCCGAGGTATCCCGGACAATCAGGGTATTGGTTCGTTCATCGAAGTTGATGGAGCCGCGCTCGGTTTTCATCTTTTCAATGGAGGCGATCACCACCGAGGCCTTCGCGTAGTTTAAGGTGAATGTCCTTGTGGCAAGAGGCTCTTGTTCCGCCAAAAGCTGGGCGTCTTCCCGGCGCTTCTTTAAATTTTCGATGGTGGTGACGGTAATGATGTTGCCTTTGCGATCATAGCCGTATCCATACGTCGATAAAATGACATCCAGGGCGCGCTGCCAGGGCACATCTTTCAATTGAATGGTGATTAACCCCACCACCTCGGGCCCTGCCACGATATTGATTCCGCTTTTATAGGCGAGAATCCGCAAGACATTTCTGATATCGGCATCCCGAAGATCCAATGTCACGTTTCCCGGCTGAGAGACCGCTATTGTATCCAGTGATTCTTCCGGGGGCTCGCCAGAATCTGCCGTGTCCGCTGGCGGTTCTTGGTTTATCAACCCTTCTTTTAAGGCACGTTCTTGCGATGGGTCGCCTGAAGCTGTAATATCTGCCGACGGCTCCTGGCTTTGCAAGCCTTCTTCCAAGGGAAACGCATCCGGCGGTGGGGCAGGATCTTCCAACGGAATTTCTGAATTTATAAAAAGGCCCTCCGGAGAATCCTGCGCATTTGCATAACGGAAACCGCCTCCTATAAAAATGATGAAAGCCATGAACCCGATTAGTACCGCGCCCCCTTTACTCATCTGGCCCTCCTTTTGCAGTTTTATCTTTTACCCCGCCCTTTTATTGCCCCTTTTCCAATTGCAGCGTGAAACTTTCCCGGCCATCGGTTAAGAACACTCGATCTTGTTCGATCCTCTCTACAAAAAAAGGCCCTATGCGGTCATTCGGCCTGACGATAATGTTATTGATGATCGCCAAATTATCCCCCTTGGGCCCGGTGATAATGCCATCCAAGGTTATATCGGAAATCAAGATATCTGTTTCATAATTCATGATGGCTCCGCTCGGCGTCACCAGCCTCCAGAAAGGATCGCGTTTACCGTGATCCTGGTAGGCAAAGGAAGGTTCCTCTGCCCAGCCCATGGCGGTTGCCTGCAAAAAAATAATCATAAGGATAAAAGTTTTCATCTCGCATTCGTCTGATGTTTCAAGGTTCTTCTGTCTTTTCTAAAATGATCGTCTTGATTGTGAGCTTAAGAGAATGGCGCATAGGATCCGACACATTCCCCGCGATCGTCATGGCGCTTATGCTCTTAAAGATTCTGTCTTTTTCGAGCCCATCGATAAAGCGGCCTATATCATGATAACCCGCCCGGGCCTCCATCAGAATCGGAAAAGAATAATACTTCCCTTCCTTGTTGGTCAAAAGGAGTTCCTTAGAAGATTTGTCCGGCACCATTTCATCAATCTTGATAGAATTCCGGGTGGCGAGGCTGGATATGCCCTGTAAAATCAAGGGGATCTCTCCTTTCAAAGGGATCTTATATTCCACCTTTCCCAGTTGCTCTTTGAGACGGAGGATTTCCGACTCATAAAAGGCCGTTTTGCTGATATTTTCCCGGCCCTGTTGCAGATCTTGTTTGAGAGTCATCCGCTTGGCATTGATGACATTCAAATCTCTCAAACGGGGTTGCATGAGGAAAAAATAGTACAATAAAAATACCAAGAAAAGCACCCCTCCCAGGATGGTATACCAATTTTTTTCGTCAAGCTTGGGAAACCACTCATAAACGGAGTCTGGAATTTTCATTGCACTTTAGCCGTGATAGAGAAATCCGCGATCTCGGTGGTCTGAATTTTTCTTCTCTGCAGGGGTCCTACCTCTACGTTGTTCAGACCGTTTAAAAACTGCTTTTGGCTTTTGAGATTCGTGGCGAGGCTTCCCACGCTGCCCATCTCGTCAGCCATCCTGGAAACCACGCTGCCCTCGATCGTCAACCCATCTTTATTCAAGCTGATTCTGTTCAGCCACACCCCTCGGGGCAGACTGTCGCTGATCGCATTGAGCTTCGGGGCCCACAAAACCCTCCTCGCCGTGGTCATTTTTTCAATGTCCCTTTTTTTAACCTGCAAGGCCCGCCATTCATTGATGAGCCGATTGGCTTTCTGCTCTTGAGGAAGGATTTCCTGCCAGGATCTCTCCAACTGTCTTTTTTGTGCGATCTTGCTTGCGAGAAATCCCAGGAGAAGAAAATGAACGACACCCAGCAACACAATCAATCCGCCCACAAGGCCAACGATGGCTTCCGGCGGCAGATTAAAACTGAAACCCCGCAAAACAGAGGCTTTCTTTTTTTTCCTCAAGTTTGTTGGTATAAGGTTAATATCAATCATACTTAAGATAAGGCCAGACCGAGGCTAACAGCCAACTGCCCAGCATTCTTAAAGATTTCCTCGGCATGGACACCCGGGCCCAATTTAAAATTCTGAATCGGATTCCATCTCTCGATAGGGATGTCTAAATTTTTAGAGAAGACCTCAACGATTCCGGCAAGCAAAGCACAACTGCCACTCAAAAACAGCTTTCCAATAGAAAGATTGTGTTCTGTGGTGAAATAATCGAAAGAAAATCTCACTTCAGAAACCAAATTCATTAACACAGAATCGCAGATCGTAAGGATCTCCGGCAATCGATCCCCCGGCTGGGTCCGCAATCGTTTGGCTTCGGGGAGACCCATCCCTAAGACATTGCTGATTCTTTTGGTTAAATCCTGCCCTCCTATGAAAATATCACGGTTAAATCGGGGGCGGTCGTTAACCATCACAACCAAATTGCTCAAGGTCTCTTCCATGTCTAAAACGGCCATGGCCTGCGGTTCGCCTTTTCCGCTGGAATTCTGAGTCATTTTTCCCAAAAAATAAAAAATGTTGGCCAAGGCCATCGAGTTGAGGCTAATAGAAGGACAGGACAACCCGAGACGCATCAAAAGCTCCATTCGTTCTTGAATGATTTCTCGTTTGGCGGCGGCCACCAAGACTAAGATTTGTTTGTCCTGAGATTCGGGATTAAGAATGTAACAATCCGTATAAATCTGATCTTTGGAGAAGGGAAAGTAGCGGTCGGCTTCAATGTCAAAAGATTTTTTAAGATCCTCAGCGGGCATCCGCGGCATGTCAATATAACGAATCAGAGTGCCCTTGCCGGAGACCGCCGTATAGGGAGCCTTGGATTGGATGTTCAACCGCCCCCATAGCCTTCTTAAGGTCCCTTCCACATCGGCATTCTCAACAGGTTCAACGGCCCATTGCAGGATTTCAAAGGAATCGCCTTGTTTGACAAGTTCAATGAGCCGGCAAGACTCAAGGTCGATATCCAATCCTACAGAAGGAACAGGAGACTTTTGAGGAAGATGGTTTTTTATCGCCCGAAGGTATTTCTCTAACAAAACATGCATAAAGGCAATATCTTTATATTAAAAAAATTAATGTTATTATTCGATTAAGATTAAATATTATTGTATCAAAATTTTTTCATTTGAGGGAAATTCATAAATAATTTCTTTTTTGTTTAGTTCTGCAGGGGCAAGGCCGCTAGAACGTTCAACGCCGGCCTCGGGCTGAGGGGCCTTTGAGGGGATAGATGACGGAATATTTTGAGTCAAAGGTTCTGGCTGGGCTTCAGGAACCGAGGATAAGGGGACAACGCCGGGATCCTGAGAGGGGCTTGATTCAATTCGCTTTTTAATCCATTCATTATACATCAAAAGAACGAGAAGAAAACAGCCCATGGCAATCCATAGGATTTTCCGGTTATTGTTCAGACTCAGATTCAGCATCAAAATCCTCCTTCCTGCCAGACGATTTTATCGGTGATGTCATTGGTAAAGGCCGTGAATGTTTTCATCGTAGGGAAATAAGGAGGGGACTTGCCGGTGGCTGCCCGATCATCATAGACAAAATTTCGGCCATATCCTGAGAGCTGCTGGCCGGTCGACGAATTAAATAAACCAAAGGCGCCGTAAAACTGCGTGATCACTCCTCCTAAGAGGGTTGCGGTGCCCCGGGGCCCTACCGTGGTGTTGTTATAATTGTCCACGGTGAAAACACCCTGAGTCCCGCGCGCCATCACGATCCCGTGGAGATTGACGTTATTGGGGGCCATGGTGCCGATGCGAACGTTCCCTCCCCAAGAGATCAGCCCCAAGAGGTTCGTTTTTCCTGTAGCGCTGGGAGGCACATAGCCCGTGGTTCCCGGCAGCCCAACAGCCGGTGTATAGTCAGCATACTTCACATCAGAGCCGATGACAATGTCATTCTCGCTGGAAAGCGTGACTTCCGTGTCTTTTTGCACGGTGCCTTGAAAGCTGTTGACCGTCCCGTCCACATAAATGATCGTCCCCAAATCATCGAGGCCGTCCGGCTGTCCCTGGTAGGTGACCGCGCCCGAGCCAACCGTATTCACCGTGGTTTGATTGCTGACCTTGTCCACGGTGATCACTTTGGTCGTGCTTCCTTCCGTGACGGTGTAGATGGCGTTATCACTTCCATCGACGCTCATCGTGAGGGTGGCATTTCCCCGCACAAAGATCCCACCGGTTAACGCCGTGCCATCATTGGCCACATAAATGCCATTAGGAGGAGTCGTCGAATCACCTCCCCTGGCCTGAAGGTATAAATCCGCTTTCTGGACAGAAGACTCCAAAACGATCTGCGCCACCCCCCGGGTAAAGCCCGCATTAAATACAGGCACGTCTTTGGGGGCATTGTTATCGGCATCGAGCAGAATCGAGGAACCGTTGTTGAAGAATCTCGCCTTTGTGTTTTGTTGGGTGACCGCGCCGTCAAAGGTACCGCTGGGATTAAACGCAAAGCTCAAAAGCTCATTGGTGTGAACGGGACCGGCGAAATTCGTCTTGTTGGTAAACCAGACCGTGGTTCCGCTAGGCAACTTGTGATGATCGGTAAAAAGGGCAAACTTGGCAAAATTGTCCTTTTGGACGCGGACCGTGAAATCTCCGGAGAGAACCGCTTTTCGGGGGGTGCTTCCCACCGTGCCGGTGGCCTGGATCCGATAATAATAAGGGAAATCCCACTGATCAACTCCCACCGTCACGGGATTACTTTTTTCGGTTATGATGATTGTCACCGTATAGTTTCCATTGCCCAAGGTCGTGGCCGCTACGTTATAAATGGCCTGGGTGCCGTTTAGGGTCAACTGGGCGACTCCTTGTTTTTTCACAAATTCAATGAGGAACCCCACCCCATCGCCGCTGGTCACATAAGAATTGGCCTTATTGCCGAGGACCTGGGGATTGGCGGCCGTCACAGTGTCCTTCAAGTTCTCATTAATCAGTGTTTTCAGCTGATCTAAGCCGGCCTGCGCTCCTCCCTCGGTTACATAAAAGGCCTGAGTCAAACGCGCTTGCTGATCCGCGGTTTTCTTCTCTGTGATGGTCCTTAAAACGAATACGCTGCTCAACGTCAAAAGGACGATCACGCAAAGAAGACTGATGACCAGGGCAATGCCTTTGTTGTTGGTCAAACGCATCTTTAGTGCCTCCTTGAGAGAAGTTTCTTGATTGATCGATGCTGACTCGGCACTAATGCCGAGTAACCCCTATTTTAAAATTTATATTACGAGGCATTAGCCTCGATTCCTTAGATAAATATCGACACCCGTCGAAGCGCTGAGAACCAAGTTCGCCACAGAATTCCGTTGCGCGGTGACATTCAGGGTCATGACCCGCTGATTGGCGCTTAAGCTGACCTGAAAATCCACGATGTTATGGGCGAACGTATCCTGTCGAACTATACTACTCGCTGGATCCAGGACGCTCCGAATCAGCCGGTTATTGTTGTCGACACGATATTCAATCCGCGCATACTCGACACTCGCACAGTCGTCATTGGCATCCATGCAACTGGAGCTGGTACAACCCCACGTCAAGGGCCCCCCCCAATGGGCGATATCGCCGTTGGCATCCATAACATTATCTCCGCTGTGGCAAACCACCGGAATGGAGAATCTCAAAACATCCGTGCCGTTGGGACCCGCCCCATCCATAATGGTGAATTGCGCCACACTGTTTTTATCGAATCCCGTCCCGTGGAGTTCTTGGCTGATCTTGGCCGTGGTCTGTCTTAAATTTTCCTGTAATGCTATGCTGGCATCGGCGGTCAACCAGCTCGATTGTCCGGTAGCCAGAAGGCCAAAGGCAGCGCCAGTCATGACGACCAGGATCGCCACGGCAATCAAGATCTCGACTAAGGTGACTGCGGATTCATCCTTTCTTATTCTACTTTTACTCATTTCGGCATCCTCTATCATTGGTCTTTCACCCCGTAGAAGGCAAGTAAAATACCTCTTTACGGGGTTCACTGGGCAATATAGCTGATCAATTGAGCGGGAGAATCCAAGACGCCATTGCCATTTTTATCTTCACCGGCATTGAGTTGTCCGTTGAGGTTTGCGTCTTCTCCCATGATCCGGCCATTGCTCTGTCTCCAGGAAAAGCTCATGCTCACCCTTAAGAGAGCGGGATTGGTGTCATCCACACCACTCACCCCTGTGCCGTTTAAATTCGCATTGGTGAACGTCACCTGGTTATAGCTCGTTTTGATCTGACTGAACGGCGTATTCTTGATGTCCTCAAACCGGCTTTCCAGGCCGCGCATCGCTATCGAAAGATTTCGGGAATGCTCATTGAGTTCGACGCATTTCATGTAACTGAGCAATATTCCTACTAAAGTTAGAATAAACACAACCGAGGCGATCAGCAGCTCCACCAAGGTGAAACTGAATCTTGAACATTTAATATGTCGGCCATGGTATCGCACCACTTGTATCGCTCCTCGTTTACAATCACCTCATTTTAAAAAGGAAAGGAGGCGGAATGCTTGCTCCCAAGGGCGGAAAGCCCCTGGGGCTTTCCGCCCCCTTGCTTTTTTACGACCTGCTGACTCACTCCAAACATCCATCGGCCTTACGGCGTCAAAACACCGCCGGTCGTGATGGTATAGGTCGTGGTCCCTGAGGTCCCCACGGTCACTGGCGTCGCGGTATACGTGTAGCTCCCTGCTGCATTGGTGCAACCAAACGTATAACCCGAGACTGTCTTCGCGCAGTAATCCGTATTGATATACGGCGGGGTTGCGCCTGTCAGAGCCGTCATGTTTGCCGGATAATTCCCCGAGTTCGCCGTGGCGAAAGTCTCTGATGCCGTGGACAGAGTCCTTAAGGTGGCCCTTGCCGCCGCGTCATTTGCGGATATTTTCGCCCTCAAGAGATTCGGGATGGCGATCGCGGCCAAAAGCGCGATAATGGCCACGACAATCATGATTTCGACCAGCGTAAACCCTCGACGACTATGTCTTCTTTTCATCTTCATAACCTCCTTTCCGGATCATCATTAAGCTGTCAGGTCAATCGTACTGAAGCCGAAAAGAAGAGGTCGTCATTAGGAGAACGAATGATAACAGTCCCTTCTGCCTCTTAACCCTTCCCAAGCTCCAGGAATCATTCCTTTAAGCTTCGATCGCTTTACCTTACAAAATTTTGCATTGATTCTATCATCGCTCGATCGCTTGTCAATGGCTTTTCCAAATAAAAAACCTATTCTACAGCTCCACTCGTAGAATAGGTTAGATGGTTATTCCCTCATGGCAACTGGCTATCCCGCTTTGTTCCATCCGCCTGAGGCGGAGGGAACTTCGCCGGACCCTACCCCGACGCTCCGGTCGGGGTCCCGACTTCCTTAAAAGCATCTTTTAAGGAAACGTCGGGATAGTTTTGTCCCGGCTTCGTTCCCCTGGCCTGTCGGCCAGGACAGGCAAAACTTACGTTTGGGAATCCGCCTTAGTCAAATACTTTACGTGTTTGACTTCGGCGGATCCTGCGTAGCTCTAACACAAGAGTATTCGAGCGAAGCAGGACTTCGCCGGGCCAGGCGTAGTCCCGACATAACATCGGGACGAAGCCTGGGCCCCATCCTTACGAATGGTTTACCTTTTTCATGATATTTCCAATTGTCAAGCAAAGTATAGCATGAAGAATAGCTTATGGCAAATCGACCCTGGAATCGACCCTAGAATCGACCCTGGAAAATCGACCCTGGAAAATCGACCCTGGAATCCCTTTCCCTGGCTTTTCGCCTGGGCCTTCATTTAAGAATCCGCGTGATATTAATGATCGGCAAAAACAACGCAATCACAATGAATCCCACCACAATCCCTAAAAATCCAATGAGAACAGGCTCGATGATGCTCGTTAAGCCGGCAACCGCGGCATCCACCTGATCGTCATAAAATTCCGCGATCTTGGTTAACATCTTTTCCATCTGTCCCGATTTTTCTCCAATGGCAATCATGCGAGTGACCATGGGAGGGAAAACACCGCTCCTAACGAGCGGCACCGCAATACTTTCTCCTTCGCGGACATTGTTTTTGACATTCTCAATCACCATCTCCAAGACTTTGTTGCCGGAAGTCTTTCCAACGATATCCAGCGACTCTAAAATGGGCACCCCGCTTTGAATCAGAGTGGCTAGTGTCCGGCTAAAACGGCTGATGGCCACTTTACGGATGAGTTCGCCAAAAATAGGAATGGTCAATTTCGCATGATCGATGACCAAGGCCCCCTTTTCGGTCCGGTACCAGCGCGACAGAATAAACACTAAAAGGATGATTCCCGCAATAAACCAAAGCAGCTGTCGTTGCAACGCCTTACTGATATTGATCAAAAGCTGCGTTATAAAAGGCAATTCCTGGTTAAAAGACTCATAGATGGTGGCAAACGTCGGCACCACCTTGACCAGCAGTACCACCGTAATGATGATCGCTATGGAAACAACAACCGCTGGGTAAACCATGGCCGCCTTGACCTTGCGCCTCAATTTAAGAGTTTTTTCCAGGTAGGTCGAAATCCGATCCAGGACAGCGCTTAAGACGCCCCCGGTCTCCCCGACTTTCACCATGTTGATAAAAAGCGGCCCGAAGACTCTCGGGTATTTGGCAAAGGCCGATGAGAGGCTGCTCCCCATCTGGATATCATCCCGAATGGAAGCAATGACGGTCTTAAAATACGGATGCGTCATCTGCTCCTGAAGGGCATCCAAGGCCTGAAGGATGGGGATCCCCGCATCGACCATGGTGGACAACTGCCGGGCAAAAACAACGATATCGTCCCCTTTGACTTTTTTTGTTCTTGCCAAAGGCCTCATCAAACTTGTCCCTCTGACCGGCGCAATAGAAATGACAATGAGCTTGCGCTTTCTCAGCTCCTCCAGGACAACCGCCTGGTTTTCGGCAGCCATCTTGCCAGTGACATCTTTGGCGTTTTGATCCTTGGCAACGTATTTAAAAACGATCATGGTGTTTTATCCTTTCTTCCATAAGATCGTGCTATGGCCTCATCGATTTCTGTTTTCGTGGCAATGAAGGTGGCGATCCGGCAACCCGTGATTTGTCGAAGCTGATCTTTCAATGACTGATTTAACGGGTTAGCCATGACGACACTCAAAACGTCGCCTACCCGATCCAGGGGAATCACATGCAAATTTCTAGCCACCTCTTCGGGAATCAATTTAATGACCCGAAGATCAATATCATATTTGTTGACCGCAATATAGGGAAACCCGCATTGGATGATGAGGGCCACAACAATATCGATTTCTTGAAGATACCCCAAATTGACGAGAATCTCTCCTATAAAACGTTCCTCTTTTTTCTGAATCTTCAGGGCCTCGGCCAATTGCCGAGCCGTGATCACGTGCCTTTTAAGAAGGATCTGCCCCAAAAGGGGTCGTTGGATAGAGGGGTTCTTCGATGTATTCATAAGGAACTTTCCTGGTTTTAACCCTGCTTCGCGCCAAAACTTTCGTTTGGGCGCTTCGCAGGGTTGATCCGCCTTTTCTGATTACCAAACCTACATCCAACATCTTTAGGTAGGCGGATCAATCCGCTGTCGTGATCCGAAAGACTTCCTCGAGGGTGGTCAAGCCGGAGACAAATTTCCGGATCATATCTTCCCTTAAGGTGACCATATGGTTGTGCTGACGGGCATAGGCCTTGATTTCATCCGAGGGATGCCCTTTGACCAGCATCTCGCGGATGGTGTCATCGACATTGAGAATCTCTGTCACCCCCAGGCGCCCGAGATAACCGGTCTTCCGGCACATCGAGCAGCCCTTGCCTCTATAAAATTTTGCACTGGCGGGGGCCTTGATCTCCAGCTCTTTAATGACCGCAGCAGGGATATCCATAGGCTCCTTACAATGCGGGCAAATCTGCCGGCAAAGGCGCTGGGCGGTGACCACGACCAGACTCGAGGCCACCAGAAACGATTCCACCCCCATGTCGACCAAACGGGTCAAAGCCCCGGTGGCGTCATTGGTATGCAGGGTCGAAAAGACCAATTGGCCGGTCAAGGACGCTTTAATGGCAATATCCGCGGTCTCAAAATCCCGGATTTCCCCCACCATGACAATGTCCGGACTCTGACGCAGGATGGACCTTAATCCTGCGGCAAAGGTTAAACCGATCTCCGGGCGCGTCTGGATTTGGGTCAACCCCTCGATCAAATACTCGACAGGATCTTCCACGGTGATGATATTTTTGTCAACGGTGTTGAGCTGGTTGATGATCGAATAAAGGGTGGTGGACTTTCCGCTTCCTGTGGGGCCGGTGACAAGAATCATCCCAAAAGGTTTGACGATAGCCTCTTTAAGTTGTTCGGCGGCCTCCTGGGAAAACCCCAGCCCATCCAGACCGATTCCCAAATTCCGTTTGTCCAAGACCCGCATCACGATCTTCTGCCCAAAGGCGGTCGGCAAAAGCGACACCCGAAAATCTACCTCTTGAGAATCAAAGCGCAGTTTAAACCGGCCATCCTGCGGAAGCCGACTGGCCGTGATGTCTAAACGAGACATGATTTTGATCCGCACGGTAATCGCATTCTGGTTTTCCTTGGGGATGCTGAGGATATCCTGCAAGACGCCGTCAATCCGGTAGCGAACCCGCATATTCTCTGGCGCGGGTTCCAGGTGGATATCAGAGGCCCGCTGCTTCAAGGCTTCTTTAATGACCAAGTCCACCATCCGAATAATCGGGGCCTGTTCGCTTTCGTCAATATTGACTTCAAAGGATTCCTGCTCGTGGTCGGAGACAATCTCAAATTCCTCGACAGCAATGTCCTTGCTGATCTCGGAGACACTGCTTGGGCCTCTGATCCCATAATACTGATCGATGGCTTTCATGATATCGGAATCCGTGCTCATAATCACATCGACGTCTTTGCCGGTTAAGTTTTTCAAATCGTCGATCGTAAAGATATCCCAGGGATTGGATAGGGCGATCGTGATGGTATCGCCCAGCTGAGAGATAGGGATAATACGATACTGCCGGGCGATTCTCTCGGTAATCACGGCCTTGAGATTGGGATCGATTCTGTATTTGGTTAAGTTAATGGAGGGAACACGCAGTTCTTTGATGAGCAGGATCAACAAATCCTTCTCACTGATCAAGCCCTTCTCGATGAAGGCCTTATCGAGACTCAAGCCTTTTTGTTTCTGAAGAGCCAAGGCACTATCGATGTCTTCTTTTTTGATGCCCCGCAGTTCAATGAGGGCTTTGATAATCCGGTCTTTTAAGGTTTCACTCATCCCTCCTCCGGCTCCTCGTCCGGCGCCGTGACACGCAGGACTTCTTCCAACGAGGTCAAGGCCTCCACGGCTTTTGCCAGACCGTCTTCTCGCATCGTGGTCATGCCCTCTAAGCGGCCGGCTTTTTTAATCTGCGGCTCTCCCACCCGGGATAAAATCAATTCTTTGACCTTAGGGGTAAGCAAAAGAAGCTCGCTAATGATGACCCGGCCGCTGTAGCCGGTATTAAAACAGGGTTTGCAGCCCTTGCCGCGGTAGAGGGTCATTTTTTTCTTTCCGAATAATCTCTCCAGGCCTACCTTCTCGGCTAACGCCGAAGATAAGGCATAAGGCTCCTTGCAGTGGGGACACAGCCTTCTCACCAGTCTCTGCGCCACGATGGCGATCACCGAAGAACAAATCAGAAAGGGCATAACCCCCATATTGATCATCCGGATCATGGAGCCCGCGGCGGTCGTGGTATGAAGGGAGCTTAAAACAAGATGCCCGGTCAGGGCAGCCTTCACGGCAATGTCCATCGTCTCGGTATCCCGGATCTCGCCAATCAGGATGACATCCGGATCTTGCCGCAAAATGGAACGAAGCGCCGCGGCAAAACTTAAACCCACGCTCGGCTTAACGTTCACCTGATTGATGCCCTTCATTTGATACTCAACGGGATCTTCAACCGTGACGATATTTATCCCCGGGGAATCGATGAACTTAAGAATGGAATAAAGGGTCGTGGTCTTCCCCGAGCCGGTGGGGCCGCAACTTAGAATCATTCCATGAGGCCTCCTCGAACATTCCATGAGATGATCCAACGATTTCTGATGGAATCCCAACTTGGGCAGATCGAGCATCTCCAAATTCTTGTCCAGGATGCGAAAGACCACCTTCTCTCCAAAGACGGTCGGAAGGACACTGACACGGAAGTCCACTTCTTTTGCTCCGTCCATAATGGTCTTAAAGCGGCCATCCTGAGGAAGCCGATGTTCAGAGATATCCAAATTGGAGATAACCTTGATCCTCGAGACAATGGGGAAATACAAAACTTTCGACATCCGGTCAATTTCCCGGATCACACCATCGATGCGATAACGGATTCGAAGCGACTTCTCCAGCGGCTCAATAAAAACATCGCTCGCCTTGGCCGAGACCGCTTGTTGGATAATGGCGTCGGTCAGCTTAATGATCGGAGCCTCTTGCGTCAGCTTTTCAATGGCGGCTTTATCCAGATCCCCCAAGGCATCCTTCATGAGGGAGACATCTCCCGTTTCTTTAATATCCTGAATGATCTTCTCCAATTTTATGGCGGTGCCCCCAGGATAATGCTCTTCCAGGGCTTTGGCAATGTCTGCGGGGTGACTCAGGATGGGGGTGATCTTTAGCCCCTTGAAAATGTCTAACTCTTCAATGGCAAAGATATTGAGACAATCGGCCATCGCCAAGATCAAATGATCTTTGGCTTTGGAAATCGGAATCACCTGATACTTTATGGCGAGATCCTTGGGAAAACTTTGAATGACTTGAGGATCAATTTTAAGGTGAGTGATATCAACAGGAGGCAGATTCAGCCCCTCGGTCAAGAGCAATTTTAAACGTTCTTCGCTAATCAAGCGCCGCTGGACTAAAATTTGACTGAATTCACCGCCAGAGGCTTTATATTCTTTCAAGACCTTATCGAACTCTTCCTCTTTAAGGACATGGGAGCCAATCAGGATTTCCTTGAGACGGCCTTTTAAGGAGAACATGATTTTGATTTGTAGTGCCTCGTTATAGAAATTTTCGATATTTTTATCACATGTAACTCGGCTCTATGCCGAGTTACATGCACTTAAATTTAGGTAACGAGGCGATAGTATTTGTTGATCGAATTTTTTATGTCCGTGGGGGTGCTGACAAAGCTTTGGACAAAACAGCCGGTTAAGAGCTCGACATCCTCGATGGCCTGCACGTTCAAGGGATCCGCCATGGCCATGGTGAGACTCTTTCCGATTTTATCGATAGGAATCAAGCAAAACTGCCGGCAGACTTGTTCCGGCACGGCATTGATCACATCCGCATCAATCTCATAATTGGACAAAGGCAGGTACGGAAAACCATATTGGCACGTTAACGCCTGAGCGATATCTTCCTCAGAAGCGAATTTCAATTGCACCAAGATCTCGCCCAAGAGCCCTCCTTTTTCGTTTTGATAATTGAGGGCCATCTCCAATTCTTCCCCACCAATCACCCCCCGCTCCACCAACACCTCACCGAGGTGCTTATTGCTTGCCTTCTTAAAATGTTTCATGGGAGTTAATAACCCACTTTGTTTCCGCCTTGCTGGACGGTGGCTTTTAAAACGTCCTCCGCTTTTGTGATGAGGTCTTGTGCGCTCAAGCCATCCACGGGATTCTCGGTCACGGCCAAGCTGCACGTTAATTTTTTGCGAGAGTTTTTCTCCTGCGAAAAAATTTGTTCTATCTTTTTTCGTATCTCTTCGCCTATTTCAATGGACTGGCGTTTGTTTTTCTCCGGCAGAATAAGAGCAAAGGTGTGGTCCCCGAACCTAGCCGCTTTATCCACCACGCTTACGATTTCCTTTAAGATGGATCCCATCTTGACCAAAATCTCCTCAGCGGCCATATGACCGAAGGCCTTGCGGTAATCCTCAAAATGATCGATCATGACCAGCATAAAAGAACAGGGCCTCTGAAAATTGACGGCCCTCTTGATCTCTTCCGGCAACCGATTATGGACGTAGGCCCCATTAAACAAACCGGTCAAGCGATCAATGGCCTCTAATCTTTCGATCTCTTTTTTTAAAAGCTCGCTCCCCAGGGCGATGGCGAGCTGTTTGGCAATGAGCTGCAGAAACTCGCGCTCTGCATTGGAAAAGATAAAATTTTTCTCATCGTTGCCTGCCACCAGCAACCCATAAAGATTCCCTTTGGCGGTAATGGGGACCAAAATCGCGTTACGGATTAAAAACTGAGATCTAAATTTTTTGGTCTCCACGGGCGCTAGGGCGTTCTCATCAATGACCACGATCTTTTGTTTCAGAAGGCCCTTGCCCAAAACCCCGCTGCCTAAGCTGATCTTTAAATCTTTGATTCCTTGACGGGAAAGCTCTTCGCTATTTTGTCCACTCACATAGTGCACTTGATACTCGCCGGTCTGGTCGTCTTTCAGGATTAAGGCCCCCAGGGTCATCACCCCGGAAGAAAGGCATTTGCCCACCCCTATCTCGATAATCTCTTTGAGTTGGGCATTTTGGGCGATCAAATTGCTGATCTCCAAGAGATTCGAAAGAATCATCACCTGCCGGTTGATCTCGGCATTCAGGGTCTCCGTTGTTCGGGTAAAGTTCTTCAGGTCCTCGACATTTTCTTTCATCCTCTTGGTCATGCGGTTTAAGGCGGCCCCCAACTGACCGATCTCATCTTCCCTAAAAAGGTGGATCTGGCGATCCAAATCGCCTTCCGCAATGCCTCGGGCCTCGCTGGTGATCTTAACAACCGGTGCAACGATTTGAACAATAATGAAAAAGCCTAGGATGAGAATAAGAAAAACGAGACAAACAACCAGATGAAAAAAGGTTTTTGTTGCAAACCAAGAAGACAGGCCTGGAAAAAGGTATCCTAAGAAAACCAGGAAGGCCACCAGGATGAGCCCCAAGGCTACGGCGAGCTGATTTTTGATGCCCCGCGTCGTTAAGACGGTTTTACCAAGAACGATATTCAAGTCAGATCTCCTTTCGTTTATTTTTTACTATACTGAAACGATATTTCTTTGTCAATTTCGAAGGGGAATAATTTTCCTCATCCAAAAACGGTTCTCCTTTTGCTTAAATTTAAAAGAAGACCGATCATCACCACAAAGACAAGAAAGGAACTGCGGCCATAGCTGATTAAAGGAAGCGTGATCCCCACCACAGGGCATAATCCCAAAACCATTCCCACATTGATCATCACCTGCAAGGCTAAAATGGCGACGATCCCGACAGCCACCAACATTCCAAATCGATCTTTTTGCTGCCGGGCAATATCCAGGCCGTTTTTGATCAGCACAAAAAAACAACCCAGCGTAAAGAGGGTCCCGATCAATCCCCATTCCTCTCCGATCACGGAGAAGATAAAATCCGTATGGCGCTCCGGTAGGAAATTCAATTGATTCTGCGTGCCGGAAAGCCATCCCTTGCCCCACAGCCCTCCGGAGCCAACAGCGATTTTCGATTGGATAATCGTGTAGCCGGCCCCTAAGGGATCGATATTGGGATTCAAGAATACCAAAAGCCGCATTCTTTGATAGCCCTTAAGAAAGTGCCACGCCCAAGGGATAAGACCGATGCAAACGATGAGAAAACCACAGATATATTTGGATTCCAGACCGCTGGCAAAGAGGATCGCCAGAAAGATTCCCAAGATCAAAAGGGATGTTCCCAGGTCCGGCTGTTTAAAAATGAGGGCCATGGGCAGGGCCGTCAGCAAAAGAGGAAATAAAATATCACCTCCGAGGACATGAATCTGGCGCCTCAGATCAAAAGACAGAGACGGCCGACGATTGCTAAAATAGCGGCCCAAGGCCAAGATAAGAGCCAGCTTCATGATTTCGGAGGGCTGAAAACTTAAGGCCCCCACATCCATCCAACGTCTGGCGCCCAAGGCATGGCGCCCCACAACGAGGACCCCTAACAACAAAAGCACATTAAGAGCGTAGAAAACATAAGCGCCATCAAAAAATCTCCGATAATCGACCCGGCTTAAAATCAATATAACTCCCAGTCCCACCACGGCACAAAAAAACTGATCATAAAAGACCTCCTGGGTCACACGGACATTCCCGTAGGTGGCGCTGTACAAGGAGACCAGCCCCATCCCCATGATCAGCACTGTACAAATCCAAATCGCCCTTTGAAGCGGATGCCTCATCTTATAAAAATCCCTCTTTTTGCAGTCTCCCTAATAAATCCTTCGCTAAAAGGCAGGCATTGAGGCTGGCGCCGCCATGCTCCAGAAGCACAACGAAGGCAATCCGATTTTTTCTCGAGACGCTATAACCGACAAACCAGGCATGAGGTTCGCGATCGGAGGATGTTTGAGCTGTACCGGTCTTCCCGGCCGTCAAAAGATCCGGCATCTCTAACAGATGCGCTGTCCCGGAATCCCGGGTGACGACGAGCTCCATACCTTGTTTAACCGCCTCCCAGGACTTTTGGTCTAAAAAGGCCATTGGCTTCAAGCTGGCCTTAACGGGAGAGGAGCCAATGGCCTTAATGATATGCGGATGCGGTCTTTTCCCATCCAGGGCAATGATGGCCATCATCTCTACGAGCTGCAGAGGAGTGGTCAAGACCTCTCCTTGACCAATGGCAAGATTCAAGATATCCCCCCGGTACCATGCTGCCCGCCGGCCGATTTTTCTAAGCTGCGGGTTAGGGATGTGCCCTGCGGCTTCATAAGGCAGGTCTATTCCCGCAGGGCGGCCCAGCCCAAGGTTTTTCGCATACCGACAGATGGCCTCCGGTCCCACCATTAAAGCCAGACGATAAAAATAGACGTTGCAGGAATGGGCAATGGCCTGGAAGAGATCCTGATCTCCGTGGGCATGGGTGCAACGAAACTCCCGGTCTCCCAGCCTATAAAAACCGGGGCAATGAAAAGTCAAGTGAGGGGTGATCTTCCTTTCTTTTAAGGCACACAGTGCCACGGCAATCTTAAAGATAGATCCCGGTGGGTATTGGCCGCCGATGGCCCTGTTTAAAAGCGGAGAATGAGGATCGGAAAAAAGCGAAGACACAATCGAATTTGTCTTTTGAACAAAAAGGTTCGGATCATAGCGGGGAGAGCTGGCCATCCCCAGGATTTCCCCCGAGTCCAGCTCCATCACAATGATGACTCCGGGCTTATTTTCCAGAAGCTCTGTGAGGATCTCCTGAACGGTGACATTAATGGTGAGAGTAATATCCTGGCCCTTCAAAGGCTCTTTAAAACCCAGGAGCCGGACCTGTTCTCCCCGGCTATTGACCTCGATCTGCATCCCTCCCTCTTCGCCTTTCAAAGAGCGGTCATAAAATTCCTCTCCCCCGGAATATCCCACAACACTCTGGGAGTTATAACCGTAGTTTTTTAACTCTTCGATCTTGGAACGATTGATCTTCCCCACGTAACCCAGCAGGTGTGAGGTCTTTTCCCCGTAAGGATAAACCCGACGAAAAGTCTCCTGGACAAACAACCCGGGAAAGTTGAATTTATTTTCCTCAATTGTGATCGCTTGATTTCGGCTCACATCTTCCGCCACAACAACGGGCGCAAAAGGCGTGGACATTTTTTGTTCATAACTTTTTAATAATTTTTCTTTATCCATCCCTAAGGCCCGGCCTAAGAAGTCGAAAGTGAGGGCTTTTCCTTTAAGCTCTTGAGGGATAACGACGACCTCCAAGCTGCGACGATTATCCGCCAGGACAACGCCGTTACGATCGAAAATACGGCCCCGCTGCCCCTCAATGGAAATCACCCGAATCCGGTTGTTTCTGCTTAAGTGGTAAAAGTAGGGACCGCGCAGAAGCTGCAGATAAATCAGATGGCTCGTCAGGGCGACAAATAAAATCCCGAAGATCACACGGAGAACTTTAATACGCATTTTCTAAAATACCAAAATGTACCACTGGCCACGAGAGTCGTGGCCAGAATTTCCGGAATGAGGACATTCTTTAGAACCTGATCAAAATCCAGGAAGACGGACATGGAATGGAGAACGTATAAAACAAGCCCGTTGAGAAGGGTGATCAAAAATGCCAAAAGAACGCGCAGAGAATAGACGCTGGTATGAAAAAGATACCTTTTGGCAATGGTTGTCATGAAGGCACATACCACAAAAGAAAATATATTGACGCCGAACGCATTGAGGCTAAAACTGTCCCGCAGAAAACCTGCCATAAACCCAGCCAGAAGGCTATAGCGTATCCCCAAATAAAAATTAAAAAACAAGACCTCCAGCAAAAGGAAGTTGGGCTTGGCCCACCTTCCCAGAAGATTAAACAAGAAAAACTCAACACAGAAGAGCCCGATACTCAAAATCGCTACAAAAACGATTCTTTTCATAAGAAACGAAGGCTTATTCTCCTTCGCTCAAATGTTTCGGCTCACTTCGTTCACCTTGACGTTTGAGCTTCGGAGAATGAGCCCCGCCCGCTTTGCAAAGCAAAGCGGGCAGGGCTCATTTCTTAATCACAATCACTTCTTCCAATTGAGAAAATGAGACAGCCGGCGAAACAAGGCATTCGATGCCCGGAGAGCTCTGGCTTTCTTGAACGGCAATCACTTGGCCAATCAATAAACCCGCTGGAAAAGACGAGCTCATGTGGGACGTCACGACGACATTTCCTTTTCTGACGATCGCATCCGAAGAAAGATACCGCATACGGCACACACCTTGCAACGTCCCGGAGACCAGCCCTCCCTCCCGGGTGTCCTGAACCAGAGCCGCAACGCTAAAATTGGGATCGGTCAAAAGGATCACCTTGCTCATTGAGGGCGCTACCTCGGCAATCTTTCCCACGACACCCAGGGGGCTTACCACCGGCATTCCAGTTTGTAAGCCATCTTGTTTTCCTTTATCGATAATCAGCTCCGCATTCCAATGGGAGGGGTCCCGGCCGATCACCGTGGCCACAATCGAGGAAAACATGAGATCCCGTTTAAACTCCAGAAGTTTTTCATAGCGCTTGTTTTCCAGCAAAACTTCCTGGAGTCCAATGAGACGGGATTTCAAAGTCTCGTATTCTTTCCTTAGCTTTTGATTCTCCCGATAAATCTTGCGGTAGAAAATAATTTTTCTTATTTCTTGCACAGGGACAGAGACAAACTTAAGAGGCAGGGCGGCTAAATCGATGAATTTGATTTTGAGAGGAATAATCCCGGGAAGGGGATGCACAATCAAAAGAAACGGGACTAGGATGATAAGGCCATAGATGAAAAATTTTTGCCTTTTCTTAAACTCGACTTTAGACATTTTAAAGGGCTTTTTGAGGCCTCTCGGAAGTTTGAATCGTCGAGACCATAGGGGGATTGCTGAATTCTTTAATGTCCCAAGTAACCTATGAGGCCCCCAAACATGCAAAAATTCATTCTCCAGAATATCAAACCGACGAGGGTTGTCCTTAGCTACGGGTTCAAAAATGTCTAAAGTCGAGTTCTCGGGACGATTTAGAAATCCAATTTTGTGGGAACAAGAAGTCGTTTTCTAAGGCGGGAAGGCATATTTAAGGTCTGGCCTGTTCCTAAGACGACTGCTGTTAGGGGATCGTCGGCGATATGAACCGGAAGCCCGGTTTCTTCGGCGATCCGCTTATCCAGACCGCGCAAAAGCGACCCGCCCCCGGCCATCACAATGCCCCGATCAATCAAATCCGCTGCTAACTCTGGCGGGGTGTGCTCCAGCGTCACTTTAGAACCATCGACAATGGCCTGCACCGGATCGTGAAGGGCCTCACGGATCTCGTTGGATGTCACGGTAATGGTTTTCGGCAATCCTGCAATCAGATCCCGACCCCGGACATCCATGGTCATTTCTTCCTCCAGGGGGTACGCTGATCCGATGCGGATCTTGATTTCTTCCGCCGTCCGCTCTCCCACCATCAGATTGTAGGTCTTGCGCAGATACTCCATGATCGCCATATCCATCTCATCTCCGGCCACTTTAATGGACTTTGCGTAAACGATTCCCCCCAAGGAGATCACGGCAAATTCCGTTGTACCGCCCCCGATGTCGATAATCATATTTCCCGCGGGTTCTTCGACCGGAAGTCCCACGCCGATGGCCGCGGCCTTGGGTTCTTCAATGAGCATGACAAAGCGTGCATTAGCCCGCTCTGCCGAATCCTTGACGGCCCTTTTCTCAACCTCGGTGATCCCGGAAGGGACAGCAATAACCACCGCAGGACGAACCAGGAGTTTTCTCGGCTGGGCCTTTTTCATAAAATACCTTAACATGGCCTCCACAACCTCAAAATCCGAGATCACACCATCCCTCATGGGCCGGATAGCCACAATATTGCCGGGGGTGCGGCCTAGCATTTTTTTCGCTTCTTCTCCAACAGCCACAACTTGATTGGTTTCTTTTTGAATGGCGACAACGGAAGGCTCACACAGGACAACACCCTCTCCTTTGATATAAACCAATGTTGTGGCGGTTCCTAAATCGATTCCCATATCATTAGAGAACAAGCCCAAAACATAATTGACAAGCCTGCGGGTGAGCCTTAAGAGTTTTTGGAGCATGAAGATCCCTCGTTAAATGGGATATCCAAAAGAAGGAATTCTGATAATAATATAGGCTCAATGATATATGAAAAGAAAATGACTGTCAATTTAAAAGTGCGGATGCTCTGGGAATGAGACAATAGATTGTTACCCCCTAGGACGCTAAGCACTGGCGGCCCCTTGCTTTCGAAAGGCCCCAAGCAACTGATTGCAGAAGGACTTTGGGAGACCGCATCGTAACGGTTGGATGTTCTTGCACACTTTCCTGAGCCCCGAGGTCCTAAAAGCCCGCTCGAAGGTCTTGCCACTCTCGCCGGTGAAATCGTCCTCTGGAAAAGCGACGATGATGTCGTCATCGTGGAACACAGGGAAGTAGAGCTTCGAGACTGCGCGAGCCTGCCTAGCATCGATCTCCCCTCTCTCTTGTGCTTGGCGGATCTGCTCCTTTTGCCGCTTGTCTGCCTGGAATTGTGTCGTGAGCCTCTCCCACCACCCAACCTTCCGCGTAGGCTGATACAGATCGGACAGAAGTTGAAGGTCTGCCTGGCTTAGCCCGCTGGCAAGAGAATCGCCCGTTGCAAGTAGCGTGAGGAGTCTGCGACCGCCCTTTTCCGAGGCGAACGCGAAGAACGACACGTTGGGACTCGCATAGACGGGGCCAGCAAGCATCTGCCGCACGATGTATGCCTCCTGGACTGGAGTTTCCCCGAGGAACGATAATTTTGGGGGATACACCGCCGGGATGCGGGTGAGCGCGTTCCTTAGCTCGGCTGCATCGATTAAGCTTTCTCGGGCACTCATGCGACGGTTACCTCCCGCTGCCTAAC
>CAZUJQ010000024.1:0-26034 GCA_964620805.1 uncultured Planctomycetales bacterium | reverse complement strand
TTTATGAAAAAGGAAAACTAAGCGGGCAAGAGTTTAAATACCGCAAAGTGGCCAACATGCCGGTCTTCCATCGTACATCTCAAGAAGAGCCAGAAACCGAACCCCTTATCCTGACCGAAGGCATGAAGGTTGTCACGGATAAAGAAATTCTTAACGGTGCTGATTTGGGTATTATCCTTACGAAACCCAGCCGTCTGCCTATCGCCCGTGCGATTCTGACCAATTATGTGGTGTATCTCTATGATATTAAGGGTGTCAAGCAGCTCATGACGAGAGATTTACCCCAAGGCACACATATCAAACTCGAATGGGTGTCAAATGCCGAGCAAAAAGTCGTGATTTCATCTGATCCTATCACCAAGGGCGTTGTGATTCTCAATACCAAAGACGGTAAAGGCTTAGGTAAAGGTCAGGTCGGTACGCTCGAATATGGCGCCAACTTCCCGAATCAATACAAAGAATGGATTGATAGGCAAGTCTTAGCCACACGCACGCTGGATAATGGCCGTATCGAAGAATTAACTACAAAAACCGGTCTGCCGTTTACGCAGGTCTTAAGAGATCTGCGCGCCAAAGGGCCGCAAGCTGATGTTTCTGGTGAACTGTTAAGTGAGGTGCGAAAGACAAAAGCCACGCTCGAAGGCGTGAAAGGAATATTAGAGAAGGCCGGTATTCGCAATATCAGTGAAGAGACGGTCTTCGTGGCCCTCCATCAAGCTGCTGAAGAGGCCAAGGCTTTATTGGATAAGCGCCAGCAATCTTATGAAAAGGCCAGAGTTGATTTCGAAAAAGCTACGAAAGACCTGAAGAAACTGCAAGAAAAAATGGCCAGCGGTGAAGGTTTTGTTGCCGAGGCGCAGGCCATCATGAAATTGTTACAAGGTTTGGCGGAACAAGATGTCAAAGATATCGGTGGATTTGTGCTTGAACGCTTCATTGAGCTCGTGGCCTTCGCGACCGGTAAGAGTGTAGAGGAAATTAAGAGAGAACTGCGTAAATCCACAGATGAGGCCACGGCCCAAGCCATTAGCGATAAAATAAATGAATTTTTCCATGCTCCGAGGTTCGCTAGTCAGAGTGAGGTCAACTTCTTAAAAGAGAAAGCACTACGCATTAAAGACGCGATTAAACATTTAATAGAATTACAAGATCCTAAGAACGCCACCACGAGCTTGGCGGATGTCTATTTCTTGATTGAGAAAAATGGAATAGTTCTGCAATCCGCTAAAAAGTTGATTGAAGAGGCGCAAAAGAAACTTGTAGAAACTGAAGCACAACTTGCAGAATTTCAAGAGCTCATTCTTACTGACCCACAGGCGGCGGCCCAGCCACCGACACCACAACAAATTCAGGGTGCGTTAATTTATTTGGAACAAGATGATGAAAAGATTATTATTCAAAATCCGAATGGGACAGTAACAATCTTGGAGCCACTGTTTAGAATCTATCCTACCATCAAAGGACGTATCGCTCGATTACAACAAGATATTATTCCAAAGTGGCAAAATGAGCAGATTGCTTCTCAAGGTAATCCTGCTTGGAATGACTTTGTCACGAGAGAACTTTTCCAAGCCGAAGATTGGTTGGTCCTTGAACAATTTAGACTTGATTTTAATAATGCTATGAAAGCATTTTTCCCAGCATTTTTCGGTCTTTCTACTCCACCAGGAACTCAATTAATGACACAACAGGAAAGAATTGCCGCTAAATTAGAGATGTTCAATCGAGAAATTAATTTATTAACCGAGGACATTGATTTATTGACGAAATCCTTAAAGATAATGATTCATGACTTTAGCAATTTACTTATTCCGCTCACCTTAACGCGGGCACAACAAGCCGCTAATCCCCATGCCGTGACTATTGCTCAAGCCCGCGACTTTATTCGAGAGCGATTAGGTCAGCATGATTTACGTCCTGATGTCACAAGCATTGACCAAGATATTGCCTATATCAACTTGGTCCTTCAGCAGAATCATTTCCTTACGAAAGAGGCCAGAGATCTCTTTGAACTGTTACGCGCCAATCGTGAATTAGAAAGAGATTATTATCTTGAGCCTGAAATTGGCGGTTTGGCCGAAGTTGATAAAGATGAATTACAACAGACCCAGACACCTCCGCCTGAATCACTGCAGCAAATCATTACTCGTAAACTGCTCACGAGAGATTTCGAACTCGTTTGGGTCGGCGATCCAGATAACACTGAGCCAAAGGTAAAGGGTCGCTTCCATATTATCAAAGCCCTCTTTGACTTAGGTATCAATGGCCAGCTATTCAATGAACAATTCAAAGATAATCTGAAATTAATTGCCTTAGAAAAGAGCATTGCCTTGCAAGCCCTCGAGAACGTGGTTAATCGACGCGGCGCCGAAAAAGCGCCGTTAGGCCAGATCTTAAAGGCCCTTGGTGATTACTTACGCGCCGGCAAGATACAATTAAATGCGAAGAACGCCATGAAAACAGTCAAGGATACGCACGAGGCGACCAAGAATTTAGCTATTGAGCTCTTTAAGATGCGAGGGGAAAGCGTTAATCGTTATAACAAGGCCGTTAATGAATTAAGAAAACATGCGTTAAAGGCCTTACGCGAGGAGGCTGGCCAGGCAGGAGTTGACCAGGAAAACGTATTTGCAGTTGAAGAATATTTTTACAAGTTGACCCGTGCCCCGCCGATCGATGTGATTGACGGGACCTTCGTTGGCTTCTTGCCGCCAAACACCGATGCTGCAACACAGAAACAATTAATGTTATTTAACGGTCAACCGCATATTCAGTATGCTGAAGCCGGTGTGGCCAGAATCACTGATTTCAGAGGCAATTCTGAAATTGAACCAACCTTCCAGCAGATTGCCTTAAAAGATCTCTTCCCGGGTATCAATGCCTTTGCCGGCCGTGTCAAGGCCAATGCGCCTCATGCGCCGGATAATCAATACCTCTTTATCTCTGGTGATTTAGCCAGCGAAGACACCACCTGGCTCTTCCATAAGTTAGGAGCGGGTTATATCCGTTCCTCGGTTACTGAAGAACTCGATCCGCGTCTTTCTAATCCATTCGAGACCAGACGACAAGATGCGGTTATGATTTTTGATAGCATCGGTATGCAGGGCAAGAATGTTTACTTTGGCTTAGTAGGTATGGCCAAAGTCAATGTGATGGGCGATAAAGCCAGGACCAATGCGATTGAAGGTATTTTAGATTATCAAGTCAGCCCAACGAACCGTATCGTCTTTGAAGCCGGTTATGCCGGCACCAGCCGTTCCCGCGACACCGAGATTACCACCATTGACCTATTCACTCAAGAAGAGAGAAGCAAACATATCCTTATCAATGTCAAAGATAATTTTGATTATCAAAAATTGACGTGGCAGCATCAATTCATTCATGATCCGAAGAAGGAGAAATTCCTCAATACCTTAAGCATTGACTTCTCCTTTACGCGCGAACGTGAAACCGATAATCTGGAGGTCTTCCCAGAACGTCAAGACATATTCGGCAGCGTGGGCGCCAATGTCGGTTTAGGGCCGGTCCTCTTTAGAGGCGAACAGGCTGTTGGTTCCAAACGAAGCGGTATCAGCATCGAATACAAGAACTTACGCGCCTATTACCGTGAGATTAATGGTGAGTCAAGTTATGGGGTGGGAGGCAACTTTGATTTAGGCAAGAATACAAGATTTGGCGTTCAATTAGAAAGGGATTTGCGCGGTACCGAGACCTTATCCATAGGCGGACGTATTACAAAGGGTACCGAGGTAAGCACCAATGTCAACGCTGAAGGCCGATTAGGCGGAAGATTTGGAATTGATCTCTTAAGCTTAGGTGAACTGTTTAACAATATCTTCGGCGGGGATAAAAAGAAAGAAGAGAAAAAAGAAATACCGTTTATGAATATGCCTTATACAGACACCGATGCCGTCACACATCCCTATGGCCTAAGCGAAACGCCAGAGTGGGCCAGCCTTATACAGAAATATTCTGACAGCAGGCTTGATTTGATTATGCTATTACTTAAGGCCGCTTTAAGCGAAGAAAAATTTAAGTCGTTAGAAGAAGCGATTTCTACCAAGAAATATGAAGAGCTTACAACCTTCGCCAAAGTCAATGTGGACTTAAACGACTATATCATAAGTTTCAATCCTGAACTCGCCAAGCAGCGATACGAAATTCTCTTCGGTGCATACGCTGGCTTAGCCACACCAATTGACAATGCCGCGCCGATCGGTTTAGCAGAACGCGATTATCGGTTGGCCAAACCGCTTAGAGACTTAACGCCGCAAGAAAGAGTACAGGCTGACATTAAGCTCAATGGCTTAGGCAAATATATTATTCAAACCAACATTCGTCCGATTGAGTTAGACGGCCGTGTCATGGTGATATTGCCGAAAGATTTTGAGCGTTTGAGTCCGGAAGTAAAGAAGGCCATTGGTTATGAAGAAAAGAGAAAGGCCGGCGCTAAACTCTATCCGATTCTCGCTGAACCTACCATGAAGACAATTGAGAAGGAAATTGAATTCTTCAGCGGTTATGGCGTGATTCGTGCCGAATACGAAAATGGGGAAAGAGCAAATATCGCCTTGGATGAAGATATGCTAAAAGCTTTAGTCGCCGGCACCAACGGCCGTATCAAGACCATTCCAACAGGTAAAGTTGACTCGAAGTTTAAGTCGATTGATACGATGGTGGTTGTGGATCTTAACTATAAGGGCCGTATTGTCAGTGGGGTGCTTGAGTTAGGCAAGCGCGGCGACGAATTTGTGATGAAACAGAAAGCCGAAGATCTCAAAGGTCTTGGCTTTATCCGTAGCGCCAGTGAAGGTTCGCAAGAATTAACCGAGGATATGATAAGAATCCTTCTCTTCGATAAAGATCCAAGTAACGGCACTATCAATTCTATCCCGACTGGCCGCAAGACAGATGAAGGCAAGGACATCCTTCACCGTCGTGTCGTGAATGTGGAAGGCCTGCCGGCTGATGCTGTGCTTGAGTTAGGTGAGCTTGGGGAAGAGATATTTGAATTATTCTTTAGCACGCACTTCATTATTCCGCTTAAAAGCGGCAGCATCTTTGTGACGGAAGAAGAATTGGTCAATATGATCAATGACAAAGATGCCAAGATAAAGGTTGAATTTAAGCCGTATCAAAACGGTGGGTTCTATTATCTGGCGGCCATCAAGGCCTCGGAGGCCTTTGCAGAGGCCAAGAAATTTACACCTGTCGGTGAGAAAGAGCAATATGCGGATGTGGTTTGGTCTGGTCGGGTCTTTGAAGAAGGGAAGAAGTTTAAGGCCGGTCGGTTGTACGTTGGGAACGAAATTGAAGAAAATAAAGTGGTTGCCCGTGATATTGATTTATCCACAGGTAAACTGTCGGCTTCTGTTACTCTGACTGAATTTAAGCGACGTTTATCTATGGATTCTCACCAGATGGCAACAAAAGAAATCAAAGTAGGCGATAAGACTTACCTAGAATTAACATTCAACGGTAAGTCAGTGGAATTAAATTTCGAGGGTGAGAAGTTATTAAGGAATATCGAAAAAGAAGAATACAGGGTAGTCCTTGAGGATAAAACATTCTTCTATATTTCGCTTTTGGATTTAAAAGCCAAGATAAAAGATATACGATTACTCAAACCTGAGAGTATAGAGAAAGTTAGAAGAATCAATGATCAAGAAGAAGTATTAGAAAGAGTGTATTTTGATTTGGTTGATGAAGCGACATTCGAAAGGGAGTCTATTAAACAACAAAAACCATTAGAATCAGAGATTTACGATGAAAATGATGTCTTAATTGCTACTGCTAAACAACAAAACACCATTAAGGTTGATGAAATGGATGTCAAAGTTATTGAGCGCCGTTATGTTGCCGGTAGTTATGAAAGAGCCTTTGCTATTGATCCTAAAGGTCAGATGGTCTTAGAGTTTTATTATGCTCCTCTATCTATAAAAGATCGTAGCGGTAAAGACGTTGAAGTTGAAGGTAAAGTTGCTGTGGGCAATTATAAGGAACCGAGGAGGGCCGTGTATTACTATGACGTTAGAGTCAATGGTGAAAATCGAGAATATATTATTGTTAATCGATTTGGTGAACCTTTGCGCACTGCAAGCACAAAAGTTAATCCACACGATAATATTGCTAAAGAAGTGGTTGGTTACGCTGTCATCACCCAAGACCACCTTAAAGCATTACCTCAAGAAATAAGTTATCTGAAGAATGAAGACTTAATTATTACTGAAGAGCAAAATTATAAAGGCGAATTTGTTCGAGCGTTTTTAATTAACAAACCAACGAACAAGTTAGTTGGGGATATTGCAAAATTACCAGAAGGTGGTTATTTAATCGAATTTAAAGCCTTGCGTAGCATTCCATCTGAGAAGAATTTGACTTACTACTCAATAAAACAAAATGGTAAATATGAGACACATCGATTAAGTATTGAATCCTCTAAGGTACATGAATATGAGAGCATCGATGAAGTTATTGCTAGCTTACCTAATATGGTTAATAAAGAAGTCGCAAAGCCTAGATTCATTCAAGGTCTTCAGAATATTGCTGCTACTATTGGGGGTGATATTAATAAGTTCACGTTTATTAAAGCAAGAACAGACTTTAAAGAAGACGGCACGCGGTTCTTCTATCGTATTAAGCAAGATCCATTGGCCAGAGTTATGATCTTTATTACAAGCGACAAAGAACCGAATACGATTATCAATGTTGCCTGGAATGGTCAAAATGCAAGACTGGCTTATGAGTTCTCTTATCTTGGGCAAGTCTATGAGCTTAAATCCGAGGATAAGAGATTAACCCGTAAAGAGATAGAAGAAAGTCTTATTAGCGCTTCGTTGTACACAACCTTAAAGGATAAGGGCATTGGGCTTACAAATTTCGAAGATAAAGATCAGTTTGTCCAGATTGAACGAAACTTATTGATAAATGGTGACATCAACCAGAAAGTTAATGTTTTGACAAGATATCTTGGTGTCAACGATCCACTTTTAAGAGATTACATAAAGATAGACAGGGGTTATGTCAGGTTTATAAAGTATGAACCACAGATATTCAACAATGGTCAAACCATCTCAGTGCCTGTGGGTGTGGCTTCGGGCGAAGTGGCTGTTTCTACAGAGTTAGATCGTATCGTACGTGAAACATCCTATAGAGAGCATGATGTGGCTGCTTCTCAATACCTATACGATGTCACATACGAATATCGAGAAGGACAAGAGTTTAATGAAGATTATGGAATAAAGCTCAGGTTCAACTATAACACAGGTATGGTAGCCGAACATTATGCAAAGGAAGAGTACACTATTTACACGCGCGATGGTATTCCTATGCAGATTACACGAACACCAACGGCCGGCGGCGTGGATGGCAGTATTGAAGGACTAATAGATTATCTATCTGGAAAAGCTCAGCCTTCTAAAGAATATCTTTACAGTACATTTGAAATCAAAGCTTATTGGAAAGACGGGCATGAATATCTTCTGATAAAGGAAATCATTCATTCTCCCACACCGCTGAGCGATCCGGTTACAAGGATTATTAGGGATAATAAACTCTGGGCCATCACCCAGGGCGACATCGTCAGGTCCGACGTTTACGAATTCTCGTTCAAGGACAAGTTCGCGAATTCATTTGGCGGTGCGGTTTTGGGGCTGGTCCGCGGTGAGAGATTTACAAAAGACAAACAGAATATCGGAGAAATTTTGGAAAACATTTACCGCAATGGCGTTGATGTCGACATGAAGGTCGAGATTCCAGCCGATATAAAGAGAAGTATTTATGTTGACAATGTTAGATGGCTGCTCAATCACACATGGCAGATCGTTTTGGGCATTTTCGTATTGTTGATCGCTGGGGTGGCCGTGCTTTTGCGGATTCAGTCCGTTTGGGCCAAGTACCGTATCCGCAGGAACGCCAATTTTGCCGCTCGCAATGATCTAAGAAAAATCATCGAAAAAGCTGCTACCGGAAACATTTCCATAGAGAATGCCCAGGCGCTGGCAAACAAGCTAGCAGTTCTGCGTGAAGTTTCCAGCCCGTTCGTCATATCCAAACTAATAGAGACCAAAGAAGAAAGAATGAATCAACTTCGTCAATACCTGCAGTCAACTGGCCTTTCTGATAATGAAGTTGAAGTGGTCATAAGTCTTGCCTCCATAGGCCGGCTTGTCTTTGCCGAGGAGAACATCAATCCTTATTCGCTGGCCAAGGCACCTGCTATCGACCTCCAAGACATAACAGTTCAAATGGTCCTGCAACAGGCTGTGAATAGCGGTTATGCGAAGGCTCTAGTGATCAGCCAGCTTTTGGCTTCCGACCTCATCACTGAGGAAGACGTGAATGAGGCATTCTTGACGCATACCACCCGCCGTAATGCCCTAGGTAAGGCATACAACGGTGCCTTACTGTGGGATCATATCATGAGAACATTGTTGAATAAGGCTCAGAATAAGGTATTGGAGAGTTTGAAGAACGGTAGCGTTGATATAGAAGTCCTGGACAGGTTACCGCCGTCTCCGGAAATACGAATCCTTCGCCATGTCCTCCACAATAAGATCTTTACAAGAGCAGAACTCTTCGCTTTGGCCCAAAATTATACTGACCTTGTTAATTATGTGAGAGGTTTAGTGCAGGAAAAAGTCCAGCGCCCGGTCTTTGATCATATCTTTGGCAACATCTACCAGGGTGTTATGACGGAAGACGCCCGCAACAAGACCTTCTACACGGTTTTTGCGCGACTTTACAAGGCCGTTGCCATCTTCCCCGGCCTTCTTGATCAGCTCAAAGGTAAAACGCCGGCTAAAGCGGATATCATTCATAATCCTTACCCGCTTTACAAAAATGCCCAGGCCATGACATTACGCGAGCTGATTATATCGACATTTATCTCCGTCAACCCATCCGAAACCCAAGGATATTCGCTTGGACAGTTCTCCGCCATTACGCCGTTTGTCTTATATTTGGCACGTCAAATAAATATTAAACTTAACAATGGTGATTCAAAAGACAATATTCTTGATTATGTTAAGACCTATCGCTATATTTTCCAGGTGATCCTTAAGGACATTGAAATTACGGATTTCAACAAAGTTATTACCAAACGTCAACCTTATGAGAAAGCAACGAGACGTCTTATTGATGTCTTTACAGATCTTGATTTCTACGCCCTTTTTGACGCCCTGCTGAAGAGAAATTTGAAGTTTGAAGACTGGGTGAAGAAAGCAAGTCTTAAGTATCTTGAGCATCTAAAGAGTAAAGGTAAAGCAGATGTTGAAGGTTTTGATTTTGATAAGGTTAAAGAGCTCCCCGGCGCTTTATATGCTTCAAGAGAAGAATTAATTCAAGCCCAGGCTCAGAAGAAGGACAAAACTGTCATAGAAAATCTCATGAAGCAGATTAAAGAACTTGAAAAGGGTATTGCCAAATACAAGAACATCATCGCGGGAATTAAATACGGAACTCTCAAGTTAATGGATGAAGAATCTCCGAAAGCCACCTCGGTTGATCGCCTCACGGCCAAATGGTATGGTTTGGCGCATCTTTTGATCATGAGAGTCGCGTATCCTTTGACGAAGCTTTCTAAGTTCTGGGGCATCAAACACAAAGCGGCACGCCTAAGCGTAGCAGTTTTGATTATCGTTGCCGAGTTGATTGGCGTTAAATTGATGATAGGCACCTCCTACTTGGCCGTGGGTGCCATGATAATGGCCGTTCTGCCGATACTCATTGTGATTCTCTTTTCCCATATGTCTAACTGGCGAGAAAAGCTCTTCTGGAGCGGTATCTTCACGGTTAGTGGAGCTTATGTTTTCGGCTTGATGGTACATTTCCTCTTTAGAAAGATCACGATCATTCCATTCGCAGCTCCCGGTTTCTGGATTACCCTTCTTATATTGGCATTAACCGTTATTCCTACGATTATTTCGACTTATCATGTCTTTGTCATGATACGAAGCTATTATCTCCTGCAGGCAGAGATGTGGAGCAGAGTCGGTCGATCACTAACTGGCTTCCGGTCCATTATTAACATTTTCCGTGCCTTTGGCTGGCATTGGCCGAGATTTTATGCCAAATGGTTTAAAGAGTTTGAGACAGCAGAAAGCAAATTGATTCCGCTCTTACCGAATGGCCAGAGCGTTGCTGAAAGCATTGCTTTAGATGTTGTCTGGCTCTATAACAAGGGATATTTAAGCAAGGAAGTAAAAGAATCTTGGCTGAAGGCCCTTAAGGGAGAGAAGGGCGGGCGGTTTGTCTTTCCGAAGATCAAGAAAGCTCAAGAGGTCCTATACAATAAATTCTTCTCCTTAAGCCAAATGAAACCGGTGGCGGATGTCTATGCCTCCAAGGAGTCCAACAGCAGCAACCTGCATGCCTTCGGCGAAAAATACTTCTTCGGTTCGGAAGATTACTTGCCTTTAGGTACATTTGACATTAATCCCAAAACGCAAAAGAAAACTTCACTGTTGGGATATCTTGCCAGGAAACACCGCAAGTATGAATGGAAAAATGTGGTTGAATTGATCCGTGATGCTATCAAGCGGGATGATGTTGCTGATAAGCTCATGAAAATCGATGAAACAGATGATCTGGTCGCATTATTGATCGGTCCTAGCGGGCTTTTGAGGAATAGCAATGGAGATCTGGTTAAGGTACTTGAAATCATCAATAGCTGGGTCAATGAACTCCGTTCCGCTAACTTCGGTGTAGCCGAGTCCATGGGGACGGACCAATACGAATATCACTTATATGTCAGCCATCAGTTGGCTGATTATAAGTACTATGATTTCATCCAAGCCTTACGGTTGACGTCCAAATATTTGGCTCCGACCGATGCTTATCAGGTTTTGTCCAACAGATCTGACAGAAGCGAAGTAGAAGAATACTTTGTCGCGAAATATCCTGTTTATCAGCAGATGGTCGATGTCAAATTGCGACATATCATGTCAGAAGTGAAATTGTGGAGCACGAACAAGCTGCCTTTGGATCAGAATGGCTTGATGACCGTCACACCGAAAGTCGAACTCCCGAATAATCTTAAGATACCGGCCGCCATCGGTAAAACACCTCGTCAATGGGCGGATGAGTTCATCGCCTGGAAGAAAGATAATGCCGCGAAACTGTTACAAATTCAGATTTCACTTACTGAAGAAAAAGCTAAGAAGGATTTCAGGCTCGAGGTCGAAGAAGCGACTTGGTTAGCTTATCTAATTATGTCAACAGATAAGGTCCATGCCATTCTTCCTAATCATAATTTCCAACATGATATTCAAGTACCGATTGCGGTAAAGAATCAGTACATCGCCAACAATCTTTATATGTATTATCCAATCGCCACTAATTATGACTCCCTGGTCAGAACATATCCAGGTCAACATGTGTGGAGAATTACTTGGGCGGCCTTGCAGGGTAGAAGCGGCGAGATCGGCATTGTAAACCCGATGATGATGGTTTGGGGTGCTAACGCCCAGACATTCCTACCGAGTGGATGGGCATTTCCCGTTACAACAATTTATGCCATTGCTCAGGAGGTTTGGACAGGCGATGTTCAGCGCGCCCGGCGTAAGATGTTGACCTTCTTTGGTAAAGGCGCCATCCGTCCAGAAGCGGCTGCCGTGCTCTTTACGCCGCCGGGTGAAGACTCCGCTTCTTTCCTTGTATTACAGAACAAACAGCCTAAAGTCACATCGACACAGATCGATTGGTTCATCATGGATTGGTCTCGTCCAACCTTGTTGGATGCCTCTTTGGCCGCGACAGAAATGCGCTATGCCTATAACGTAGCACGTTTCTTAATGGATCGCGATCAGTTCGCTGTCTTGTTGAATGAGAACGTACCTGCTGACAAGAAGTTGTCGCACTTGTTCTTCTGGGCGCATTATTTGATTGCTATCTTTGGTTTGAGTCTCTTGATCCTGCTACCGCCGTTGTCGCCGTTCAGCGCATTCGCCTTCTTGAAGCCGACCTTGTTCTTTATCACTGTTTCGTATCTTCTGATGGAGGCCATCAACGGTACCAACTTTATACGCCACTGGAGACAGTCTGCCAGCTTCTGGCGGGCCATTGTATTGACATTGCGGGACATTGTTATCGCCTTGCCGTTCTATGTATCTCTTATCCCGATGTTTCTTAAAGGTGTGTGGTACGCATCCAATGAAATATTCTCCTTCATTTCCACGATTAAGGAGTCGAGATTAGCTGGTTTTGAGAGACAACAGTACTTTGAGAATACGATGATGTTCCATCTTTTTGGTATGAAGAAAGGCATCCCGCTTAATGCCTTGCTGGGTATTATGGGTATTGCCGGCTTTATGGTTGGTTTAGTCTCCATGACGTCCGTTGGTCCGCTGGTGTTGTTGCCGTACCTGTTGGCCGCTATTTCATTCCTCACCGGTATGTTAACGTATAACAAGTTCACGGACAGAAAAGGCAGATTGAAAGGGACCGGCTTTAGCCGGATGTTCACGCAATTGCCGTGGACTATAGGCCGTACCGTTATTGGGAACTATTCCTATAAAAAAGATCTGCTAAAACTTGAGAAAATTTTAATGGATTCCAAAAATAGAACTGTTGTATTCCGTGCAGAGAAAGCCAAGGATTTGCCCAAGGATTTAAAGGCAGTACTTCCCAACGGACTGACCCGCTGGGGTTCGGATGCTCGCATCTGGGGAAATATTAGCGGACCTGTTCAGAAAGAAGCCCAAAAAGCCAAGGCTGAACTCGCGGCTATTTTACGCGATATATTGGCCGGTGCGTTGCCAGACAAACAGGCTCCACCGGCTAGTCTGAATGTCGATATTCAGCAACGTGATAATGTTATCGATAATATTATCGAGATTAAGTTTGATTATCCTACCCAAGATCTCACTGAAGAAAATAAAGCTGAAATCAAGGCTAAACTTCGTAACCACATCCAACATCTTTTATCCGAAGGCTTATTAAAAATTGAAGCCGAGACAAAGGATGGCTGGCAGGACATTTCTGGCCGTGACATTGAAATAAAATTCGGAAGCATCATAATCGCGATTCGGTTAAAGATGACTGACCCGGAGTTCAAAAATATCCTTGTTTCTCTTGTCAGCAAGTCTAACAAAATCTTTTCTACCATCGCTGAAGTGAAACAAGTAAAAACTGTCACCGCAGCCGTTCGGGATCGCATCAACAATGAACTTGCCAAGATGTCTACCGAATTAGGCGTAAGTGTCAAAGAAGGTACATTAGCCGCCATCAAGACCAAAGCCCAAGAGGTCTTAGCGAGGATCGCTACCCGATTAAACAATAACGAAATAAATCCGGCCGTGACGATCAGGACATCAGCCGAAGACAGCGAAAAACCAGTGACCAGCAATGTGTATCGTATCGGTGTCTTCCCGGTCGCTGCTAATCCGTTCCACTGGGCGCATCTGTTGGCCGGGCTGTCAGCTATCGCTGAACTTAAATTAGACAAGGTCGTGTTCGTCTTAGCCGGCGCTGATCCGAGAAAGCCGACGCTGGTCGCTAATGAGATCCGCCATCCGATGGGACAAGCGGTGTTAGATATCTTTGCTCCGTTCTTCGAATATTCTTCCATCGCGGTTGGCACCGACTTAGACGGCGAGACCAATATCTTCCGCATATTGGAATTGAATCCGAACCAGAAGATCGATGCGTTCTACTTAGTAGGTGGAGATCATTACAATAGAACAGTTAAGAAAGGTGACAAAGAACAGCCTGATACCATTCAGAAATTAGAGGATAACATTGCCCATAAGATTTATGGTTTCAATCCGCTCATGCATAGTGTTAATCCAATCTTTATCGAACGCGGTACAAGAACTGTGACCATCCCAACAACTCTAAGCAACGTGCAGTTCATCCCGGCGATCAACTTTGAAGCTTCCAGTACACAGATTCGTAACGGCGATTTCACCATCATACCGTATACGGCTTATACATTCGTCAAGCAGCATGGGTTGTATGGGATCAAAGCCGATGCCGCACCTCAGCAGCAAACCCCGGCTCCAAAGGCCAGCGGATTTGCATTAACTGAAATGCTTTTAGCGGTAAGCGGTAGTGCAGTATTAGCTTCAGTTTTAAGCAATCCGTGGGTGATCGGTGGGGTAGCTTTTGTAATCGTTACCATTATTTTATATAAGAGGATCATTGTTAATCGAGTTCAGTTATCTGATAGCGATCGGGTCATTCACATTGCTGATGGAAAAGTTAGAAAAGTTGTTTTAAATAATCTTCAATTCTTAAGACAGGCGTTTACAGAAAATGTTGCCATTGAAACAATAGAGTATTCATGGGGTGGCGTGTTTTCTGGACCGACTGGAGAAATGGGTACTTATGGAGACCAAGGAATAAAGACATCTGTAATTTTCATTGGTAACAAAACATTAACTGAAGCGGGGTTAATGGACTCTACCATTGATGAGGGGGATGGATGGACTTCTGAAAAGAATTATAAGAAAACTACCTATAGTTTGGGAATTCCAAAAGTTAATTACTTAGCGTTAGAAATTTTTGTAGGATCATTGACTTCCAAAAACGTCGAAACCAAGATCGCTGAACTAAAAGCCCAAGCTGCCAGAGAAAATACCAAAGAAACCTTCCCGATTGATGTAAAGGGAGTGGATGGTGTGGTTGAACAGGAGTTCAAGGTCATGGTCAGGCGGGCTGATTACTTCTTTAAGGAACTTAGCTTCGATTACGAATTCCCAGGCAGCGCTCAGGGTATTCCTGTGGAGCCGATCAAGGAAGCCTTTGCCTATGCCTTTGATCAGCTGTCACGTAATGACAGAATCAAGCTCTTCGGAAAGGCCGATGTGCTCATCATTCCGGTCGTGATCCACGGCCGAGCCGGTGCCCTGGCCTATACCACATTCGGCAACAACGAACGCAAGATTTACCTCAATATCCGCGCCTTACGCGCTCCTCCGGAAGTTTCTACAGCTTTCGATCACAGCCGCTATGCATATGTTTTAGGTATCGCCCTCAAAGTAATTATTTCTGATGAAGTTTCTCACCTCGTTAATCCTGATGCGGATGAAGTCCACAAAGCCCTTATTCGCCGCATCAACAATGACCGCACCACCTATCACACTCTTAAAGAGTTCCTTACCATCAACCAGAAATTAGGCGTCATTACCCAGGTCCGCGAAAAACTCTTTGAGAGCACGATCGTTGAGGCCTTGGAGCATAAAGGTGTGACGGTTTATGAATATCAGGGCTTAAGCCATACGGATGAGACCTTAGCCAGATTGCCGCAAGAAGCCCAGCAAAAATTATTGGCCTACATCAGTCGCTATGAAGCCGAACAAAAGGCCCATCTGCCCAACGGCATTAGAGGCATCTACGTTGACTTGGGCGTGGATACGGCTGACCTGCTTGAGTTCGCCTTGACCGGACACACATTGCGCTTCGAGGTCATCCGCACCGGTGAGGCCATGAACTTCTACACCAAGGATAAGAGAAGCGAGAACATTGTCATCCGTCAAGTTGACTTCAAAGAAGCCAGGGCCTACCTTGATAAGTCTATGCCGGATAACGGTACCAGCACCCATGACATTGTGTCGGCCTTCAAGAACGCCCCGGCCTCTGTTGTCTATCTCGAGGCCGTGAACGCTGTCACAGGTGAAGCGGTCGGCTACAGCATCGGCTTGCCGGATACCGCCCGTTTCTCAAAGGATGATGACAAGGTCAGTTTCTACGCCATGGCTTCTTCGGTCAGGCCTGATCATCAGAGAAAAGGCATCGGCCGTCGTCTCGCCAGAGAACGTACTGCGATCGCCAAGATCCGTGGATATCAAAAAATTGTTGCAATGTTTGAACCCGGTAAAGGCCGTGCAGCCATATTCGCTTACAAGAAAGACCAGGGTGTTGCTGAAGACTTGTTCCGCAAGATGGCCCCGAACGGTCAGGTCGAACTTGTTTCGAGATTCGCCAAAGATGCCTACGGCGAAGATGTCACCGGTAAAGTGGCGGATGAGTATCACAGCGTTGTATTGGCATTTGACCTGAATGAATTCTTGGGCCGGATGAGCACAAGTGCAAAATCAAGGTTCCATCCGGGCATGTTCGGCTTCGCCGGCATCGGCCAGATCGACCTCAGAAGCGTCATCGATATCCTTAGCAACCCGTGGATAATCGGTGGGGTCGCTGCAGTGATTGTGATCATCGGGTTGTTACGTTCCGCTAAGTTCCGTGCCTTCTTGGCCAGGTTAGGCAATAGGTTCAGGGGCCGTATAACCCTAGCCACTTCTGTAGAACCGCAAACCGTCGTAATAAGCTCCAATTCTCACGAAACCACCCGCCAGATTAAGGCCCGTATCGTTGATGAAATCACCAAGATGGCCCAAATTATGAACCGTGATGTTACCGAGCGTCCATTCATCGATATGTTAGAGAAGGCCGAAGAAGTCTTGACGATCATAGCAGACAAACTTAAACAGAAACGGATCGACCCAACCATTACTATTCGCACATCTCCTGATGATTCAGAGAAGACAGTACATCCTGACAAGTTATTCCGTGTCGGGATATTCCCGGTCGCTGCCAATCCGTTCCATTGGGCTCATTTATTGATCGGCTTAGATGCCATCGGCCGCTTCCAATTAGATAAGATCATCTACGTCTTAGCCGGCGCCGATCCTCGTAAACCGACTCTGGTCTCTAATGAGATCCGTCATCCGATGGGACAAGAAGTGTTAAAGATTTTTGCGCCGTTCTTTGCATATTCATCCATCGCGGTTGGCACCGACTTAGACGGCGAGACCAATATCTTCCGAATCTTGGAGCTCAATCCAGGGCAGAAAATTGATGCATTTTATTTAGTCGGCGGTGACCACTACAACCGCTATGTGGCCAAGAAGGTCAAGCAGGCTGATGGGACAGAAAGAGAAGTTCAGCAGGCTGATACCATTCAGAAACTGGAAGACAACATTGCCAAACGCATCTATAACTTTAATCCCTTAATGCACAGTGTATCACCTATCTTTATTCAAAGAGGGGAACAGGTAGCAGAGATCCCCACCAGCCTGAACGCTCAATTCATTCCAGCGATCAATTTTGAGGCTTCCAGTACACAGATTCGCAGTGGTGATTTCTCCATCATGCCATATACGGCCTATAAACACGTCAGACGCCACGGCTTATATGGTATTCAGGCATTGTCTGAAGAACTTTTTGGTTTATTAAAAGAAGGAAAACTTGAAGAAGCCGAAGAACTAGCCAAACAGCTTTCGGATCACTTGACCTCCGCCAATGGCGTCCGCGCCAGTGAGTGGCGAGCCGTTGAAGAAATGGCACAAAGGGAAGCTGTCGAACAATGGAAAATGCTAGACGATTCCTTCTATAGCAGGCTCTTGAGAGAATTGGTTATCCGCTCGGTCGCTACTATTGCAAATAATGTGGATGAATCTCGTGATGACATAGCTTCTTTTAAGACGGTGATCTATGAACTGGCCGCTAACCTCTTTAGATACACAAAATTCGGCTATATCATTGTTCGGATTATCTTTAAAGATACTAAAGTCGGAGTTCAGGTTATTTCGATTGACCATGGATCAGGTATCAAAGAATCAGATATGGAAATCACCGAAGAAAACGACGCTGCTCGATGGTCAGCTTCGGATACAGGAGCGCATACCAAATACGGCATCGCCCGCGTTAAAGCATTCATGAATGAAGTGAGTATTGAAGGTATCGAAAATAAAGGAAGTAAAATTGTGGCTGTCAAATGGTATGAAAGGATATTAAATCCGTCCTCATCCAAGAAATTAGAAAAAATGCCAAATTTAGAGAAAAAAGAAGAAGCCTTCCCAGTCAAGGTAGCCAAATGGGAAGGATTAGAAGATGTGGTGATTAAAGTTAGAGTTCGTATGGATAAGAAAGGTCATGTTCGATTCTATTATCAGTGGCCAGACCAAACAGTGTTTTCCAACGAGGAACGAAAGGCCATCAAACACGCTATGAAGTTTGCTTTACATGAACAGCCCCGACAGGATGTAATAGATTGGTTAGGTGAGGAAACGGAAAAGACATTTGACTTGATTTTAAGCGGACAGGTTGATCAATTAGCCAAGACAAACGGCCAGGTGATATATCTATCTTACAGGGCTGTACGGGCGCCGCCGGAATTCAAAGATCGTAGTTTGTCTATCGTATCTCGTGAAGCGCTAGACGCAACGAACGAGGACTACTTGAAAGATCTCCACACCGCCCTTCAGATCATCATTTCAGACGAATTTGACCACTTGATCCACACCAACAATATCACTGAGATCCACGAACGGTTGTTCAAACGAATCGTTAAATACCGCGAACTTAAAGAGGCTCTGGACCGTATCCTCGTGGTCAACGTGAATGCCGGGTTCGTGACCGAGATTAGTAAAGATCTGATCCAGCCGAGAATGGTTTTACACCGCGTGGTGGCTTCTCATCAGGTGCCTGTTTATCACCGCGATGCCTTCAGCATCAGCTTCCAGGAAATGATGACGTCTGATAAACCGTTTAATCGTGAATATCCAGCTAGGAGTTTTATAGCCGGAAACGGATGGACAGTGGTTATCCCAAGCAAAGCTGACAGCGATACCAAAGTAGTGGTGCTGGAAACCAACACCACAGGCAAAGTCATGGTCATCGTAAGCGGTACGGTCTGGGGCACGGGTGAGAAGGTTGCCGGTGTGATAAATATCAACGTTTATTCCGACAAAATTGTATTTGAACAAGCTCTGCGCGAGATGTTCAGTGTGTTCGAGAAATTTGGTGTTGAAGTTTCTGCCTTCCACTATGAAGGCGAAGGTAGTGAACGCAAGGTTGATGTCAGCCGCCAGGATTATGAACATATCATTCAACGGATCCTTGTTGAGGTCAAGGAAGTATGCTTACAGTGCGCCATCGATCAGTGGGATGTCATCTTCAACATCAAAGAAGAGATATTGCACCGCGCCAACCTCAGGCCAATCGAGAGCGTCATGGTCGAAAGGCTGGTCTTCGGCAAAGAATCCGTCTCGGTTCTGGATAATGTTCTAATCATAGCTGAAGGCTTCACCGATTTTGAGACGATCGGCAGAACACGCAACATTGTCGGAGGAGTTATTGAAAAGGCCCATCATCAAGTCAACGCCGGCAACAAGCTGACCTTAAGGGCTGTAGCGAATCGTCCGGATCATACAGGCCAGAGAATTGTTTCTCTGTACTCTAATATCAAGGGCGCTTGGGAATTCTTTGAGTCACCGTTCCGTTTCATCGGTAACAGGGAAGATGGAAAGGCGATTTATGAACTGACCGTTTATCCAACTGATAATTTTGATTTTACCGTCGCCTTCCTTGATGAAGACGGTTCCATCGAATGGGCTGAGTTACCTTACGGGAACGGACACGTGCAGGTCATGCAGCACTTCAGCGGCCACGCGGTTTTTGTCGGCATGGAATTCGCACCGCTCATCAAGGTCGGCGGCCAGGGTGACGTCATGTTTGAACTGCCAAAGGCGTTGGTTGAGGCCGGCAGTAAAGTCAGTGTCATCCTGCCGAACTTTGCCTCCATGGAGAAAAAGCTTGCGCAATACGAAGTCACCGATGTCGCTGGTGTTGAGATCCGCATACCATTTACGATCCGTACAGTGACCTTAACCGCTAAGAAAACCACAATCAACGGGATCAATGTTTATCTGCTTAACGTCGATAACGAATTCTTCCAGAAACCTTATTTTGGGACAAGAGAAGAGTTCTTCGAATCTATTCTCCTAAGCCGCGGTGCCCTGGAATTACTCATGGCGCTTGGTATCAAACCGCATATTGTTCATAGTAATGATCACCATACGGCCCTGGTATCGTTGTATATGAGGACGCTCTACCGTGATTATTTTGCTCAAACGGCAAGCGTCTTTACGATCCATAACATCGGCTATCAGGGGATGTACCCGAAGGCCTGGTTGCCAGAACTCGGAGTGCATGGGATAGAGTCTTTCATCATTAGGTCCGGTATGCTTAACTTCATGGTCGTTGTGCCTGAAGTTGTCAAGAGGCTCAGAGCCGAAGGCAGTTATATCAATACCGTGAGCGTCACATATGCCAAAGAGATCCGCAGAACCAAATTCGATGTGGATATGCTGTTGGTGGATGTCGGCAACCGTTTCGGTGGGATTCTTAACGGTATCGATTATGAGGTCTGGAACCCGATGACCGATAAAGATATCATAGCCCATTACGCGATCCGTGACGGAATAGAAAAAGTCATTGAGGCTCGTGAGAAAAACAAAAGAGACCTTAGAGTTTTGTTGGCCAAGGAAGCGGATATCACAACAATCGGCGTCAAGCCAGAGAACAAATACGGCTTCCTCAACGTCCATAGTGACCGGCCGATCGTGGCTGTTGTTTCCCGCCTGGTCGATCAGAAGCAATTAGACATCCTTTCGCAGATGGTCTTTGAGATCCACTCTGGTAAGAAGCAACCACTGGGGATTGACTTGGTAATTTTGGGAACAGGAGAACAGTGGCTGGAAGATGAGTTCGCCAAATTAGCTCATCGAATAAGTGACGGTTCAATCGTTTATATCCGTCAGTACAGCGATACCATGGCCAGAAAGATTTATGCAGCCAGCGATATGATGCTCGTCCCATCGGATTATGAACCAAGTGGTATAACGCAACAGATCGCCATGCGGTATGGTTCCGTGCCAATCGTTCGTAATACCGGCGGTCTCGCTGATACCGTTTCTGAATTAGGGCCTAAGAGGACAGGGTTTGTATTCGACGGTGTGAGCCGCTCCATGGTTCCTGAGTATGAGCGTGAGTGGAGAAAATTGGAAAACACTAATCAGCTTTATGCAACAATCAAACGTGCTGTTTCGATTTACCGCACTAATCCAGCTGGCTGGAAAGAGATCGTTACTAACGCTATGCAGGTTGACAATCGTTGGGGTCGCAGCCTCGGGTATTATATGAACGTTTACGCATGGCTGGTCAACGAGTTAAGCCAGGAAGAACAGGGAGAAACTTTTCCTATTTTAACAGCCGCATGGGAAGGATTGAAAGAGATTGAATTTAAAGCCAAAGTTACATTGCAAAAGCGCGGTATCCAGGTGGTTATTAACGAATCTTCAGGATTCTTTACTGAAGAGCATAGGGCGTTCACTGATGCTCTTACTTTTGCTTTTGAACAGCAACCTTATCAGAAAGTCAAACAATGGTTCGGAAAAGAAACAGTGAAAGAAATAAACATAAATCTCCATGGCCGTGCAGACACCATGGCTTATACAAACAAAGGAAAAATTTATGTATCTTATCGAGCGTTGAGGGCGCCTCCAGAATTTTTCATCCAGGACTCATATTCACGCGATCTCCATCAGCTCCTCAAACTCGTTCTTTCCAATGAATTAGATCACTTACTTAATCCGAACAAAGTCAAAGAAGTTCATCAAAGGACAAAATCCCTCCTTGAACGGCAATCAGTCTTAAAAGAAGCTTTACTGTATGTATTGAGAATCAATAGTGAACATGGCCTCATGTCAGCTACTAAAGAGTTGGTTGAATCAATAATACCAGTGGAAGAGTTGGAGGTTTCTTATCAACCCATAGATTTAGATAATTTATTCGATCAAATTCCTTTAGATGGGCCAAGCCGAGATTACTATCGAACGTTAAAGCATGAATATGAAAATCCTGCAGAGGCAAAACCAAATCTTTTGATTCCGGAAAAAGGAAAAGAAGGCAACTTCAAGCCAACGGCATTGTTAAGTGATGAAGAACGACAACAATTATTAGGGGCCGTTGAATATACTCAAATCATTGCTGACTTAGAACCTGGACCAGCACAACATTTTGAGTACGAGCTTTGGATGGCCAGCTTGGACGGTGGTCTAGGGACAAATGTTGAACGAAAGAGATACCTCAAAGAAAAATTTGGCCGTGGATCCCTGGGCGCCAAAGGTACAGACTTAGCATTTGAAGGAGTTGTGACTATTAGAGACCAAGACTATCCCGTTAGTGTAGCCGAAGTCAAGTTGCTCAGATTGATTAAGGAAGTTGCTGAAAAGACTTACAGGGCACGTAAGGTCATCTATCAACCTATCGTCAGTGTTGGCAAAGAGGCATCCAAACCTTCCTATGATGAACTTTTAACCAAACGATATCTGCCTGATTTAATGGCCAATCAAGAGAACCCAAGAAGCTATGCAGATGTCCTTAAAGAACTTGGTGTGGAAGTTCAGATGCGTTTAGTAAAATTCTATCCTTCCATCGATGTGGAAACCAAAGAACCTACCAACCGTCGTGAGAGTTCCGGTAGCCATGGGGAGTGGGGTTTTAAATTCTTAAGAGAAGCTTTGGCATTGGATGTGGATTCCAGTAAAGCACAAACCATTATTGCCTTCTACAACGGCGATGGCACGAACAATATGCCGGATAAATATATTGTGGAATGGATGCTCAAACACAATGTGCCAATTGTGATGATTTCCACAACCAAGACTGGGCTGGATCGCAAAGGTGGCCAAATCGGTATTGAGATATTACCCAACGGGAGAATCCAAGTGAGGATGTTGGAATTAGCCTCAGCCAAACAAAACAAACAGGAAAAGGTTTTTGAAAATATGGGATTAAAGGGGGGTTATGGAACGCCAGGAAAGCAATTCTTTAATACCAATATTATTTTGATAAATTATTCCCTGATAGGAGCTTTACTGCAGGATTTCTTAAATGAAGTATTTGCAGGAGATGAACAGGCCCTATATAGAATTCTGGCTCCGGATTTGATTGCGAGCCAGAAGGTAGGGCCTGATGGCCGCAAGTATGTTCAATTAGAAGGGCCTATCGGAACGGTAATGCTCAACTTGCACAATTTTGTAGAGGTGAGTGACAATCCGACAATTCGTACCATCTTAGAAAGGCATAAAGTAAAGCGGATATTACGCATAGTGAACGTAGAAACAAAATACCGAACACGATTTTTCACTCCGATTAAATTCGCAATTGATTTCATCTTGCAGGCAAAGACAGATCAATACCGACTTAATCCATCGACATGGATGCTCGAAGATACCGTCGATGGCAATGTGCCACCTGCCTTTGAACTTGGCAGTGATTATTATAATGATGTAAGCAATACTGAAGAAGCCCTGAAAGATACCAGTGTGGTAAATTTAACCTCACTTCGTATTCCGTTAGGAGTTGTTCTTTTACAAAGAGCAATCTTGCAGGGAGATATTGAAGTCATCAACCGCACCGAGGAGATCGTTGATTTGAATCGAATCCATGAGCGAATGGATCTTCAACTTGTGATTAAGCAAGGGCAAATGACGAGATTGTTCGATGGACGGTTAGTCCTTAAGAATACAAGAATTATTATCAAAAAGAAAGGGCTTTGGAATGCAATCAGGTCTCTGCAAGGAAGGACCATTAAAGAAAGATATCGTGATCTGGTTGTTCAGCAAACCCAAGCAGGATTGATTAGCGAGGAGCAAATCAAAAAAGGTATCACTCTCCATCCCATAGGTGATCAATATGAGTTAGCCATCGTGGCTCATCGAGGACCAAACTATATGAAAGGTCTCTCTTTAGAAAAACCATTAACCCCGGTGAATATATTGAACACAATAAGAGAGAAAGGCCTCTATGGTTTTTATCTTACTATTAAGCAGATTTATCGGGATGCGGTTTTAAAGACATTGTTTAAAATTCGATTCCATGGGCAGAGTCAATGTAATCTTTGCCGCGCTTATATGCCGGTTATCGAGCGAGGTCTGGCCTTAGGGAAGGCTTTATCTCGTTTGCGAGATTGGAAAATTTATATCAATCCATACTTCTGGGCCACAGACCAAGAGCGAAGATTGCCCAGTTTTGTTATTTCTCATAATAAACATCGTGTTTATACCAGTCTCTCCGAAATTATTGAATTGGGTGTCAGGTTGGTCGAAATTATGCCAGAAGTGAGAGTCACATGGAATGGGCCTGGCCGTTCGATTAAACATCATTCCCATTTCCACGGGGTATTCCGTAGTTTTCCGATAGAGAAGAGAGAATTAATTACTTTACCGGACCGCAATTATCAAATTATCCAGGAATGGCCTATTGTAAATTACGTCTATAGTGGAGAACCCACCAGAGTGATTTCAGAGGCTCAGAGAAGAATTAAAGCGTTGCTCGCTCAAGGCATCTCAGAAGATATGATTGACATCTTCTGGGCAAGACGAAGTGAGAATGAATATGCCATCTATATCTTTCCTAGAACGAAAGGAATACCAGAAGGGTTAAGTGTTGGTTACGGCGTACCGCAGATGGTAGGCTACAGTGTGATTCTTCAGCAAGATCTCCCACAATTTCACTTAGATAATGAGCAGCAAGCCATGGCAGCATATGCTCATTATTTACGAGACGTGGCTGTAGCACAAGCTCCAGAAGAAAAACGGGACAGCGTCCATTTTGATAAGAACAATAGTGATGAGAAGCAGGGCAACTCCGGCCCCACCGCCCGCATGTTAGATCCAATCACCGCCATTGTGGTGACAATTGTTTTGGGTATTGCTGCAATCGTCGGCATTATCGTTGCACGCAAGAAAGCTTCAAGAGTGAAAGCAGAAAAGGAAAGAATAGAAAAAGCAAAGCTGGCGCCATTATTTGAGATGGCGCAACCTTCCCAACGCCTTGTCGCTCAGACCGCTGATGAGCTGGCGCGAAGCAGTGTTACTTTGGATTTGAGAAAGAGGTCAGACTTAAAAGAGCTTAAATTGTTATCCGAAATAATTCTTGATTATCGGCAGGACGAACATGTTGAAGAAGAATCAAGGGCCTTGATAGAAAAATTAGTAGGAAAGAGAAGGACATCGGTTCGATTTAAGATTGCTTACAGAATGGCCCGGTCGCGAGAAAGAATGTTGCTCTTAGATAAACAACAGAAGAGGACAATAATTGTGGAGGTCGTATTTGCGGTTTATAACGATTGTAAATGGAGGATGATGAAACCCGAAGAACATGCTCAAGGCGAGGATTCCTTGAGGGAGAAGATAAGGCAATTAGAAGATTTATTTAAAGGCATCAAACATTTTGACTGGAGATTAAGGATTGTCGATGACGGAAGCAAAACAGGTTCGGGTCAATACGCCCTGAGCATTTTAGAGAAGGAATATCCGCACTATTTAGAAGAAGGAAGAATTGTCGTGGATTGGCTCCAAAAGGCTATTGAAGAGAATTTGCAAAAGCCGGAAGAAGAAAGAAATCCTGTTTTGTCAGGGATGAAATCAAGCGCAGATTCCACAAAAGGTGGGTCGATCAATTACGGAATGCAGAAGGCGGCCGAACGCGGTTCGGCAATTGTTGTGTTTACCGATTCCGATAATTCGGCACATCTCTATTTCATGGGAGATATTTTATGGCACCTGGTAAAAGATAACTATGATTCGGCTTTTGGTTCAAGAGCAAAGGCAGATTCCATAGTTCTTAATAGAGGATTTTTAAGATTGATTCAATCGTGGCAGGATACCATTCTTTTTAACTGGTTTGCTATACGGCCTTTGATGCCGGAGATACGGGAGGTCAACGATACTCAAAACGGATTTAAAGGATTCTGGGCCGATTTACTTTTAGATATACTTCCTAAGACCAAAATCCGAGGGGCCATCTTTGATGTTGAATTGATTTATTTATCCAAGATGTTCGGTACGCGAAAAGGAATTAAAGAATTCGGAATGCCGTGGATAGATAATCCTGGGGTGAGCAATTTCAGGATCAGAGATGGGTTAAAGATGAGAAGAGAATTGAAGGCAAAGGCGTTGTCAATAAGGCAAAAGCACTCCAATAGGGAAAGAGCCAAAAACAAGGAAATAATGAAAACAGCCGTCACCACCGTCTCGTCCAAAATTCAAGGTGACATCGAGGCCGTTGATGCTAACGTGGATAAGAAGACATCACTTCTCTCGAGACTCTATCATGCCTTGGAGAGAACTTTCAGGAGCATTGAAGAAAAAGTTAAACGAGGCGAGATCGATCCATTCGTTAAACTCAAGACCATGAAGTATGAAGAAGAAGTGTCTGATGACAGATTACACGAGGCCGACCGCG
>CAZUJQ010000023.1:0-27737 GCA_964620805.1 uncultured Planctomycetales bacterium | reverse complement strand
AGATGCTGGCCGCGGTCGTGAGATTCACGATCTTGCCTTCTTCCATCTTGAGGATAATACCGGCCCCCAAGAAACCAACACCGCTGACGATTTGCGCGGCAATCCGGGCCGGGGAATTCGGATCCGCTAAAAAGGAAACAAAGGCAAAAGTCATAGAACCGCTGATCACAAAAAAATGGGTGCTGGTACCGGCGGCCTTCCCCCGGGAGACTCTTTCGGAACCAATTAAAAATCCGGCGAGCAAAGAAAAAAACAGTCGAATCACATACCCCAATTCATGACCGCTGAAGATAGTCTCAAACATAGAGTTTTCGATCCCCGAATAGGATCTCACCTTTCTTAAAAGCTGTCCTTACAAAAGGAATATCTTCTTCTGCAATTTCCTTTTGCGTATAAATGAATAACTCCACGCCCAATCCAATATCCTGAAAGTATTTGGAGAAAGGCAAAGGCCGGTCCAGGAAACGCTGCGAGGAATCTTCCACGATGATGACGATATCAACATCGCTCGCCGGGGTCGCCCTCTTTTCAGCCACCGAACCGAAGAGGATGACTTTCTTGACATCCGGACGCTCCGAAACCAGCCTTTTGACAGCCTCGCTGATTTGATTCGTCAAAAGTTTTTTATCGAACCAGAAGACTTTCACAGAATTATAGGATCTCTTCCGAATAACGGAGGGCATTTTGAGCGTCCTTTTCATTTGGGTAAACGGCTTTGACAGCTTCCTCGGCAGCCTGTTGCGCAATAAAGGCAGACCATTCGAAGAAGCCATCATGGCATTGGGCCTTGGCACTCTCCAGATCCCGTTTCGCTTGCCTCATCCAATCCTGACTTCTCTCCGACATTCGACATCCTTACCTTGAATGACCAATCACCAAGACACAATAACCAAATAAACTCCAAATCCCAAGATCCAATTTTCCAACGTCGTCATCTTTGATAATTGGAATTTGGGAATTGGTCATTGTTTGCCCGCCCCGGCTTTTTGGAACAATTGGCGGGCCGGGGGTTATTGTATCTTGATTATTGGTCATTTAGCTTTCATGGTCGTCTCTTCTATTCCCCGCCCGGCTCTCGGATTCATCTTTGAGCATGATGACCCCGCAGCCAATCCTTCCGCCCGCGTTTCCGGTCGGCTGGCCAAAATCGTCCTCTTTTTCGTGAAGGATCACCGCTTTGCCCTCGACATTATACTTTTCGCCGGTTAAAGTCAAACGGGGAACAAATAATTTGAGGGTGCCCATCCCTTCCTCGTCAACTTCGATATTCCCGAAATCTCCGGTGTGAGCGAGCTCAAAACCGCCTTTGGTGATTAAGCCATGCATGACCCCATCGGGGTTGTAATGTCCGCCCGCGGCATTGCCACGATCGGAACAATCCCCTTTTTCATGGATGTGAAATCCGTGTTTGCCAGCGGGAACATTAGCAACTCGGACTTCGATCTCCAGGCCTTCGGGAGTTTCCATAAAAACCGCTTCTCCGTTGACTTGAGAGCCCGCTTGCGTGGCGGTAATCAAGGCCACGGCCTTGGCGGCGAAGGCGGGTTGACCCCAAAAAAGAATGCCCATTATTCCTATGACGATCAATTCTTTCTTCATAACTTGAGTTTGGCAAATTTTCGAATTTGTCGTCGGAAAAGTCTCTCGGATCGCAAAAACAGGTTTTCGATACCACAAAATTGCTTTCTCGACGAGAACTACCTGAAAATACGGCCCAAAAGCCCGAAAAAGTGCCAAACTCAAGTTCATAATCTTTCCTCCTTCTTCAAACTTTCTTTTTTAAATATCGGCCAAGATGCTTTTCTGCTTCTTTCAGAAATTCTTCGGCTTCTTGAACAGCCTCTTCGGCCACCTCTTGATCAATCGCTGAATAGATTTCATAGTCACCATTTTCTCGATCATCTTTGAGATTGGATAAAATACGGCCAAATTTCTTATCAAACTTGCCGGTCCTGACAAAATGGAGGCCGAAAAGATTCAATAATCCTCGATGAGTATTTGCTTCTAAGCCCTCCGAGAGAAGAACCGCCTGAGTAGCGTGAAAGCAAGCATAATACGCCCGCGAGACCACATCGTCATGCCGTTTCTTTTCCAACAAGTACTTCGCCGTCTCTAATTTCTCTTTGGCCTTCTCCAGATATCCTTCCAATAGGCTAAGCGTCTCTTTATCCAATTCGTATCCCCTCCTTGAGGACATTCCGCATAAAGGGCGTTCCCATCCGACATAGTCTTTTATATTCTTCGGTCTTAAAAATCTTTAAGGAAACGACCCTTTGATGCTCCAGGAGAATGTCGACAACGACATCATAAATCTTTTTCCGGAAGCTCTTGTCGGGAGAAGGGGCCACGATCAAAAGGTCATAATCCGAATCCGGCCGTTCGGTCCCCTTGGCACGGGAACCAAAGAGGTAAATCTTCTCGATTTTATCTCTTAAATCCAGATCCTCGAGGCCTTGAAGAAATCTTTTCAAAATGGAATCCAACGCCCTTTTCATGCTTTTAACCTTAAGAAAAGGTAACTACTCAGGTACCCATATCCGTCGAGAACCAGATTGCAGGTGATCTTAATGGAAATTGACTCTCGACGAGAGCTTATTTGAGTAAATTTTAGGCTAAAATTTCTTATCGACGAGCCAAGGTACCTGAATAGTAACAAGAAAAGTTTTAAGAGATTGAGACTAGGGAGCAATCTATCATGTTGCCAAGGGCATGTCAAGGGAGGTCTCTTTTTAGCCGGCCACAATACAGATTCTGGCTTTTTCTGCGAGACGGACCATCTTTTCCTGGTCGATCAAAATGGTCTTCTGGGCCTCGACCGCCAGAGAGCTCGCCTTAACTTTCATCATGGTCTGAATGGTCACAGGGCCAACAACAGGGACATCAAAGCGCAGATCCTGTTTTGGCTTGCTCATTTTCACCACCACCGCGCCCTCGCGGGCAATCCTACCCCCCCGGAGGATCGTGCGGTCGGTCCCCTCCATCGCTTCAATGGCCACAATAGCCTTGTCCTTAACCACCACGGTCTGCCCCACGTCCAAGGCCCCCATCGCCCTACTGATGCCCCTGCCAAACTCGATATCTTCCAGTTCTTTCACTGTCGGGCCCCGACGAGTCAGTGTGCCTGGAGGGGCCAGATAATCCGCCAGAAAATAAGTCGAATCCAAAAGTTCCAAGCCTTCTGATTTTAAATGGCTCGCCACCGCAGCAAAGATCGTGTCGGTTTTTCGGTCGGGGAGATCAGCGAAGATTTTCTGGAGTTCCTCATCCAGTCTTAGCTTTTCATCAAAAAGATTTTGGGGATTGACCTGTCCGGCCATGACAACCTTTTGGACACCTTCTTTCTTAAAGTATTCGGAAAGCCTCTTCAGTTCTCCAGGGGCCAGCCACAAAAGCCCATCCACAAAACCCCTTAGCAAAAAGGAGGTGTCTCCTCGGATGCCAACGGCGATGATTTTTATATTCTGGGATTTGACTTTTTGAGCGAGGAGAATGGGGAATTTTCCGTTGCCCGCGATGAGGCCTAGAATTTGAGGTGAGATTGACATCTCTATCCGCTAAAAGCGTTAGAGACTATTGAATAATGGGCTAAATCACAAATCCCAATCTACCAAATTACAAACAATACCCAATATACAATGAACAAAATAAGTCGGGCTGTCCTTGGTGTTTGGAATTTCGGTCATTGGGCATTGGAAATTGTTTGTGATTTGGAATTTAGTTATTGTAAATTCTTCATTACCCAAGAGTCTCTTTTAATATACTTGAGTTTGGCAAATTTTCGAATTTGTCGTCGGAAAAGTCTCTCGGATCGCAAAAACAGGTTTTCGATACCACAAAATTGCTTTCTCGACGAGAACTACCTGAAAATACGGCCCAAAAGCCCGAAAAAGTGCCAAACTCAAGTAATATAATTTAGCTACACACACCCCTCTTCGACGACTTAACGAAATCCACCAAATGCTGGAGTTTGGGACAGGGTATGATTTCCTTCTCAATTTTTTCCAGGGCATGAGACTTGCTCAATCCTGAATGGAATAAGATCTTGAAAGCCTTTCTTAACGCATTGATGGTTTCCGCAGAAAAATTCGCTCGTTTTAAACCCACGGAATTGATATTGAAAACCTTCGCGGGATGACCGTCGCACATCGAAAAAGGCGGAATATCCTGGACCACCTTGGAGCATCCCCCGATGATGGAAAGCTCACCGAGCCGTACAAACTGATGCACCGCCGAGAGCCCACCCACCACGGCCAAGTCTTCTACCGTCACATGCCCGGCCAGAGTCCCAGCGTTGGCCATCACGCAATGATTTCCAATCACACAATCGTGAGCAACGTGGGAATAGGCCATAAAGAGGTTATGATCGCCGATTGTGGTCGTGCCCTGATCGCCCGTACCGGGATTGACGGTCGTGTATTCCCGGAAGACATTGTGGTCTCCAATGTTTAAAAAGACCCGCTCCTCGTTATTGTATTTTTTGTCTTGAGGCTCGGCGCCGATCACCGCTCCGGTAAAAAACTCGCAGTCTTCTCCGATCGTCGTATTCCCCAGAATCGTGCAGTGGCTCCCCACCCGAGAGTTGTCCCCCAAGGCGACCGTCCCTTCCACGATCGAATAAGGCCCGACGACACAGCCCAGGCCCAGTTTCGCTTTGGGATCCACCAACGCTGTTTTGTGAATTTGAACGGCCATAAGATGAAAACCTTAAGGTTTCGAGCTGCCCGCCTACGGCAAATACGACGCCTCAATAAAAGAGAAGATCATGTCCGCCTCGGCGACCAGATCTCCCCCCACACGCGCCTCAGTATGGATCTGTGCCGTCTTCGCCCGATCGCGGATCACCTTAACCTCCATCCGCAATTGATCTCCGGGAACCACCACTTTCCTGAACTTGATATTGTTCGCGGCCATAAAGAAAGCCACCTTCCCTTGATGTCCTTCGTTGGTTAGAACCACGATCCCTGCGGTCTGGGCCATGGCTTCAATCATCAACACCCCCGGCATAACGGGCCGCGCAGGAAAATGCCCTTGAAAAAAACTATCGTTGACCGTGACGTTCTTTATTCCTACCGCGCGTTTGCCCTTTTCCAATTCCACGATTCTGTCGACCAGCAAGAAAGGATACCGGTGGGGAAGAATCCGCATAATCGCTTGAATATCCATGGCGTTTCCCCCTACTCCGTTCAAAATTCCCGAAGAGACTTTTTTCTGATACCTCAATCTCTGCTGATGGATTTTCTTGACGAGAGCGATATTCAGCGTATGTCCGCTTTTAATCGCAAAGACATGGCCTCGCAGCGCCACGCCCAAAAGATAGAGATCGCCGATCAAATCCAGGACTTTATGCCGGACAAATTCGTCTTTAAAACGGAGCTCATTGTCTTTCACCCCGGAAGAGGTCACGACCAAGGTGTTTTCGTAATTCGCACCTTTCCCTAAGCCCTTCTTTTGAAGTTCCTCGGCCTCTTCTTCCAGACAAAAGGTCCGGCATAAGGCAATCTGGTGCTCAAAGATATGGGAATCGACTCTCGTTGAGAGAAACTGTGAGCGAAGGAAGGGATGATTATAATCCAAGAGATAGGATATGGTTAATTCATCCCCCGGAAGGATGAAAAGGGCTGAACCGTTTTGCTCCACGCTGACGGGCTCTTTGATATCAAAATATTTTCTAGGATTATTTTGTTCGACAATGCCCGCCTCTTTCAGCGCTTTTAAAAAATCGATGCCGCTTCCATCCAAGCCCGGGAGCTCATTGCTGTCGATTTCGATGGTGAGATTATCGATTCTTAAGCCCGCCAGGACGGCCATCAGATGCTCTATCGTATGGATACACGCCGTCAGGGTGCCCAGGGAGGTGCAGCGGGGGATGGCCGAATCCGAAAGGACATTGGCGCAGGTCGCCTGAATCAGCGGCCTTTGCGGCAAATCCACCCTAATAAAAGAGATCCCCTCATCGGGTAAGGCCGGTTTAAAATGAAGCTGAACAGGATTGCCGGTATGAAGGCCTATTCCAGAAATCGTGAACTCTTTTTGGATCGTCCGTTGTTTTTCCTGAGTCATGGGAAATCCTTTAAACCATTGCTTAAGGGGAGGCGAGGACGGGGAGATTCATTTTGGGGTCTCGTTGAGCTTGGCTTCCAAAGCCTCGATTCTTTTCTTCAAATCGTTGATGATCTCAACATAATGGGGCAACCGCTGAAGATGAGCAATCACTTTTTTGGCTTCCAGATGAGGTTTGGCAGGAAAACCGAGAACGGTGGTATAATTTGGGACAGATTTTGTGACCCCGGCTTGGGAGGAGACAACAGCCCCTTCTCCAATCGTCAAATGACCAGCGATGCCAGCCTGTCCGGCCAGGATCGCGTTCTTTTTGACAACCACACTGCCGGAAATCCCCACTTGGGCGATGATCAGACAGTTCTCTTCAATAATCACATTGTGGGCGATGTGAACCAAATTGTCAATCTTGGTTCCCCGGCCGATTTGAGTCTTGTCAAACCTGGCCCGGTCAATGGTCACACCGGCCCCAATCTCCACATCATCTTCAATGACGACACAACCCAACTGAGGGATCTTTTCATGGCCTTCTGGATTTGGAATAAAACCAAAGCCGTCTGAACCGATCACCGTTCCACTATGGATAATCACCCGATGACCAATCGTGATCCTTTCGCGAATGGTGGTGTTAGGATAGATCAAACAATGGTCACCGATCACGGTGTTATAACCAATAAAACACCCGCCGCTGATTACGGTATGGGAGCCAATCTTGACATTGTCTTCGACAATGGTAAACGGGCCAACGGCCACATCTTTCCCCAAGGTCGCCTTAGGGGCAATCAGGGCTTGGGGGTGAATCCCCCGCATCCGATCTGTGTCAGGGCCGACAACGAAGGAGACCATTTTGGCAAAGGCGAGCGATGGATTCGTTGTGCGGATGATGGATTTACCGTCAACAGATATATCCCGAGGGGTGATGATCGCCGAGGCCTTGGTTTTTTGCGCCAGAGGATAATATTTGGCGCTGGCCAGAAAGGTTAGATCTCCCTCTTTGCCCTCTTTAATGCCACAAAGCCCGGTGATAATGAGGTTGTCGTCTCCGACAACCTCTCCCTCCACCAACTGCGCGATTTCGGCTAAGGTTTTTCGCATTTTCACTTTTTACTGGTCTCTTTGGACTCTTTGGCGCCTTTCTTGTAGCTGTCATTGAGCAGCTTAAGGATTTTTTCGGTAATATCCATCTCCTTGCCGCCGTAAATGAGAACGCGGTCATTTAAAATCAAGGAAAATTTTTCTTTCTCGGCAAATTCCCGAACCACCTTCTCGATCTCCAAGAGAATTTCCCGAATCTTCTCATCCCGTTCTTTCTTTAATTCGGTTTGGCTTTGGCGGTCAAATTCCAAAAGCTCTGTCCTGTCTTTATCCATCTGCTCTTGGAGTTTCGTCCTTTCGGTGTCTTTAAGAACCGACAGCTTTCCCTGGGCCTCACGGATCTTGTCCAGCCTCTTATTGCGGACGCCTTCATATTCGGAATGCTTTTTCTCCAAGACAGCATCGTACTCTTTCGTTTTCGCATAATCGTCAAAGATACGACTAAGGTCCACATATCCGACCTTTTTGCCTTCTAAACTCTGGGCCTGGACATCAACGCCGGTGGCGAAAATAAAAAGACTTAACCCTAAAAAACCCATTTTAAAACTTTTCACAAGCTACCCTCCTTTTGGTTGAACCCATTGGTTTTAATCTCCAATGACATTCTTTTAAAATCCCCGACTCATACTAAAATAAAACTTACCCGAACGCTCTTCCTCCCCCGGCTCCTCATTTAAAGGGTATCCGTAATCCAAATTGATCGGCCCAATGGGGGTCTTGACCCGCAGACCCAAACCGGCTCCTGATTTAAAATTCCCGGAGCCAAATTCATCAAGCCTGGCCCAGACATTTCCCGTATCGAAGAAAGCCGCCAATTTAACGAAATCGATGACGGGGATGGTATACTCCACATTGCCCACCAGAAGGCTTTCCCCTCCGAGCGGGTCTTCGGTGACGGGATCAATCGGACCCACTTTCCGTTCATCGTATCCTCGAATGGTTCTTGCGCCACCGGCGAAAAACCGCTCGAAAATCGGCACCGTATCCGAGTCCCCATACGTATCCATAAAACCCATGCGAACGCTGAATTCCATCACGGAATTCCATTGGAAAGGGACATTGACACTCATCTTATCCTGAAATCGGACGAAATCTTTATCTCCCCCTAAGGCCCCACCGGCCACATCAAAAGTTCCGGTTAAGAGCAACCCTTTGGTCGGACTAAAAACGTTATCCCGCGTGTCCCGCGTTAAGCTGAAGGCCATATCGCTGACGGTATTTTGCCCCGCCTCTTTGGCCAAATCTGTGGAGACATCGCTTTCCAAGTCTCCAATGGTGATTCTCTCTCGCCGATACGTGATCCCTCCCGAGAGATATTCAGAGATTTCTTTGCCCAACCGGAGATTGCCGCCTACCCGCTTTTCATCGTAGGCATAACCGACATCCCGCTCCCGATCCCGCTCCATGCGATAGGCATCAAAACCGCCGGAGACCGGATAGTCAAAAATCCAGGGCTCGGTAAAGCTCAACCGCAGGTCGTTTCTTAAAGAACCGGTCTCGGCGCGCAGCGACAAATGCTGGCCGCCTCCCGTAAACATTGGCCAGTTGGTGAAATCAAAATTCCTCTGCTCAATTTCGATGAATCCGACGATCTGGTCGATCGTGGAATACCCGCCTCCGAAACTCAAAGACCCCGTCTTCATTTCCTTGACCTGAACCACAAGATTCTTGCGATCAGGATGCTCGGTGTCTTCGATATCATAACTCACATCCTCAAAATATCCCAAATTTTTAAGACGTTCCTTGGTGCGCCTGAGCTTGGCCCCATCAAACCGATCCCCGGGATAGAGGCGGATCTCCCGGCGGACCACAATATCGCGGGTGCGCGTGTTGCCTTCGACCTTCACCTGTTCCACGTAGGCGAGCTCGCCCTCATCGATATCCAACCGCAGTTCCACTTTGCCGGTTTCCGGACTTAAAGAAGTGGATTCTTTGACGTCGGCAAAAATGTAACCTCTGTCAAAATAGGCCGTCCGCACATTGGAAAGATCTTCTTCCAGCTTCTCCCGGCTGAAGATATTGCCCACGCGCACAGACTCCATGCTATTGAGGATTTCGCGGGTCGTCAGGATTTTATTGCCCTTGATGGCGATATTTCCGATGTAATAGCGTTTCCCTTCTTCGATCTGGATGCTCACAATCAAACGTCCGGGGGACTTAAACTCTTCCATGGTATAGCTGGCCTTGGCATCGATAAAACCGTTCTGGCCGTAAAAAGCCACAATCCGGTCCATATCTTCTTTTAAAATTTCTTCCTTGAGATAACCAGAGGTAAAAAGAGAATCGGCACGGGTTTTGATGACCTTGATAATCCTTTTATCCGGGAAAGAGTTGTTTCCGAGAATGTTGAGCTTTTTGATCTGAGTGCGTCGTCCCTCCTGGATGACAAAATGCAGGCTCGCTTTGTTGGTCACCTCATCGGTAAAGGTCTCGACTTCTACGGTAGCGGAACTCAAGCCTTTCTTGGCATACATCTCCTGGATGGTTTTAACATCTTCCTTGAGGGTCTTTGGATCGAGGAATTTTTCTTTTTTCGTTTTGATTTTATTCACAAGAGCCCGGGGGCGAAAATGGCGGGTCTTGGAAAAGGTGATCTCTTCCACAATAGGCTTCTCAGTCAGATAAAAGATAACCTTAAAGCCCCCTTCGTAATCCTTGCGATCGACCTTCACATCCGAAAAAGAACCTGTATTGTAAAGTCTTTTGATATCGTCGCTAATGACATTTTGCAGATATTCTTGACCCACTCGGCTTTTAATCTTGGCAAGGATCACGGAAATGCTGATGGTTTTATTGCCTTCCACTTCAATAGCCTTAACGATCTTTCGGGAGGATTCCCGGGTGAGGCCCTCTTTAAGATCCCTGTCTTCCGGCATTTGATCTTGGAATGAGGTGTCAGACTCATTCCCTTGAGCCCACGCCAAGTGCGCTGACAAAAAAAAGCTGGCTACCCAGATTAAGCAAAATATCTTATGGGACGATGTCATGAATGGCTTTTTGATGCATTATAAAAACATTCCTTTTCTGTGTCAATCAACATGTGCGAGATTTTCAAACCGCACATACTCTTTGCGGAAGACCAGCTTCAGGACCCCCACCGGGCCGTTCCTTTGCTTGGCGATCATCACATCCGCCAGCCCCTTGTTTTCCTCAGTGGGCATATAGTATTCCTCCCGCATCAACAAGATGACGAGATCCGCATCCTGTTCGATGGCTCCGGATTCCCTCAAATCCGACAACTGCGGCCGATGGTCTTGACGGCTTTCCACCGCGCGCGACAACTGGCTGATGGCAATGATGGGAATATTTAACTCTCTGGCCAGCGCCTTTAAGGAGCGGGAGATCTCGGAAATCTCCTGCTGTCGGCTTTCGATCTTGCTGGGCCCCCGCATCAGCTGCAGATAATCGAGGATCAAAAGCTCAATCCCCTGAGCTGATTTTAAGCGCCTGGCCTTGGCCCGCAGCTCCAAAACCGAAATCGCCGGCGTGTCATCGATAAAAATAGGTGCTGAGGAAAGTTTCCCGGCGGCCGCGGTCAAAATCGGCCAGTCCGAAGGAGATAAAAACCCGGAGCGCACTTTATGGGCATCCACCCGCGCGTGAGAACACAGCATCCTTTGGACCAGCTGCTCCTTGGACATCTCTAAGCTGAAATAGGCCAAAGGAATTTTTTTCTCCACGGCCGCATATTCGGCGATGGTGGCGACCAGGGCGCTTTTGCCCATGGACGGCCGTCCGGCCACCACAACCAAATCCGATTTCTGTAAGCCCGAGGTCATTTTATCCAACTCATAAAATCCCGTGGGAACGCCGGTCACATACTCCTTGCGCTGGTAAAGCCTATCGATGACCTCAATGGCATTACGGATAATCTCTTTGATATGAACGGATTTTTGTTTCTCGCGGGAGGTGGCGATTTCAAAAATAAGTTTCTCCGCCGAGTCCACCAATTCATCGACATTCACACCGGGTTCAAAACTTAACGTGACGATCTCGGTGGCATTCTTGATAAGTCTGCGCTGGACGCTTTTTTCTTTGACAATGTTGGCGTAATACTCGACATTGGCCGCCGTGGGAACCAGATCCACCAAATGGGTCAAATACGCGACTCCGCCGACGTCCTCCAAGCGTCCCTGGCTTTTGAGATGATCCGACAGGGTGATTAAGTCGACATTCTTCCGGTTTTGATAAAGCTGGATAATAGATGAATAGATGCGACGATGAGCCTCCTCATAAAAACATTCATCATCTAAAATCTCTACACCTGTACCGATGGCATTTTCATCGATCAGCATGGCCCCCAAGACAGACTGCTCCGCTTCAGCATTCTGGGGAGGGACTTTTACTTCTTGGTGACCCATAATCGGATTTTGGCTGTTACGGAAGGATGGAGCTTAACGCCGACCTCATAGATTCCCAGCTCTTCTATGCGCCTATCTAAGATAATTGATTTCTTGTCGATCGAAAAACCTTCCTCTCCCAAGGCCCCGGCAATATCCGCTTCCATGACCGAACCGTAGGGTTTTTCCAAGTCGTTGACCTCTACGCTGACCGTACAGGAAAGCTTGTTTAATTTCTCGGCCAGGAGCTCGGCCTCCTTTTGTTTTTGGCCCTCGAGGGCCTGTTGCCTTGCTTTCTCTTGCGCGATTTTTTTAAGGTTCTCCGGAGTCGCGGGATAGCCCGCCTTTTGAGGGAAAAGAAAATTCCGGGCAAAGCCATCCTTGACTTTGACCACGTCCCCCGCGCGACCCAGTTTATCGACGTCTTTGCATAAAACGACATTCATTTCTTTCGTATCCCCACGGGCAGCAACCCTAAGAATCTTGCCCTCTTGATCGCTATGCTCAGTTCTCTTTGCCTTTTGGCCGAGAGATTGCTGATCCTCCGGGAAACGATTTTCCCCCGGTCCGTGACGTATTTTTGCAAAAGGTTCGCGTTCTTGTAATCAATCTTTACCCCCGCGGGCAATTGATACCGATTGGCCCTGCTAAAACCTCCCGCCCCCGGGAACTCCCCGGCTCGCCGGTAAAATCTTTCTTTTCGCGGTGATTTTCTTTCTCTCAAGGGAAACCTCCTTTTGATGGCTCCTTTTGACTATTCTTCCCACGCCATATCTTCCGGTTTTAAGTCCTCTTTCCCTGAAGATCCCGCCGATCCCATCGAAGGCTCAACGCTTTCCTCCACAGGTGCAGGAGGTGCAGAGGGGATCTCAGCGGCTTTGGCCGGAGCCGGGGTGAGAAACTGAATCCGTTCAGCGCGGATGTCAATGGTATTTCTCTTTTGGCCGTCGGTGGTCTCCCAGGAGCGAGACTGAAGGCGTCCTTCCACAAAAATGGGGCGGCCTTTCTGCAAATACTGATTGCAGGTCTCCGCCTGTTTGTCCCAGGCGGTGACCGTAATAAAACAGGTTTCTTCCTTCAGTTCGCCAGTTTTATCCTTGAATTTTCGATTGACGGCCAGCCTCAGATTGGCCACGGCCACTCCTGAAGGGGTATATCGCAATTCCGGATCCTTGGTCAGATTTCCAATTAAAAATACTTTGTTCAGACTCGCCATGTTTGTCCCTCCCTATTTAATCAATTCTGATAATCAGATAACGCAAGATCTCTTCATTTAATCTCAGGAGATCCCTCATCTTGGCCAGAAGGGCCCCTTCACTCTCGAAGTTGATCAGATAATAGGTGGCCTCGGTTCTCTTTTTCAGGCTAAAGCTCATCTTATATCGGTCCAGCCAGACCTGACTGTTCAAGACGCGTCCTCCTATTTTTGTGATGACTTCCTGAGTCTGCCGGTAGACTTCTTCTTTTTCCGATGGGGATTTTTGGGCATCCACCATAACCACAAGTTCGTATTTGCTATTCATCTCGCCTTTCTTTCTCTAACGTTAACCCTTCGACGCGCCCCCGCCGCTTTGCTTTGCAAAGCGAAGCAGCGGGGCCGTCGAAGAGTTGAACCGGCTCATGGCGCGGCTAACGCCCTCCATCAGCCAGCTGAGACAACAATCCATGGCTTTGAGAATGAAATCATCCAAATGTTTTTTCTCCTGTTCGCTAAATTCGCCCAGCACATAATCGACAGCCTCTTCCTTTTTGTGCGGTGAACCAATGCCCAGCCTCAAGCGAGGAAAATTTTCTGTCTTTAACTCGTCCTTAAGGGATCTTAGGCCTTTATGCCCACCGTCGCTGCCGTTCGGGCGCAATCGCATTTTGCCGAATCCCAAGGCCAGATCATCACAAACAATCAAGATGTCCTCTAGGGGGATATCCTTTTTATGGACAACCAAGCTAACGGCAAGGCCGGATTGGTTCACATACGTCAATGGCAAAAGCAATAGGACATCCTGCCGGCCGATCTTGCCTGTTGTCGATTGGGCTTCTTTAAAAGAACGGGAAAATTTCCAATGATGCTCCTTCGCCAGTCGTCTAACGACCAAAAAACCTAAATTGTGCCTCGTATATTCATATTGCGGATCTGGATTGCCTAAGCCAACAATGAGCTTGAGAGTCAAATTTTAAACCTGCCTTTTTTAAGTCTTTCCCTCTTTCCCTTTTTTTTCCTTTTCCTTGGATTCTACGTCCGCTTTCTTAGAGGCCTCGGGAGCGGCTTCTTTCTTCTTTTCTTTAATCACTTCGGGTTCGCTGGCAGGGGCCCCTTCCACAGCAGGAGCCGCAACCTCCACTTCTTTCATGGGAACCGCCACCATCAGAACCGTTGCCTGGGGATCATTTTTGGTGACGACACCCGAGGGCAAGACGAGATCTTTGACCTGGAGAGAATCGTGGATCTTCAAGGAGCTGACATCCACTTCGATCGACTGAGGAATCTCTGTAGGCAGACAAACCACCGTAAGCTCCCACAAGACATGCTCGATGGAACCGCCGTCTTGTTTGACCCCGATCGCCTCTCCCTTGGCCTTGATGGGCACTTTGACCTCAATCTTTTCAGTCAAGGAAATGCGGTTAAAATCGATATGGAGGATACGGTCGAAGACGGGATCATATTGGATCTCTTTGGTAATGGCGAAATAGTCCTTCAAGATTTGGGGGCCTTGTTGAACATGGAGATGATAAATGACATTGGCTCCTCCCTGAAGACGGGTGATTTGTTCAAATGATTTTCGATCGACTTGGATCGACATCGGCCTTTCCTCGCTTCCGTAAAGAACAGCAGGGACAAAATTATTATGGCGCAACACCCGGCTTTTGCGGCTGCCGAGCTCTGTTCGGACCTGAACATCCAATTTTATTTCTTCCATCGTACTCCTCTATCTTTATTAATTCGGATCCCAATTTTTTTATGTTGCATTCTTCCTTTAGCGCCTAATCCCGTCAAAAAGACAGCTGATCGACTCTTCGTTGTGAATCCTTTTGATCGCCTCTGCCAAAAGGGAGGCCACGGAAAGAACCTTGATCTTAGGATGCCGATGGGCCTCTTTTAAAGGAACGCTATCCGTAATGACCAGCTCTTTGAGGGCCCTGGACTGGTGAATCCGGGGAAGGGCATTCCCCGATAGGACACCGTGGCTCATGGCGGCATACACACCCACCACGCCTTTTTTCGTTAAGGCCTCCACGGCTTCAATCAGGGAGCTGCCTGTGGCGACGATATCATCCACAATAACCGCGGTTTTACCTTTAACGCGGCCCAGGATATGCATGACCTCGGTTGTCTCGGGGCTGGTGCGACGTTTGTCCACGATGGCAAGCCCCGCCCCGAGCCTTTTGGCATAGGCGCGGGCCATCTTAATCCCCCCCACATCGGGCGAAACCACGACCAGATTCTTAATCTTCTTCGTATCAAAATAATCACACACGACATGGATCGCATAGAGATGATCAACGGGGATATCATAAAACCCTTGAATCTGAGGGGCGTGAAGATCCATGGTTAAAACCCGGTTGGCGCCCGCCGCCACCATGATGTTGGCGACCAATTTAGCCGTGATGGGGACCCGGGGCTGGTCTTTTCGATCCTGGCGGGCATAGCCAAAATACGGCAAGACCGCGGTGATTCTATTGGCCGAGGCCCGTCGGGCGGCGTCAATTAAGATCAAAAGCTCCATCAGATTGTCGTTGGCCGGTGGGCATGTGGACTGGATGATAAAGACGTCTTTGCCTCGGATATTTTCTTTGATCTGAACCTGAATCTCCCCGTCGCTAAAACGCCCCAGCAAGATATCGGTTAAAGGAACATTCAGATGTTCGCAGATGCTTTTGGCCAAGGCATGGCTGGCGTTACCGGCGAAAATCGAAAGACCGTTCATGAGGATCTTCTCTTGGATACAATTCTGGCGGGGACCCCCATGGCCACATGCCCGTCGGGAATGGATTGCCCTTGGGTCACAACGGCCCCGGCCGCGGTTAAGGCCCTGCGGCCCACTTTGAGCGGAGCGATCAAAATCGAATCCGATCCAATGAAGGCCTCATCTAAAATGGTGGTCCGGTTTTTCTTTTTCCCGTCGAAATTGGCCGTGACCGTTCCCGCGCCGATGTTGACACGGGAGCCCACGGCCGCGTCCCCTAAAAAGCCAAAATGCTTCATAAGGCAGCGGTTTCCTAAATGGGACCGGGAGACTTCGGTGAAATTCCCCACTTGGACTTGATCCGCCAGTCGTGTGCCGCTTCGCAAACGGCAGAAGGGGCCGATCCAGCAACGGCGGCCAATCCCGACATTGTTTTCAATCACAGTAAAAGGCCGGATGGTTGTGTCCCGCCCGATCTTCACGTCCAACTGGATATAAGTCGTCTGGGGATCCTCAATGGTGACCCCCTGGCGCATAAAACTCTTTAAAATTTTATTTCGCAATATCCGTTCGGCACAGGCGAGATCCTCGCGCGTGTTTATCCCTAAGACTTCTTCGCTGTCCAGGGTCTTCAAAGTTTCGACTCGCTCCCCCTTCTCAACCAGGAGACTCACGATATCCGTCAGATAAAACTCATTTTTCTTGCGGTTGACCTTAATACCGGAGATCAAGCGGAACAAGGTGGGCGCGTTAAAACAATAAACACCAGCGTTGATTTCGGTAATCTCTTTTTCCTTAGGGGCGGCATCGCGCTCTTCGCGGATCGCCTTGACCGCGCCTTGATGGTCGCGGACAACACGGCCGTACCCTAAGGGATCTGCTCTATCGGCCGTCAAAAATGTGCCCGCCGCCCCTCGATGCCGATGTTTGGCGATAAGCTGGACAATCGTCCGACGCTCTAAAAGAGGTGCGTCACCGCTTAAGATCAAGACATCGCCCTTGTAATTTTTAAAATAAGGGTCCGTGCAGCGCACGGCATCCGCTGTGCCTAAAAGTCTTTTTTGAAGGACGACTTCAAGAGGACCGCTGATCGCCTCCCTGACCTCCTGATTCTTGAAACCCAAGATAAGATAAGTTTTCAAAGAGCCCACACCTCTCGCCAAATTTATCACATGCTGAATCATGGGTTTGCCGCAAATCGGATGGAGCACCTTCGGGATATCCGAATTCATTCGTACGCCGCGGCCGGCGGCAAGAATAATGGTTCGCAGGGGTCTCATGGATTAAAGGATTCAGTGGATTGTCAAGGTTGGCCGATTAGTCTCTTGATTTGCTCAAATTTATCAATCTTGCTCGATCTCCATTGGTCAACGCTAACTTTTTAGCTCTACTCCAGCGCTTAATTTGCTGTTCGCGCTTCTCCGCTTCTTCTTTCTTTTTGAATTCTTCTTTATGGAGAATCTCAATAGGAGGATTATACTTGGTGTAATGTCCTCCTTTCCCTCGTTGATGCTCTTGCAATCTTCGCTTCGGATTATCGGTAATGCCCGTATAATACGACCCATTTTTATTTTGGGTAATGTATAGATACCACATATTGTCCTTCGACGCGCTCGCCTCTTCGAGGCTCGCTTGCTCAGGATGGTTCGACTTGGCAGATGGTGAGCAAGGCAGATGGCGAAGCCATCTGCCGCGTCGAACCACTGCCCAGCCAGGATTCGAACCTGGAAAGCGAGATCCAAAGTCTCGTGTGTTACCCATTACACCACCGGGCAAAAAAAATTTTAGTGATTTCCTTTTGAAAAGGCTGCCTCTTGAGAACTGGAGGAAGAATCCTTTCTGCCGCTCTCTTTTTTATAGGCCTCTAATATCTTGTTTTGCAGATACTCGCGAAACTGCTGAGTGACGGGATGCGCAATGTCGCGGTGCTCCGATTTGGCATCGATATCCGAGGCGCTTACGGGCTTGTCTTGAGAGGACAGGGCCTGACCGCACTGATTGCAAAATTTGCTGCCTGCATCGTTTTTTACATTGCATTTCGGGCAGGGAAACTTCATTTTCCGAGAGGGCATAGCAATAAACAATCCACTGGAACCTTGAATCACTTTTATATTTCTGACCACAAACACATTATCAAACGTCACAGTCGCATAAGCCTTTAACTTTTTATCCTGTCCTTCCTTAGGGAAGACTCGGATCTCTGTGATCTCCATGGCCCCTCTCCCTTCGTTTAAACCCAAGAATTTTCAGTTGACCTTTTTTATATTAACTTTTGGTTACGGTTAAATTCTTGGGTTTAACCCCCACGGTTTGATTAAATCTCGAAGAGATTGAATCAGTGGGGGTTAAAATGTGCCCACAACAAAGACTCGACGATACTCTTTATTCAATGCGGATTTTAAGCTTTCGGCCTTCTTTCGGTCTTCAGCCAAAACAAATAAGGCAGGGCCGCTTCCAGAAAAACCCACCCCGTGAGTTGTCAAGCGACCCAATTTCTGCTTCAATAAGGCTAAAGAAGGCTGTAGTCTCACGATGGCAATTTCCAAATCGTTACGTAGAGACCCTGCCAGCGCTGAAAAAATTTTTTTTCTCAAAGAACGGATTAAAATATTAACATCATCCTTAAGCTTTGTCAACCCTTCGACTTCGCTCAGGGTTGATGCTGAGCGGAATCGAAGCATCAACCCTTCCTTCTCCGTCCGAAGGACTGAAGGGGCTCCTGGTCTTAAGCTTTCAAAAACTTCCCTGGAATACATCTTAAAAGGCGGGACGACTAAAACATGCCACAATCGGGTCTTTAAACGTAACGGCTTAAGGCGATCCCCGCGGCCGGTTCCAACAGCCCAGCTTTCATCCTGCACAAAAAAAGGGACATCGCTGCCCAGAGTTCTAGCCAGGGTGAGTAATCTGCGTTTGCTAATCTTAAGGGCCCACATTTGATTTAAACCCAAAAGAGTGGTCGCGGCATTGCTGGAGCCACCCCCTAAACCCGCTGCCACAGGAATGCATTTTTCAATCTTTATATCGATACCACGCGTCACACCCAACTGGTCTTTTATTAACTTCGCGGCTTGATAAGCTAAATTTTGCGAGCCTAAAGGCACATCCGGATGATCGCAAAAAATACGAATTCCTCCGGTGGGATAGGAGACCAGCCGAATGTTATCGCACAGATCAATCCGTTCAAAAAGGGTCTCGATATTATGATACCCATCGGACCTTTTGTTCATGACTTTTAAGAAGAGATTTAATTTTGCCGGGGAACAAAGGGAAAGGGTCTTCATAAATGAAGCATCACTATGGGTGATTTATTCTTGAGATATAAAGGTAGGACAACAAAAAGACTACGGACTCATCTCTTGATGGGATACAACCTGCTCTCCTTGCTCTTTTTCCTTCCGATTCTTCAGGTTATCTAATTTCGCTGTAATGTGCTTTTGATTAGGAGACAACTCCAAAGAGAGTTCCCAGTATTTTCTTGCCTGCTCGTCCTCATTCATCTTCCAATAGACATCACCGAGATGATCATAGATCACCGGGTCCTCAATAAGGCCAATAGTCTGTTTAAGCAATTCCAATGCCTGCGCATACATCTCTTTTTTATAGTATATCCAACCCAGACTATCGAGATAAGCCCCATTATTAGGACTGATCTTAAGAGCGCGCTCAAGCAATCCCACCGCCTCATCCAGATTGATTCCATCTTCGGCGTAGACATACCCTAAAGAATTCAAACTCCCCTCATGTTCCGGATCGGCCATGATGGATCTCTTGAAAAACTCGATGGCCTGGGGCCGGTCTTCCAACTCCAAATAAAGAGATCCCAAAAGATACATAACCTCAGCGTTATCGGGTTCCAAAGAAAGAATTCTTTTAAACTGTTCGATGGCCTTGTCGAATCTTCCTTGGGAATAGTAGAGCTGACCTAAATACCCAAAAACCTCAATATTTTCAGGTTCTGCCTTTGAAAAATGCTGTAGGATCAATTCATACTCGGAAGCCGCTTTGTCAAAATCCTTCTGCGTGGAATAAACTAACGCCAGGATGTAATGAGGCTGGAGATCTTCAGGTTGAATTTGGACCGCGAGCTTCAGTTCTTCAATGGCTTGAGACAAGTGGCCCAAACGAGCGTAGTCAATTCCTAAACGCAGGTGAATGGCATGATTCTCCTGATCCCAGAGGGCCGCCTGTTCGTATTCAAGAACCGCCTCCTGGGTAAGGCCTAAAAAGTCATAAACCAATCCCATCGTATAATGGGAAAGGGCCTTGGCTAATAACTGTTGATCTTCACTAGCAAAGGCCAAAGGCCCTTGCCCGAGAAATGCAACGACCAAAAGCATTCCACCCACCACGCATCTTTTTACTTTTAAGAACTTCATCTTTTCTCCCGTCATTTTTCCTCAACTCTAAAACTGGCTCCTCACTCGGGGGTTGCCCTGGAACGATCTCGCTTACCCTTTTTAAGCGGTTGCCCGCTTCTTCAAGTGACGCAGCAGTTTCCTGAGTTTTTTACGTTTGTGTGTTCTAATTTTTCTGAGTTTTCTTTTTCTGCCGCATGGCATAACGTTGTTCCTTAATAAATGAGCTTATTCAGCGAATACTCAATAATCCCCTGAGCGCCGGCGGCTTTCAATTGAGGGATCAGGTTTCGAACTGTTCCCTCATCAATCACCACTTCCACAGCCCTCCACTCATCATTACTCAAAGGTGAAATCGTCGGATTCTTAAGCGATGAGAGCTTTTTAAGCACTTGCTGTAAATTCTTCGTTTCGACATTCATTTTGAGGCCGACCATATTGTCCGCCGCGATGGCGCCTTTCAAAAGGAGAATCAAATGTTCCATCTTTTCCTTCTTCCAAGGATCCTGATAAGCCTCTTTATTGGCGATGAATTGGGTGGTGGATTCACAAATGGTGCTGACAATGCGCAATTTATTAGCCTGGAGGCTCCTTCCTGTCTCGGTCAATTCCACGACCGCATCCACCAGTCCCGAGGCGACCTTGGCCTCGGTAGCGCCCCACGAGAATTCCACATCCGCCTTCACATGATCTTTCTTAAGGTAATCTTTAGTGATGTTCACAATTTCCGTGGCGATTCTCTTCCCATTCAGGTCTTTGATCGACTGGATGGATGAAGTTTCGGGAACCGCCAGTACCCAGCGGACCTTGCTGAAACCCTGTTTGGCATAAATCAAATCCGCCAAAGCGACCACTTGAGAGCCATTCTCCAAAATCCAATCCGCACCCGTAATGCCACAATCCAGCGCGCCGTCTTCGACATACCGGGACATCTCCTGGGCCCGCAACAAAACCGGCTCAATGTCCGGATCATCAATGGTAGGAAAATAGGATCGTCCCGAGACATAAACTTTAAAACCGGCCTTCTCAAAAATTTTGATCGTCGCCTCTTGGAGACTCCCTTTGGGCAAACCCAGTTTTAGCTTATTCATGCTCATAGCCCTCACAACTCCATCGACCTAAAAATTTTAACAAGGCCATATTATACCTGTGAGCCCGAGGGTTGTAAAGAGGGATTTCTCCTCATTTGTCAAAGAACGTCTCTCGAGGATTCAAACTCTCCTATTCAAATATAATCGGTATTTGGAAGAGAGGCAAGGTTGGCGTGCTGCGAGTCGTGAGGGATCACTTAAAGATGTTTGGGACCACCTCATCCAAATCTTCCAAGGCCTCTAATAAGCCAAAGGAAAGTCTTTGCTCCTGGATTCTTTGGAGTGTCGTCTTTAAGACCTCGGGGGTGCTCCATGGGATATCTGTGAAAAGGGTGCTTTGAAGAGAAGAAAGCCCTATGAGATAATATCCGCCGTCTTGGGCCGGGCCTAAGACTGTATCATGGGTTTCCAGAACCCCAAAACCCTTCCTTAGAATACCAGCTTGTAATCCCAACGTATCGCTCCCGAGGGCGATCACCTGATAGTACTTTTTGGCAAAAGCAGACTCAAAGGCCCGATCAAGTCTTTGTCCCACATCACCTCCTTGCTGGGCCCAATATCCATTGGCTTTATCGAGCCACCTTTCTATGAGATCCTGTTTGTCATAGGGATCAAAGACCACGATGCATTCGATGCCCTCCTCACGAAGGTCTTTGATGGTATTAAAATTCTTTAAGGCCAGATCCCGGTACATTCTCGCAGCCTCATCATGGCCCACGGTCTTGGCCAAACGGGTTTTGACTTTTCCGGGTTGCGGATAGCGCACAAAGTACAAGATGACCTTAGAACCCATCCCATAACTCCTTTTGGGCTGCAAATTCGGCTTTTGGTGAGCGCAGTCGAACCACTTTTGGCCTGCACCTTCGTCAGCCTCGCTCGACATACTTTCCGTCGTACAGTATGCCGTCGCTCGGCTTCCTCGGTTCGGCTCAAAATCCGAATTTTCGCTACCAAAATCAGTTATGGGATGGGTTCTACGCTGGATCAACATTCCCTACTCCGAGAGCCGCACAATCACCCCTTTCCTGCGGGCCTCATGAAACGCGTATTTCATGGCCCCCAGGCCAAGGATTAAATAGAGAAGAATCAAAACAAAACCCTTGATCAAAAGGCTACTCATTTCAGAATAGAATCCGAAACTCTGTCGGAAATATTCCAAAAAATAGGTCAGAGGAATGACCTGTGCCAGAGCGTAAAAGGGCTTTGGTAATGTGTCGATGGGATAATAAATTCCGCAAAGAAGCATAAAAAGATACGCAAACATCCAGGCGGTTGTCTCGGCCTTCTGGCCGAATAGGAGAATCAAAATGCTCACGAGTAATCCTAAAAGAAGGGCACACCCAAAAATACCTAACAAGAAAAAACCCGTCACCTTCCAGCCGGGAAACTCAAAGTCAAAAAGAAAAATCGAAGCCAACCCCAAAAGAACAAAGATACAAAACCCCCGGATCATCCCTGTGATCCAGGACCCAAAAAGGTTTTCACTGACGCCCACCGGTGTCAGAAACGTGTGCTTCATGCTTTTCGACCAAACTTCGTAGAGAAGACTGTAGGCGACGTCCAGTTGAGTCACTTGGAGCACCCCTGCCGCGATCGCCCCCGTTAGGATGAACCCCAAGGCCTTTTCCTTGAGTTCCAGAAAATCTCCCAGAAGCCCGATAGAAATCAAACTCACCGTAGGCCAGAAGACCAGCTCGGCAAAGGCAAAAAAATTCCGGATGGCAAAAAGATAATTCCGATAGGTGAAGGCAAATGCGCGGTTGAGCCAGGCCTTGAGGGGATCTTTTTCAGGGCGCCTTTCGTCCTGGGGCCAATTCTCGTCCCGGGATGAGAATTGGGGCGGCCCCCCTGCTTGCCCCGCCTCTTGTCCCGCTCTGCGGAGCGGCGGGGCAGGGAGGCCGCCCGAACCATCCAAAACCTGTGTCAGCTCTCCGGCTCTCTCATGCGCCAGCTCAATAAAGATTTCTTCCAAATCCTTTTTGTGTTCTTGGAATTTTAGTTCCTTGGGACTGGCCAGCTTTAAGATGCGGCCCTGTCGGATGAAGGCAATCCTTCCGCACAGGAGCTCCGCCTCCCGCATATTGTGGGTGGTCAGAAGCACAGTGACTTGAGAGCTCTTCAAAATGTCCAGGATGATCCCCCGCGTCTTCTGCGCGGCCTCGGGATCCAGCCCGACCGTGGGCTCATCCAAAAAAATGATCTCGGGACTATTCAAAAAAGATTTGGCCAAGGCCAGCCGCTGTTTGAGGCCGCTGGAGAGCTCTTCAAACCGCTGATGGGCATATTCCTTAAGACCGAACATCTCGATGGATTCGTGGACCTTTTGGGTCAGCTTCTTTCCGGACAAATCATACAGCCGGCCATAAAAGCGCAAGTTCTCCTCCACCGTCAGGCTCCAGGGAAAATTCGGATAGCCAGAAGACATATTGAAAAGCCTTCTGATCCTATGAAAATTCTTCGGGATCAGCTTAAGACCAAGAATTTCTACCGTGCCTTTATCCGGCAAAAGAAGGGTGGAGAGGATATTCAGGAAGGTCGTCTTGCCCGCGCCGTTGGGTCCCAGGATCCCTAAGATCTCTCCGGAATAAACCTCCAGGCTCACATCGTCCAGGGCCTGGATTCTTTTACGACCGGGGGCCTGCGAGGCAAAACTTTTGTTTAAGCGTGCGACTTGGATGGCGATGGACATTTGTAATTAAAATGCCCAATAACCAAGATACAAACACCCCCACCCAGCCAATTGTTCTAAAAGCCGGGGTGGGCAAACAATCACCACTATTCAAACTCCAATCACCAAGCCCGTTGAAAATTGAATATTGGAATTTGGATATTGTTTGGATCTTGTAACTTGGTTATTGGGTATTATGTTCGTGGTGATTGTTCCTTTACTTATACTCCTTCCCCTGCCAGATTAACTTTACGGGATATCCCTGGCCGTCTGGGGTGACGGCGACTTCGACGGTCATAGGAATTTGAGAGTCGATGGGTTGTTGTGCTGTTTGTTCTGGTTGTTGTTGGGCGGCATGGATTCTTAGGAATGCGGTTTTGTATTTTTCTCGCAAGGCTGCAATTTGTTCAGGGGTCACCGTCCCTTCCTTACGCCAAGCCTCCAACTCTTCATCCAGCGTTTTAAACCACCATTCGTTAATGCCGGCTTTATAGATCCGGTAATCCTCTTCCCCCAAATTTTTGAGTCTTTGATCCATCCGACTCTGTTGCGTTTGCCAATCGGTTCCCGTCCATCGGTTGCCTTCGATCTCATCGGCCGATGCCTCGCTCAAAAAGAAGGACTCCATGCCATAGCGGATTGACAGATCTGCGCTGGTTAGACGGCTGACCTTTCCTTTCAAAAAAATATGCGTGTTGATCGGCAGTCGATCTTCGACAAAGACAGGTTCCCAGAACCGACCCTTCTTTTCCAAGATGACGTAAATATCGTCGCCCTCTTTTATCCTGGCTTGGTCCTCCCGCAATAAACCCAGGGGGATGGTCGAGATCTTGTAATTCAAATCAATATACCGGCCCCGAAAGACACTGAAGGGATCCACGGGTGTCGTCTCCAAAAGAATCCGGGTGCCCGATTGGATTCTGGCCCGGTGAAAAATGATCATGCCGGTCAGGAATAACAACTGGGCTGCGATCACCGCTATAAAGAGAGATTTTCTGTTCATATCTTTTCAGGGACATTCCACTCAATCCCGATTCCCATCGGGATTGAGCTTCATCTTCTGCTCTATCGCCTTTCGCTTTCTTTCCAGGTAAATCCCACCGCCGATCAAAAGAATCCCGCCGAGGATAAAAAACAGAGACCTCGGCAGGATGTTCCAAAACGTATCAAAATATCTGGCTAAGACATTTAAAGCAAAAACCCACAACGCCAAGCGAAAAATACTTTCTGCCCTCAACAAATACCCCAGATAAAGGAACCCTAAAGTTTCAGCAAAAAGCAAAACATTATAAGCAAAGGAGACCACCCGTTGCCCGCAAGCCCCCACCGCCATCAACAAGGTCTGCAGGAATAAAAACAATAGAATGCCCTGGGCTTCCCTTTTGGACTCCGGGTCGCTCGCCTTAAAAATCCTCTTTAAGGATAAAACCCAGCCCGCTAGATAAAGGACATAAACGATTCCCGCCGCGGGATTTAAATAGACATCTCCAAATCTAGAACTGGCTCCAGCGAATGTATGATGAACAAACGTCAGGGCATAATGGCTGAGAAAAATAAGCAAAAGCGCTGACAGCTTATAGGTGATTGAAAGTTCACTAAAATTTTTATGCTGGTTGTGCCGCATCCCCAGGCCGTAAAGGACAAAACCGTAAGCCGTAAACAGATTGCAATACAGAAGAAAAATGGGCAGGCTCTCTGGGGTCTGCGACCACGCAGGAAGCTCCATCAGCCTGACGGAAAGATAATGCGTGATCCAAATCCCCCCACTGACGATCACAAAAAAGAGGGCTGATCTTTGCTTCTGGCGATAGACAAGATATCCAACTAGGGCGAGCAATAAAAAGAAAGGGTAAAAAATGCGCTGGGGAGTATTCGCAATCAGAACGCCGAGCCAAATGGGCAGAAGAATGGAAACCAGAATGAGGATGCTCGGTATCCGCACCAAAAACACAACCGGCAAAAGACCCAAAATCCAAAAGAGCACCCCATCCTCATAATTATAGGGGAACTGAAAGATCTGGGCGATCAGCCAAATCCCCACGCCAAACGAAATCGCCCCCAAAAAAAGGAGCGCCTGCCCTAATCGCGTGTAATATTCTTTTTCAAAACGATAACGGTATCCGACAAAGTTAAATCCCGCAATGCACGCAAAGACCAACCCCACCTTAAAACCCACCCCCAACCTCTCCCAGTTGGAGGCGATAAAAAGGATAAGGCCCAGACCCAAAAGAATAGCACCAAGGATATAAATAGAGGAAATGAATCGGTTATAACCTAAGGATTTGGCGTAATAGTCCTTGAGGCGAGCCACCTGGGTGGTATCCATGATCCCTTCTCGGATCCAGGAATCGGCCTCTTTAAAAAGCTTCTTGATCCATCCTTTGGAGATCATGGCGAAAGCATCCTATAGGAGTTGCATAAAAAAAGCAAATGGATTTTCAAGTAACCGAGAAAATTAAAGAAAAAAGCCCGTTCTCGCTTACGCACGAGACACGAGCTTTAGAAAATGGGAAGATCTCAGAAAGATTAATTCATTTAAGTTCCTTTGGCCTGATTCTGTTCGTATTTCTTGATAACATCTTGATCTTCCCCTTTCCTTAATACCCTAAAGCAAGTTGGTCCAACATATCCGGTCCTTTATCACGACCAACTTCTTGATAAATCCCAAGTATTCCCTCGTAAGTTTCATCTCCGCCAACCAAATCCCAAAATTCCTTGCCAAGCAAAACCTCATTATCAACATCCATGTAATTCAAAACGAAACTATGTTTGTACGTCGATTTCTCAATACCATAAGGATTGTATGCTGTGGCATAATAAGCTTTAACCTTGGAATAACGCGCCTGTAAGATTCCATAAATCTGCAATAGCCTTCCCGTAGCTTCGAGGCATTGACCTTTATTGGGTTTAGGAAAAGGCCTCTTCATGCCCCCATTACCGATCTTGCTAACGATTTCTTCAATCTTTTTAATTGCGTTTAAAGATATAACCCCTTTAACACGGTATCCTCGCGCAGCATCTTTGTGATTATCTAAAGCAATTAATCTCAAAAGTGGTACCTAGTTTTGTGGAAAATGATCGTTCAAATTCAGTAACTTTTAAAATGCCATCTGGTAAAAGAGATTCGTGAAAAGGTTTTAAATCGCCATCCTGGGAGGATGTTCGGATGGGGCGGAGTTGTTTGGGATCAAATCCACTTTGTTTGGCCTCATCCACCATCCCTTGAATAAAACCCTCAAGGTATCCTTTGATCTTCAAATGGGTCTCTTTTGTAATCATATTTTTTCCCAAATCAAAATACTTTCGTAAAATGCACCTTCTCTTCGACCTGTTCTTCTATTCACGTGCCGTTCAACACGGCCGACAGATTTAAAACCAACTTCTTCTGGTTTGTATAAATTGAATTTATCATTGACAACAATCAAAGCAAGGCCATCCTTGGCCATGTAATCCCTTGTATGCAACAACACATCATTTATTCCTTTAATATAATCTTTCTTTGCCTGTTCAGACTGGCCGTTTTTGGCCGCGCCGATTTCACGCGTTTCATTGTTTTCTAACCCCAAAAACTCATAGGCATATTTGTGTTGCTCATAATAATCGATAAGACCAATATAAGGCGGCGATGTGAAAATCATATCAATTCCTTTGGGAAGTTTTACCTCCCTGGAATCAGCATGGTTGGCTATGACAGAAGCTTTCGTACGAATTTGAGCGAATTCCTTAATTCTATCTAAAGTGTCCAAGATATATCGATACAAAAATTTATATGCCTCATCTACTGGCTGACAGGTTCTATATAGGCTTGCATAAATAAAGCTACATCAATTTATTGATAAGGTCGTAAGTATCCCATAACCTGTCGAGGATTGTGTTGAATGCTTCGAAAGGTTGAAGTTAGAGTTAACATCAGTTCCAGTTGTGTTTTGAAGTATCTGTTGTGTGTTCCACAGTGACGTGTATGACGCCAGATTCTTTCTAAGGTGTTTAGGTCTGGAGAATAGGCCGGAAGATTGAAGACCTCGATATGCTTGCGATGGTTGCTGAACCAATCCCATACAGTGCGATCTTTGTGATAAGAAGCATTGTCCTGGATAAGATAGATTTTGCGAGGCGCATAACTGCGTAGAATCTTTTCGAGATACTCGAGATATGTTTGCGCATTGAAAACATCTTGAGTTTGGCAAATTTTTGAAAATATCGTCGTAAGAAGAAAGGCTTTCGAC
>CAZUJQ010000022.1:0-28350 GCA_964620805.1 uncultured Planctomycetales bacterium | reverse complement strand
ATTGTATCGGAATTTCAAAGATGAAATTCCGATACAACCACAGGGGGTTTGGGGGGATTGTGGGCAATCCCCCAAGGGGTGACAGCGGAAGAATGCGACGAAGAGGAGCATTCTGGAGCGCCAGAGGGGCGATAGCCCCTATGGACAAGATAGTGCCGAACGCAGTGAGGCTTATCTTGTTCGGGGCTTGCTCACCACCTTGAGATGATGTAAGCTGTCTGTGAAATGAGGGGTTTCGTCATTTTAGTAGTCTCACAAAAATGGCACAGCCATTCCAGCGTCCAAAAGCTCCTGGTTTAGAAAATTCCCTTGAGCGGCAACCGCCGCCTCATCGGTCTCTTCTGGGAGATCCCGACGATACTGTCGGGGCAGGTAAAACACATCGGCAACGTAGCGGGCATGAATGTCCACTTCTTCTTTGTAGGTGCGGATAATAATAAAGGGAAGGCCTTTTAGTTTCCCTTCGACAAAGCGCTTTGCCCGCTGGCCGGCTTCGGTCTTCATCTCCGGGCAGTCGATCCCGCGCAGACGCAGCCGCTCCTTAACCAGATTTCCCCCGCCGCCCTCGATCAACACCAGCAGCGTATCGCCGTCCACCACCCGCTCCACGTACGCCTTGTACGTGTAGCGCAGCTTGTCTTCAACGTCCGTTTTCACGTACCGCCCACCCGAGCGCTCCAAGAGATCGCCGTCTTTGAAACCTTTCCCTTCTCCCGTAGGAAAAACCCGGCGCACGCCAAAACCGTAGTCGATCAAAAGGGTGGGTTTCCCTCCGGGCAACAGTTCTGTCGCCAGCACCTTGTAGATGTTCAGATGCCCGCGGGTGACGTTTAACTGCAGCACAGGTTTTTCATCATCCGGTGCCGTCTCATGTTCGCGTCTTGTGCGTAAATGCTCTTGCAGTTGCTGGGCGTCCCAGTTTTTCCGGACGATCTCTTTCTCCAGCTTATGTCTTTGCTCTTTGTCCTTGACCCCCATCAGCACGCGGTAATGGCTCCAGGTCAAATCTGGCCCGCGGGCCAGATTTGGGTAGGCCCGGTAAAACCTTACCATTTTCTGCAGGGTGCTGGAATCCCGTCCCGCGTCCCGGGCGAGCTGCTCAAAAAACCCGGTGTTGTGCTCCGCCCGGATTCTGTGCTCCAGCAGGTGCTCATGGATGAATTCCCCCACCCGCCAGTAACCGAGCGCCGTGCGGCGGGTGATGAAAAAATCCAGCTCCTGAAGCTCCTGCCGGACAGCCTTGACAAGCGAGGAATAGCTGTTGACCGGGAGTTTCTTCACGGGATAGACGACCAGAGCTTTTGAAACGGATGGATTGGCTTTTGCGGGCATGGCTCTCTCCTATCTTATGTATTATTTGGCGACCCGCATAACATCGTTTACAGTTGAATTTTCATAAGATCGTTTACACTGTTAAGATAGTGCCTCTTGAAAAGGAGGCAACTATGGACAAAAAAAAGTCAAACAACAGAAGAAGAAATAAAGCTACGCAAAGAATGTGTTGAGCTCAGCAAGGTTGGAAAAACAATCAGTGAAATCAGTCAAATATTAACACTAAAGATCAAACATTAACCGTGTATTATCAAGCTAACGAAAAAGCGCCACGGGAACTGGTCAAGACCATGGAATACAAACTTCGTGAGCCTGTGGAAAAACGGATACCGGTAAAACAGTTTTGCCAAGTGTAAACGATCTCGTGCTAGTCCTAACACACTTAAAGACTGTAAACGATCTTATGCGACTTGGCAGATATATCTTAAGGCCCAGTCAACATCAGTCAACTAATTTATTGACAGCCTCTCAAAATTTCGCTATACACAGAGGCATGCCTCATGGTAATTATCCCCCGAAAGTAGGTTCTGAGGCCTTGCAAAGCTTTTTTGGCCTGGGCATTGCGCCGAGAATCTTGGAGATATTAGATCGCCTGAACTTCAAAACGCCGACGCCCATTCAACGCAAGGCCATCCCTCTGGCTATGGAAGGTAAAGATGTTATAGGAATCGCCCAGACCGGCACCGGCAAGACACATGCGTTCGCCATCCCGATGATTCAGCATCTCGCCCAGAAAAAAGGCATGGCCATTGTGCTGGCGCCAACGCGCGAGCTTGCCATTCAGATTGATGAGGCCGTTCGCATGCTGGCGCATCCTTTTGGGATGAAAACGGCCTGTCTTATCGGTGGCGCTCCTATGCAACCCCAAATGGATGCCCTGCGCAGGCACCCCTCTATCATCATCGCCACACCGGGACGGTTTATTGACCATATGGAGAGCCGTCATATTCCGCTGGTCAAGGTTAATATGCTCGTTCTCGATGAAGCGGACCGCATGCTGGATATGGGTTTCGCGCCGCAGGTCGAACAAATCCTTAAAAACCTAACCAGGGAACGCCAGACCATGCTTTTTTCAGCGACCATGCCTGCAGAGATTATGCGGATGGTCAACAGGTATATGAAACTCCCTGTTCATGTGGAAATCGCACCCTCCGGCACGACCGCCGAGCATATCACCCAGGAGCTTTATATCGTGAAACGCGAAGCTAAAATCGATCTTCTAAGTAAGGTGTTGGCGCAGTATCATGGTTCGGTGCTTTTATTTCTCCGGACCAAGCACAGCGCCCACAAAATTACGAAAGCCATCCGCGCCATGGGTCACGGGGCGGCAGAGATTCACTCGGATAAGTCGCTTCCTCAGCGACGTGAAGCCCTGGAAGGATTTAAATCCGGGCGCTACCGCATCCTCGCGGCGACCGATATCGCGGCGCGCGGCCTCGATGTGACGCGCATAGAGCTGGTGATTAATTATGATTTGCCGGAAGATGTCGAAAATTATGTCCATCGCATCGGCCGCACAGGCAGGGCCGGCTGCAAGGGGCGCGCGATCTCCTTTGCCACGCCCGATCAGCGCCTTGACGTGAAAAATATCGAACGGCTGATCCAGATGCAATTGCCCGTGGCGAAACATCCGGAAATCCCAGCGGAGGAATTTGAACAGCCTCGAGGGACTGTTCGATTTAAACCCTTTCGAGGGGGCTTGAGATTTAGTAGTCATAGTCGACAAAGACATTCACGCAGGTAATCATTCTTATGCTGAGGTTAAGATTTCTAACCGGAAAGGAGGAGTTTAAAGAAAAATAGAGTTGTTAAGCATGAACATAGTTTAAATCGATAAATTCCTCTTTAAAAATGTATGAATCGAAATAATCAAGGAGCAATAAATGAATATCTATGTTGGTAATTTAGCCCGGGAAGTAACGGAAGATGATCTTCGTCAGGCATTCGGGAAATTTGGATCAGTCAACAATGCCTCCATTATCAAAGATAAGTTTAGCGGTGAACCGCGGGGATTCGGGTTCGTGGAAATGCCTTCCAGTCAAGAGGCTCAGGCCGCGATGAACGCTTTAAACGGCCAGGACCTTAAAGGTCGATCCCTGACGGTCAATGAAGCGCGGCCCAAGTCCGATAGCGGCAGAAAAGGCGGCCGCGCGGGAGGTGGTTACGGCGGTGGTGGCCGGCGGGAACGCTGGTAAACCCCGTGAAGAGTTGGAGTGGCGTGGCTCTTTACGGGATAAACCCCGTAAATTGGCTTATGATTCCAGAGATTTCCGCCAAAGGCGCCTGCCCGCCAGATGGCAGCGGTTTCGCCCGCCTTGCCGAGCCCGCTCGCCGAGCTCGCGAGGCGGGCCGTTAGGCGAACAGGTAGGGATCCGGCTCTGGCGGAAAAAAGCCGATTCCAAAGATTAAAAAATACATTGATCAAAAAAATCGATTTTTCCCTTGCGAGCGAAAGTTCTTATGATAAAGTACAACCATGTTTAGGGAAAAAATGGGAAGTTCGCGGATCCTTCCTTTATTATTATTTCTCTTTGTGTTCGTAACCTTGGCCTTGCTCGCCTCCCCTTGGATTCAGGCTGAAGATAATTCCTCTAATTCCTCAGAAGACATTCCGGCCTGGGTCAAACGCATAGAGTTTTCTGCCCAACTCGAAACTGATAAAAACCCCCTGTTTTATTTCCAAACTGTCCAACCCTTCCATCAAAATCCGGACAAAACCGATGCCCTGTTTATCCAGCCGCGGGTCCACGTGCGGGCTGGTCGAACGACTTCCAACTTAGGAATAGGATATCGAAGATTGGCCTCCGAGAACTGGATCTGGGGTGCCAATCTTTTTGCCGACTACCAGGATCTTCACCGCCATGGACGGCTGGGACTGGGTCTAGAGGCCTTAGGCCAGATCATCGAGTTTCGGGCGAATTCCTATTTCGGCGGAATCACCAACAAAAAACGGATCCAGGATTCCGCCTCCGTGAACATCTATGAAGAAGCGGTGGATGGCGTAGATGCGGAACTGGGTTTTCCTCTTCCCTATCTTCCCTGGCTGAAACTATACGGCAGCGGCTTGTGGTATGACTTTAAAAAATTCGACGACAGAACAGGATGGAAAAGCCGGCTGGAAGCCAAGGTCAACGAGGCCTTGCGTCTGGAGTTTTATACCTGGGATGACAACAAAGGCGAGCAAGAGTACGGAGGACGTATCCGAATCAATATGGCCTTTGCCAGCTTCTTTGATTTCAAAGACGTATTCCGCTTCTCTTCCGAGGCCTTCCCTCAAAAAGATCTGAAAGAAGATGTATTGATTCCGGTGGAACGCAGCTTCGATGTGACCGTGGAAAAATGGCAGGAAACCGGTGGCTTGACCGTCGAGGCAGGACGAACATGAAAGCCGGGCTGATCCCATGAGAATAAAAATCTCAATCGTGGCAGGGATCCTTTTCTCTTTCTTGATAGCCACGACCGGCTGGGCCAACGGGCCGGCCAATGCCTATGAGGTGCGAATTTCCAAACTCGAACTCTGGAATGGCTCAAGCTGGGTGACTGTGTTTGAAGGGACATCCACCGCGATCGACATTGCCTCGGTCAGCTCAGGAGCGGCGGCAGGACAGTTCTTAAGCGGACTCAGTGTCCCTGATGGGACGTACACCCAATCCCGAGTCACACCCTCTCAGGTCTTCAAGATCAAAGGCAATGACGGCTCGAGGTATACAATCGCGACCAATGGGTCCAATGGAGGCTGCCAGTACACCGCGAACTCTGCTTTGGAAGCGGCCTGCACCGTCACAATATCCGATCCTATCAGTCCTGATGTCACGACCTTTTCCTCTCCCATCACTATGCAAAATGGTGTCGCCAGCCATAAAATCCGGGTGAGCTTTGATACCAGCAGTGCCGTTCAGTACAACTCCCTGGCGGATGAAATCTTTCCGGCCACGCCCACGGTTACGGTAACCGTGATTGCATTATAAAAGGAAAGATAAAAAGGGGGGGCGCCGCCAAAGGCGGCGCCCCCCCTTTTTATTGATCTTACCCCCCCCCCTATTCCATCTGCCTTCGGGAGGCCATCGAGATACTCAGGGTCGAAAGATCCGCGTACTCTAACGAGCTCCCGATGGGAATCCCTAATCCGATCCGGCTCACTTGAACTCCGGTATTTTTCAGTTCTTGCGCGAGATACAAAGCGGTCGTCTCACCTTCGGCATCCGGATCTGTCGCAATGACCACTTCCCGGATTTTGGACGAATCAAGGCGTTTTAACAGGTGCCGGATTTTGAGATCTTCCGGGCCTTTGCCTTCCGCCGGAGAAATCGTTCCCAGCAAAACATGATAGTGGCCGCGGTAGGTGCCGGTCCGTTCGATGGCCAATAAATCCTTGGGCTCTTCCACAATGCATAAAATCGTGTTGTCCCGGCCGGGGTCGCTGCAGATCAAGCAGACATCCTGCTCGCTCAAATTGTTGCAGGCCTGACAGAATTTCAGTCCCTTTTTGAGCTGCACAATGGCGCCGGCCAAATCCTCTGCCTGTGGCGCGGGCTGATTGAGAAGCCAGAAAACAATGCGTTCTGCGCTCCGGCGGCCGATCCCCGGAAGCCGGATCAATTGATCGAGGAGATCTTCCATTAATCTGGGATAGAACATATCTTCGATTTAACTCTAATTTACGAGGGACGTAAGACGTGAGATGTTAGACGTCTTTCGGCTCGATTATCCACGTCTTACATCTTAGTCTTACATCTTACGTCCCACGTCAATCTTCTCTTAATACGCTACTGATGCCACTTGTTGACGACCTTGCCCTTGAACGTCTTAAGGGCGCTTTTCACAATAGGCTCTTCGTCTTCCGGCTTATAATTTTCGATGACCTTCAATTCAATCGACACCTTCCCCTGGAGTTTCTCGGAAAAGACCTTCTCCAGAAGCTGCAAATTCTCTTTATGCTCCAAGGCCTCTTTTTGAAAACCGGCTTCTTTGGAAAAGGCAATGGTTAACCGGGAGCCTTTGAGCTCAAAGGGGCTTCCTTCCTGAAGGAAGGTTGCGACCGACATCTTTTCCCGGCTGACGGCATAGGTCAAGGCGCTCCAGGACCGCTTGATCTTTTCCAAATCCAAGTCTTCCTGTCGATTGGAAGCCTCTTCGCCGTCTCTATGAACAGGGCCGGGCGGCACAGAGGGATTTATTATCATGGGCTGAGGCTCTTTCTCTTCGGGCACACTGTTGACCTCCTCTAAGGATGAGGGCGAATATGTGAGCTTAGCCAAGGCCATCTCCAAAGGAAAACGGCCCGATTCCATGATCCGAGAGACTTCTTGGGCTTCGATGATCAGCTCAATGGCTTTTAAAATCTCTTCTAAAGAAAACTTCCCGGATTGATTCAAAAGCATCTCCTTAATCGCCACAGGACAATCCACCAGCCGTCCTAAAGACTTGCCTCCAATCTTCATGATCATCAGATTCCGGAAGTGCTCGATCAGATCCCGTTCCAGTTGTTTTAAGTCTTTGCCTTGCTCGATGATCTTGTCAAAGACCACAAGCGCGGCCCGACAATCTTTTTTTGCAATAGAGTCTACCAGCTCGAAGGTCAATTCTGTTTCCACCAATCCCAACATGGAAGAGACATCCGTGACTTTGATCGTCCTCTCGCTGATGGCGCTCAACTGGTCTAAAATGCTTAGCGCATCTCTGAGGCTGCCCGAGGCGGCCTTGGCCACGGCAAAAACCGCCTCTTCATCAATCTGGAAATTTTCTTTTTGGGAGATTTCCTCCAAGGCCCCCATGATGGTTTTAACCGGGATCCGTTTAAAATCAAATCTCTGGCAGCGCGAGATGATCGTGGAGGGGACTTTATGGGGGTTGGTCGTGGCAAAAATGAATTTGACGTGTTCCGGGGGTTCTTCCAGGGTCTTGAGGAGCGCATTAAACGCCTCCAGCGTCAACATGTGGACCTCATCCACGATATAGATTTTGTAGCGACCGTGGCTGGGGGCGAATTTGACGTTTTCCCTTAAAAGACGGATTTCATCAATGCCGCGGTTGGAGGCGCCGTCGATTTCCAGGACATCGAAACTGATTGATTGGGCGATCTCCCGGCAGGAGGCGCACTCCCCGCAAGGGCTGGTCGTCGGGGCCTGCCTCGCCTGCTCGGCAAGGCGGGCCTGCTGGCAGTTTAAGGATTTGGCCAGGATCCTGGCGCAGGACGTCTTGCCGATCCCCCGCGGCCCGGAAAAAAGAAAGGCATGGGCCACTCGATTCGTCACAATCGCGCTTTCCAAAAGTCTGGTGATGTGCTCCTGACCGATCAACTCACTAAATTTTTGTGGACGATATTTTCTGGCGAGGACTAGATAAGACACCGCTTGGACCCTTTCGTTCAAAATAAGCATGCCCTTTTAAAGGGGTGTTATTCTAACACAGAATGATGAATTTTAAAATCAGGAAGGTCATCAAATCAAATCGAAAGGCCATTACATCAATTTAAAGCTCTCGATAAACCGTTTGAAGTCCCCTTGATATTTTTTGAAATAATGTTGTTCCGGCGCCTCATAAAGAATCCGATAGACCCACTTGTCCTTTAAAAAACCGTAATGAAGTCCATGGATTTTGAGGCCCCCAACGGTGCTGTAGGTGTATTCAATCCAGAAGGCGGGAAGGTTATCGATGGCGGCGGGCTTATTGCCCAGGAGTTGAAATTGGCTTATATTTTTATTCGACTTGAGGTTATCAAGCTCCAGCTCCGCGATGTCCTGGGGCGTCATGTCGGAGGTGAATTTCTTCTCAATGAATTCCAAATTTTTATCGAAAGGATAACGCTCAACAGCAATGCGGTTTAAGACCGTCCCGTCCTTGGTCATAACGAAATAAGGCAACAAATTATACCGCATCCAGCCTAAGGGGACCTGGGCTTTGAATCTCCTGGCCCGATCTTTATATTCCTCTTTGGAGAGATCATTCCAGGGAGATAAGCTGGCGCATCCCCCTAGCCACAAAATCGCCAGAGAGAGGATGATTCGTCTCACCATTGGGGTTTTTCCTTGTTAATTCTGGGCCGAAAATTGTTCGATATATTCGCGGTCATCGGCCTGTGGCGCTAAATTTAAATACTGTTTAAAAGCCTCTTTTGCCGCGGTCTTATCGCCCTGCTTTTGCAGCACCCGGCCCTTCCCCCGGAAAGCAGCGGCATAACCCGGATCTAAACTCAGGGCCTGATCATAGGCTTTAAGGGCCTCCCGATAATCTGCCGGCTTATCGTATTTTTTCCGGCGCTTGGATTTTTCCTGGCGCTGACGGTAAAGTTCTCCCAGATAAAAATACCCCTCAACGCTTTCGGGATTCTTCTCTATAAAATTTCCAATGGATCTTTTCGCTGCATTAAACATTCCGGCCTCCAGAAACAACTGAAAATTATCAAGGGTGAGCTTTCGAATGAACTGAGTGTAGGTCTCTGCCCCTGTTTTGGCCTCCCCTTCTTTGGACACGCCTTTCTCCTGAATCAGATCGTTAAAGCTCTTAATCCGTGCGACCACATGCGGGTGGCTGGAAAAGAAAAAAGGCTCCTTGATCTCCTCATCCTCAATAAACTGCTTGAGGAGCTCAAAAAGCTTGGGCGCCTCTCTGACATCATAACCATTCGTCCGCATCATCTCGAAGCCTTGGCGGTCCGCCTCGCGTTCCATCTCTCTTGAAAATCCATAGATGGAAGAGACCATCGTGAGCTGTCCTAAGATAAGCCCCAGCTCTCCCCCCGCAGCCGCCAGCGGCATTTCGATGGTGGAGAAAAAGGCACTCTTGTTGATCAAAGAGCGGAATTGTCTTAAGGAATGCCGGTTGATGACATGGGTCATCTCGTGAGAAAGCAAAGCCGCAATCTGCGCCTCATTTTCTGCGGCGGCCAGGATACCGGTATGGACATAGATCCTTCCGTTGGGCAGGGCAAAGGCGTTCAATAATGGGTCACGGATCACCTTGACTTCCATACGCAGACTCTCTTGAGGGATATCCGGAGGCAAAAGCCGATTGGCCAGTTGAGTGAGGTAGTCTTCCAGTTTTTTGTCCTCATAAAGATGTCCGCTGTCATCCAAGATCTCGCAGTCCTCTTGAGCGCGCTTATGCATTCGCCGCTCGTCTTCTTCAAGGCTGTAGCCGCTCTCCCCCATGCTGGGCATAGAAACCGTTGCGCAGCCGGAGAAAGGCACCGCGAGAAGAATGAAAAAAAAGAAGACCGTTTTTTTCATGGTGTCTTCAGGAAATCTCGCGTTAACCACTCCACCAGAGAGTTGATCTGTTCTTTATCCTTAAAACTATACTGCATATCTCCCGGGCTTGTTTTGAACCATTCCACATCGCCTGTGGAATGATCGACGATCCCCATCACCATAAAACTGGGTTCGGTTGAAAGCGGGATGACCCCCAAGGCCATTCCTATCGTGAAGTTCCAAAAGTTTAAAATTTGGCGGCCCATGGTGGCCTCATAATCCAGCCCCCGAATGAATAAAATCCCATCCGCCTCGCAGACACGAGCGAGCTCTTCGAATTCTTGACCTAGCGTATAATCAAAATTTTTCACCTTGGAAGGAAACGTATGAACCCCTGGATAGGCGTGAAGAAGGGCGCTGTAGGCCACACTGTCAAAAAGCGACTCGTTGTCTTTCCAGAGCCGTTTATGCTTGGTTTTAAGCCAGTCTTCGGGGATGAATTTGATGTTAAAGCTGTACCGGCTGCCAAGGTGCTCCTTCAGGGCCTCTTGGATCCATTGTTTGGCATCGTCCGACCATTCGTCGATCAATTCGGTTACGCCTCCCGCAGTGATTTTATAAACCTCAACATGCGCCGGGAGAACGGCAATCGTCTTGATATGGGAGATTTTCTGGGGAAAATCCGGTGAGGTCCTTAAAGTCGAGGCACAACCGGAAAAGAATAAAAACGTTAAAATATATAGGAAAAGGATTCGCGTTTTAATGCGGTTCAAGGGCTCATCTTGGGGGGCGAATTGCGCTTGCATATATTTTGTGTCTTTCTTTCCTTTGCAAGGCGATCATGATTCCTCCCAAAATCGCATAAAGCCACACCGGAAGCTCCGGCACGGCCGTGGGTGGAATCTCAGGATCTGTTGGTGGCGTATATCTTAATTGTCCGTCAAGGCTCTGTCCAGGAGAAAATATTCTTCCTTGGGCTTCCGGAATCGTGGAATGCAAGACAAAACCAGTTCCTTCCCCTTCCGAAGAACGCGCCAGAGACTGGTTTTTGTCTCCCTCGGCGCCGTAATGGAGGTGATCTATAAGGTTTCCGGAGGGGTCATACAAAAAGACATCTTCGTTAGTGTTATTCAAACCCAGTGTACCTTCGGATGCCACCTGATATTGGATCTGCGGCAAATTTGGCTGGCCGCCGCCAAAAACGACAAGGTACTGGAAGGCCGATAACGCTGTTCCAAAAGGAAAAATATGCCTTGGCTTTAAGGCATCGGCAATAATCCAGCCCGAAAGATCCATCGGGCTTGTTCCAAAATTCAACAACTCAATAAATTCATCCTGGGTGGATGAGGTCTTTCCATCGGCGTTGGCGTCGCCGGCGGGTCCGCTGGGCGGATCGGCAAGAATTTCGTTGATGACAACCGAGGCGTGCGCGCTGGGGGATGCCAGCGCCAAGCAAATCAAACCCAGAGCAATAATCTTTCTTTTAATCGTTTTCATGAGTCTCTCTCCTTTTCGTTGCTGGTAACAAATGGTTGTTCTTATTATCCTTGAGTTTGGCAAATTTTCGAATTTGTCGTCGGAAAAGTCTCTCGGATCGCAAAAACAGGTTTTCGATACCACAAAATTGCTTTCTCGACGAGAACTACCTGAAAATACGGCCCAAAAGCCCGAAAAAGTGCCAAACTCAAGTTATCTTTATTCGCTTCTAGGGAAGGCCGGATGTCATGCGTCATCCTGCCGAAGGGAAGCCGTCCAGGGAAAATTCCAGGGGAAATTCTGAAGAATTCAGGGGCTGAAGGATCTCAAGAGATCCCTCGTCACTTTCCGCCAAAAATCTTGGCGGATCCGCCATGTTTTGTGGCGGACGTTCCACCCCGGCCCACCCATCGCGAAGGCCGGGGCGGGATGAGGGGTCGGGGCAAAATCCTTCGACAAGCTCAGGATCCCGAGCGAAGTCAAGGGACTCCCCGACCCATCAAAAATTTATGCTAAGAGGCATTGAGGCATTATCGCACCTGGGCGCTGAAATTATCCGCCCGGTGGTCTAAAGGCAACGAACCTCTGTTGACAAAGATTCCGGCCGCGCCCCGGGGATAAGCGCCGTCCTCAACCGTGAGCTGATCGACTCCGTCGAGCTTCAGTTTGAGGGTCGATCCGCTGACCGATGCACCCAGACGGAAAAACCGGTTTAGGCCCGGCTTTGAGACGGTCTTGCTTTTCAGGATCTGCTCGGTGCCGTTCCTCACCCGTGCGATGCGAAGCTGATTGTCCGCCGCCCTCGGGCCGGTCTGACGGTACATCACGTAATAGTTGAGCGAATCCTGATAGCGCACGACAACCCCAAACTGCGGCTTCCCTAAATGAAGGGTGGAAAGGAAATCCGCCTCCGCTTCCTGAGTCAATCCAGATAAAGCCGGCACAACGGCCAGATGAACCATGGGGAACGCCAAGTTTCTTAACTCCTGGCTAGCTATTCTGAGATCCCCTTTGACCTCACTCCAGTCTTTGCCCAAGGAGGTTGAGTTGGGCCGGTTGAAGTTGTCGCTGAAGCTTTTGGGGGTGACAATAACCTCCAGGGAATCCGCGCTGCTCAAGCTGCCATCGCTGACTGTCAGGGTCACGGTGTAGGTGTTGACGCCGGTGTAGGTGTGCGTGACTTTCTGGCCGGCGGCGGTCCCTCCATCGCCAAAGTCCCAATTGTAAGTGAGGGCATCTCCATCCGGATCGCTGCTGGCGCTCCCATCAAAGCTGACCACCGTGCCCACTTGAACGGTCTGATCCAATCCCGCGTTGGCGACCGGCGCCCGGTTGACATTCGTAACCTCAATGGTGATCATTTCACTATCGGTTAAACTGCCATCGGATACCGTAAAGGTCACAGGGTAACTGCCGGCCTGGGTAAAGCCCGGCGTCCAGGTGAAGACGCCGGTGGTGCCATTCAACGAAGCGCCCGGTGGTAAAGGGCTAGCCGAATACGTTAAAACATCACCATCCGGATCGGTCGCGCTCACGGTAAAGGTCAGGGCCTGGCCTTCATCCACGGACTTGTCTCCGATGGGATTCAGGACCGGCGCCTGATTACCACCAACATCGAGCACGTGGATCGTGATCATCTCGGAATCACTGAGGCTCTGCGTGTCTCTGGCCTCAAACACTATCTGATAATCGGCTCCCCCCTGATCGGTGGTTGGGGTCCAGGAGAAGCTCCCGGAGCCGCTGCCGTTATCAGTGAAGGAAGCGCCGATCGTGCCAAGCGGGCTGCCATCGGCCAGCCGGGCCGACAGCGTGATCGCATCGCCGTTGGGATCGGTGGCCTGAACAGAAAATTGAAGCAGCTGGCCTTCGTTGACCGTCTGGTGGCCGATGGGCGCCAAAACCGGCGGACGGTTGGGCGTGAAGTATTCGAACAAAAACGATCTGGAAACCTGATGCCATGGGGTCACCACCTTGATGGCCACCTTATCGTTTGCCCCGTCCCAGGGAGGGACAGTGACCGATAATTTATGGTCATTAATGATCTCAAAGGAAGGGGCCTTCTGTGTCCCGAAGTAGACCTCTGTGACAAGGTCAAGATTGCGGCCGCTGAAGAGGGCCTCATACCCGCCGTTATGAGGGCCGTAACTGGGCAGGCAGGCGAAAAGCGCCGGGGCCTCGGGCGTCTCCACCAGACTCAGGTCCACCGGCTGTGTCGTATGATCCGGGACCGAATCCAGAAACAAGGCATGGACATTTTCATAAAGAGAGATATCGCTTAAGGTAAGCTGCACGTCCGGGCCCAGAGTCTGCAGCAGTTTGGCTGGAACTTTCAAAGTGACTGTTTTGGTGACTGGCGCATTATTGACTTCAAAGGCCTCTCTTAAAAAGCTCACCTTTTTTCCTGCAACTAAAACATCCGCAGTCAACGAAAGGGAACTATTTTCCTTGACGTTTACTGTGATATCCAGCCCTAAAGCCTCGGCTAATCCATTGCCGTCACTATCGATGAGACGCTCGGTGACGGTGTCTTCGCTGTCCCCGGCTTCGGAGTCCACATAAAACATCCCATCGCCCATCCGGTGGAGGATCTCGCCACTGACGTAATTGATCTTCATCTCTATCTTCAGTGGATAGCGGGCGGCCGCGGTAAGCTCACTGGCAGGAACAACAACGCCAAATATCCCATCGCCTGCGGCGTTGTCGCCGTGCTGGCCGTCATCAAAGACATCCAAGACCAAAGACGTTGCATCGACCCTCGTGAGGGTAACTTGGCCGCTACCGCTTTGGCCGATAATTACTGTTCCATTGCTGTTGTCCACGATCGCTGCCTGCACCGTCACGGCGCTGCCCAAGGCGTTGTGAAGATTAAGCGCGCTGGTTGTTGCATAGAGGTCCCCTTCATAGGCAACAGTGATCTGGGCGCCTAAATCCTCGCTTCCTGCCTCCAGACGGAGAATGCCCTGACCGGCCGAGACATCCACTAAGAATGTGATGAGTTTTCCGTTGCTTTCAAAAGGGGATTCCTGGTAATTCAAACGCGGCAGCTCCACTCCCTGGGCATTCAAGATCCTGACATTGCCCTCAGGACCGGTCAACAACGCCGAGATCGTCAAGGTCTGCGCTTTATCGAAAAATAGCGGCCCTTCCAGGATGGTTCCTGCCGGCGCCTCGAGGGTATGACTCACCAAGGCTGGACTCAAGGTGCTTGGCTGAGCCGCACACGGCCCGCTGCCGGGGAGAAACGTCGCATCCTGTTTCGATAATAATCCGCCGGGGTCGCTGAAGGTCCCCATATAAGGCTGCTTCCCCTTGGCCAGAAAACGGGCCGCCGCGATAAAAGAACGCGGAACATTCTGAATGGAATGCGTTCCCTTGTCGATCGCCGGTTCAGCCATGTCCGCAAAGACCTGCAGGCCCCAGCCGCCAATGAATTGCTCACAATATCCGTTCGGAACCGATCCAAAAAGATCGAGCAGTGTAAAGAAGCCCTTGGGTTTCATGATACGCCCTTTTCCTAAGGCCGTGCCAGTTATGCCATCCGGTGCGATAAATGGAAAAGGACCTAGAAGCGTTTCATCCTCGGCTGAAAGAAGGAGGTTTTTGGGAGTGGGATCTAAAATATTTTTGTAATTCCATCCAGTATGACCTCCCTCTCTAGCTGATTTGTTGTTCAATGAATTCGTCCCATTCATCACGGCCTCGGACCACCAGGTGTTAAAATGGAAAAGCAACCGCAAAATCGCAGAATTCGATAGCTTGACTCCGCCGTGCGGGCTGTCAAAGGTCACATAATGCTCAACGGTGGGATACGTGTTTCCTTCGGCCTTACGAGTGCTCAGCCAGTGCCGGCTGATTACCCCTCCTAAACTGTGCGCCAGGACGTTAAAGGAAATCTCCTCCGTTTTCTGCGGCGTAAAGATCTGCATCTGCGGAAGGATGTTTTGATTAAAATGGGCCGTGATCTTTTGAGCGCTCTCTTTGATGCGCTCATCCGTCTGGGCCATGCAGGCATTGATCCCCCACTTGATAGCGTCATGGCTGTTCCCGATGCCAAGAAAACCATTCAAGAGGCTGCACTTCCCCTTATCCGTCTCTTGCGGATTCTGGGGATCAGGATGAAACGTGGGGATCGTCCAGAGCACAAAGGCCGGGATCCGCAGATCCGGATCGTCGTTCTTTTTAAGACCCACCCACTGGGTCAAGGCCGTCTGCCAGTCCCATCCTTTATCCGTGGATAAAGGAGAGGTGTATTTAGTGGCCAGGTCTTGGATCTCCGTTGGGGTAGAACCGTTGTCCAACAGCATAAAGGCCCGGATGCGGCCATCGGAATCAAAATAACCGCCCGGATCTAATTGAGGAATGCCATTGACCCGGCCGTCCATCCCCGGCACAAAAAAGACCGGATTGGGGAAGGTAATGACCAAAGGATCCACGGTCGGTTTTTGAAAAGGCCGCAAGGGGTCCCAGTCGGGATAGTTGATCACCTCATACTCCGCGCCTGTAGGGGTATTCGGATTTTGACCCATCGTATAATCCGTATACTTAATCTTGGCCCTTATTCCCCGCCGTCCTTCGATCTCGCCTGTCTGCAAAGGGTAGGAGGTCAATTCCTTGGGCATTTGAAACCGTCCCCGGATGTCCGTTGTCGTGGGCTGGCCCGAAACAGCCGGCGGAATGGGGGTGAGAACGGCGTTTTCCTTGCTTGTGCCTTTCATATAATACGCCTCGATGATCGCACCCTGGATCGGCTCATCGCTGGACCATTGGACCCGCGTAACCGGCCTGGCCCGAACAACAGCCTCATCGCCGGAGGTGGTGCTGACCCAAAATACAACTTCCTGGTTATTGTTGATGGGATCGTAGATCTTAATGTTGTTGACCGTGCCGCCCAGTCCGTTGATGGAATCGCCCAATACCACAACCCGGGCGAGATCGGACACAACCAAGGCCAAAGGATTGGTGATGTCGACCGTTATCGTATAGAGGCCCATTATGCCGGTGGGGCCGAAGCCGATAAAGCACAGGGTGTATTGATTGACCGAATCCGAAACAGCCCGGTTGACCCCCACACGCGGTTGAAGGCTGAAGTTGCTCAACAGACCCCCGACACTCAAAACCTTGATCGGCGTAAAATCGTTGCCGTTGAATAAAGAAACAAAAAGGCCGAACCCTTTGGTTTTATGGTCCCCGACAAAAGCGACCACATTGCCGTCGTCGCTGATCCCGGGCTGCTCTCCGATCGCATTGAAGTCCACGGCCTCCGCAATAAAGTTGGCGGCCGTCAGAGTGGCATCAATAATTCGCAGTAAAGGAGACGTGATGCTGCCTCCCCAGCGTACAACTGTTGTGTCGTTGTCGGCCAGCATCGGGTAGAGATTCGGGAAACCCGTCAATACCGGTGAAATATTGTACGGCCCTGATCCCCCCAGCCGCGTCGCCAAGACTGTATAAGGCCCCTGAATGGCGCTAAAAAGCCCCCGGCCGGTGTCGTTTAAAGTCGGCGCCGGTAAAACAACATGAAACGGCTGGGGAAACTGCGGAGACAAAGACCCCCGCCCTATAATCTATCCGCTGCAGGGGCCGTCCAGACGAATAACATCCGAGAACAATCCGTCATCCGTTCTCCGCCTGAAAATCACCTGGTCATGATCGTTGATCTGGACTTCATCCGCAACCGAGGCAATCGTCCCGATAAAACAGTCCTGTTCAACTTTTCCATTATTCAAAGTCATCACCCGTCCATGGGTCGCGTCCGTGTCCCGGGCGATAAACGAGACTTTCCCGGCATCGTTAATCGACGGCGCCTTGCCCAAGGCGATGGGAGTGCCCTTGCCCACCGCTACGCCCTTGCGGGCGACGATCTCAAGCTCGTAGACCTTCTCGCCAAAGGCTGCTGGACCAGCGCTCACCAAAACGGCAAATAATGTGCATCCTGATACCAAAGTAGTTTTTTTCATCTTATTTTTCATTATTGTCGTCCTTTCTGTGTTGTATATCTTCGGGTGGACAGGGCGGCGTTTGATTTGGGTCCTTGTAATTCACCCGGCACAGTCCCCCTAATCCCAGCTTTTTACTCATCGCATAGTCAAGGCACCCACCGGCATAACACGTGCTGCAGGTAAAATAGCCTCCCCAGGCCTTATACTCCCCTTTCGTCTCATCACAATCCATCAATTTCACACAGCCAAAATAGCCATCAAGAGTATGCGTTGTCCCAGCCTTATTGTGGTAGGATTTCACATAGCCTTCCGGACAATTATCATAGCCTCCTTTGCCTTCACAAGTGACATATTGTTCATGTCTGGGTGGAAAGTTATAATTACTCACATCCACTTCAAATCCTTCCGGACAATTAATGGACCATTTTTCCGCAATCAATCTGATCCTAGGATATTTTTTTGTTACTTCCGGTTTTAACAAAATACCCCAATAATCAATTTTATCTAGCAAGTCCTCTTTCCTTAACTCCTCAATTAGGCCCCCCCCATGGAGCCGTCACTTTGTAATAACAGACTCCCATGTTCGCGTTATGCTTAACCTCTAGCCCTTTTCCTTTAATGGGGGGACAGAACTCATAAGAATCCACCACTGTCCTCTTTTTTTCTCCCACCTTGTACCAGATCACATCCCCCTCCCGCGCCTCGGCCACGACCGTCTTTCCCGTCCCGGCCACCTTGAACTTCCCGCGCGCCTTAAGCCGCGCCTCTGTCTCTTTCGCTTTTGCTACAGCTTCTTCAATATCCTCATCCGTGAGAAGGATCGGATTGTCGATTCCTGCCAAATATAGCGCAACCTGCGGTCTCCAGAATTTCCGGCAGACATCGTTCATCCCCTCCCAGCTCATTAGCAGGCATCTTAATTCTTTTTCATTCTGCTCATCGGTCTCTGGAATGCTATTGAGAAAATCCACCCCGCATCTTTTATTGACAAACTTGATACAGGGCCTGGCATTCTCGTAGACTTCAACCGTCTCCTCCCCTTCCTTACGGCACTCCGGCGTAAGCTGACTGAGTCTTTCCCTCATGCACCTCGCTAACCTTTCCACCCGGCTTAAGGGAATATCGCTGCAGTGCTTCCACTGCCTTCTCGCCTGAATGTCACAATCCACTTTCTGCTCCTGGATGGCGCTCAAAGGGGTGGGTGTATTGAATCTGTTATCAACCTTGTTAAGCGGAGCCGAACTGGCTCTAGAGCCACTCAATCCTACAAACAATATGACCACACATAGGATTTTTTTCATGAAAGAAATGGGGTCACACCTATTTTCCCTACCTATTTTCCCTAGGACGGCCCTTCGTACGCACTCTAAAAGGGATATTAAATATTCCTTCCAGCTTCCTTATGAATTTCTCCCCTCCCAATATTTTCTCCTGAGCGATAGTCGTGCGTATCTTCCCCACACCCTCCATATCATTCTCTTCTAAAAATAGTCGATACTCCGCTCGTTTGTTTTTTATCAGATCAAAACTTAAGCAATCATCCCTAGTCCCTAATAAATGAGCTCGTGCACTTGAATAACAACTTGAGTTTGGCAAATTTTCGAATTTGTCGTCGGAAAAGTCTCTCGGATCGCAAAAACAGGTTTTCGATACCACAAAATTGCTTTCTCGACGAGAACTACCTGAAAATACGGCCCAAAAGCCCGAAAAAGTGCCAAACTCAAGTAACAATACTCTTCTGCCTTATGAACCATTCCTGCTCTGATCGGATTCTTTTCAATATATCGGGCTAACACCCACTCAGCCTCTGGTTCTGCAATATGTAATTTATAGCGATTCTCCCATAGCTTACCTGTATGCTGATACTTCCAATTAAAATACTGGCTATACATTTGATGAATTTGTTTCATGAATTTTATTAAGCCTTCGCGGCTCTTGGGATAAATCAATAAATGGACATGATTTGGCATAAGGCAATATGCCCCTACTTCTACGTCTCCCTCTTTCATAAATTTATTAAGTTTTCCCAGATAATATCGCCTATCTTCCTCATCTCGAAAAACTTTTTGGCGGTTATTCCCTCGTTGAATCGCATGGTGAGGAAGGCCGGGATAAATATAACGTACTCTACGAGGCATCATTACATTCTATTCTTATTCTTCGACAATTTTTATCAAAACTAATCACATTTCGCTGATTTTAAAATAGGTAAAAATAGGTGTGACCCCAATATCAAGGGGCATCCTAGCTTTCTTAAAGCGCACTTCCCTTGCGCTTAAGTGTTTTTTCCTTGTGTCTTTAGGCGCTTCCCATTTCCCTTCGACGCCGCATGGAGTTCCCCGCTCCATGAACACAACGGGATGCCCCTTGATTGTTAAAAATAGAAAACCAAATTCAAATCCTAAATTCGAAGTTCTAAATCCTAAACAATATCTAAATTCTAAATCCGAATGCTCCAAACAGTAGAACTGTTTGCCCACCCCGGCCTTCGTGACTGGCGGGCCGGGGGAATTTGGATCATTGGGATTTGTTTAGAGTTTAGAATTTCGTGCTTAGGATTTCATGATCTATCCGTCATTCGACTGATACGCCTGCATCACCTTTTCTTGAATCTGATCACGAATTTCCGGCTTAAGACACCGAATGCTGTCGTACCAGCGCTTGTCTTTTCCCTGTTCCTGAGGCATGGACACAAAAAGTCCTCTCTGTCCCTGGATGATCTTAAGGCCTTTGATTAAAAGAAGGTCATTGACGTTCATATCGACAAAGGCTTTAACCGTCCCGCTGTCGGGAAGTTTATGAATCCGCTCGACCTTGAGATTGAGTGTGTTTGCTGACATGATGGCTCCCCTCATTTTTCCTCCCGCCAAGCCTGCCTGCCCCGTATAAATTCCTTTGGAATTCTACGGGGCCTGTCGGCAGACAGGAATCGTGGCGGGACGAGGTCCGCCTTTGGCGAGATCTCACCGATGCGATGCATCGGCGGACTCGCCCCCACTGCTTCGCTTTACGAAGCAAAGCGGTGGGAGCGGCCTTTCTGAATACTTGAATTGTCTGGATGTATCCAAGGCCTCGGGCCTGTCCCCCGCCACGAATCATGGCGGGGGACAGGCCCATCCGTTGGGTCCCTTTGATTCCCATCCACTCCGCGGGCGGCTCTTACTTCTGGGTCGATGCTGAAGATTTCTTTTGCTTCAACTCCTTAGGCCTCACCGAGGCCTCCTCCTCTGAAAAACATTTTGAGCAAGCCACCCGGCCCTGCTTGATGGCCTCTTCTTTGGAAATCTTCTGGGTTTTATTGTTTTTGATCGCACCTTCGATAAACGGGCAACTGGCCTGATGGTATTTTTTGCCTCTCTTGGTGATGTACACGTCTTCGGCAAAAGCCAAAGCTGTCATGGACAAAACCGCCACAGCAACTCCTAACATCATGATTCTCTTGTGCATCTTTTTCTCCTTTCTGTTGGTTTTAAACTGATTTTCGATAATCCAACGCGAATTTTCGCGAATCTAATACAAACGTCTTAATTCCTATGTCATTGCGAGCGCAGCGAAGCAATCTTTTAAAGGATTGCTTCGTCGCAAAAAGCGCTCCTCGCAATGACAAAAATATTATTGCTGTCAATTTATTTAATGCGTTTGTATTAACGCGGATGGTCGCTAATTTTCTATTGAGACAATCTGCGTAAATTCACGTGCAATCCGCGACTATCCGCGTTAAATTTAATCCATCTCTTCGGTCTTTGGTCTATGGTCTACGGTCTTCGGTCCCTAATCCCATTCTCCTGCTAAACTCTCCACCCGTCAGGGCATCGATCAGGGCGGTCAACTCTTCCAGTCGCATTTCTTTATCGATCTTATCCTGCGGCTCAAGCGGCGCTGCGAGAAGCTCGAATTGCAGACGCCGCCTCTCAAAATACAAGCGGGTGATCTGATCCAGGATGTCTTCTCTTAATTCCACCATGAGCTTGGAACGGGAATCGATCGAGGTCTGATCCGGATTCCATATAAAATCCCCCAAATCCCAGGTAAGCGAAACATCCCAATCGAGAAAATCACGTCCTTTAAGCAGATTGTCCGGATTGGCGCCGGTATCCCAATGGAGTAGTTCCGTGGCTGAGCGGTCCAGACCGACCGAGACCGTAGGCAACAGTGCCCGGCTTTGCGCTTTCTTCCTCCAGCCTTGAATCTTGTCAGGATGAACCTCGGCATAATGAACCGCCATCTCCTGCACCTCGTGGATCGATGGTTCATGATGGAAATGATCTTCAAGGACAGCGTAATCTGGGGCAGGGACAGGCACCGAATTGTTCAATTCGGTGCCTGTCCCCGACACCAAAAGACCCTTCGACTCCTTCCTCGCTACGCTCGTCACTCGCTCAGGGTGGTTCGCCTCGCCTAAGTGGTGAGCAAACGAAGCGAGTCGAACCATAAAAAAAACACCCCGATCGGTTGCCACATAGATAGTTTGATCGGGGCCTTGCGTTAAGAAATTGACTTTGTACGTCTCCATTCCCTTATATAAAGGAAGCCAGCGCTGATTGTCCTGGTCGTACTGGAAAACACCCTGGGTCGTACTGACAAAAACTCCGGCCGAGGCAGCGTCATCCTGCACAACCAAAAAAGAAGTGAGGGCCTCGAAGGGTAAACTATCCGAATTCCATCGAGTCCAGCTCCGGCCCTGATTGACGCTCTCAAAGATGCCGCGGGTCGTGGCCAGATACAACCGGGGACTTTCCCTAAAGGCAACCTGCAACTGTTTGATCTGGGATGATGCCAGGACATCCGGAGATTCCCCGGCCGTTGGGATTTCATTCTCCCCTTCTTTGTCCAGGAGAGAGAATACCTGCTGGATTTCGTCTCTTTGTTTCCAAATCCTGTAGAGTTTGCGGTCGGTGCCTATGTAAACGTACTCGTCGTCAGATGCCAGGGAGGTTATGATTTCTTCCGGAAGCCACTTTCGCTCTTTTTGCCAGGGAGAATCTTGCCAAGAGGGATCAGAAAAATTTTTATGGAACAACCCCCTTGTTGTGCCTAGGTAAATAGTATCGCCATCTACCAGAACCGCCAGGCATTGGCGGATAGTTGCATCCGCGGAATAGAAAATTCTCTTCCAGGTTTGACCATCATCAAAGCTGAAAAACAACCCCGCATCCATAGCAGCGAAAACGCCCCGCTCGATATAATAGAGGAAGTTGACTTTGCTCTGAGAACCCGGCAGGGACAAAACCCGCCGCGACGTTTCATCTTTCTGGCTGAATCGGTAAAGGCCGTGTGCGGTTCCGATCAGGATTGTGGCATTGCTATCCGCAAGGGCTAGAATCCGCCGGGCCTCTGGATCTCCAAGGGTTAATGGTAACTTTTTCCAGGCTGCCGGTAAGTCCCCAAAACCAATACCGGTTAAACTTAAAGCTAAAATGAAGCCCCATGGACTTACGTTCGTGGTGTGAAGGCGTAAGCGGATCAAAACCCCCGGCTGAAACTTCATAGCTTAATTGGCTTCCTTGTAGATTTTCTCAATGCTCATCATTTCTATGGCCTGGGCAACAGCCGATTTGAATTGCGGATTCTGCTTGTCGATGGTTGCGAGATATTTCCCTATATATTCGAGCATGGCTTCCAGGCCGAGCTGGCGTTCCATCTTGACCAGGATGGATAAAACCGTGTAGATCGCGATCAGGTTGTTGGAGGAAAGGAAGAAATTTTCACTTTGGGAAAAGCCTTCGGAAGGCGAAGCGTGGGGATCCTGATGTGCTGATGACATTCAATTAACTCCCGGGTTGCTGCGATCTGATTGAACAGACGGAAGCATAACATAAATTTGATTATTTGTCAATATATATTTGATAAAAAAGCAAATATCTTAAAATAAATACAAGATAAGTCTTTACAAATGGTTAAATAAAGATTATAAAGGTAGATTATAAATAATTTTAGACGTCCCAAAAAAATTTTGACTATTCTTCAATCCATGGTATGCTTGAATCATCGTATTGAACTTTTTTAAACATCTTAACGCGGATAGTCGCAAATCAAACGCGGATTTTCGAAAATCAACTTTATTACTATTTAAAGGGAACAAATTACAAGGTAGGTTATTTAGTAAATTTTGAAAATGAGTATATAGACCTGAGGCGCAGGGTTTATGATACAGCACGAACCGCAAATCCGCGTAAATCTGCGTTAGATTCGCGTGAATCCGCGTTAAAATAAATTTTTATAATAATATGCACATCGGACGAAAAATCAAGGAACTCCGCAAGCTCCGCAAAATAAGTTTATCCCAGCTCGCCCAAGAATCGGGCATTCAAATCGCCACCCTAAGCCGTATCGAGAATCACAAGATGGTGGGGACCTTGGACTCCCACATGAAAATAGCCAAGGCCTTGAGGGTCAGCCTCCCCCAGCTTTATAGCGAAGTCATCAAAGAGACCAGCAAAACCGCGGTCCAAACGCCTCAGACGCTCACGAACGTCTTTGTCCACAATGAACTTACCACCGCTGAGATTCTCACCAATGATGTTCTGCTTAAAAAAATGATGCCCTCCTTGATCAAGATTGCCCCCGGCGGCGAGACCGCCCCCGAGCAAAATGCTATGGGAACCGAAAAATTCCTCTTTGTGTTAGAGGGCAAAATCGAGGTCAAAGTGGGCGAGGAGCGATACGTCCTTTCTAAATCCCATACCCTTTACTTTGACGCCTCTCTTCCCCATCATCTGATCAATATCGGCAAGTCTTTAGCACGGGTCTTATGCGTGGTGACGCCGATGGCGCTATAAGAGAAGTAATAGAAGTTAGGGCAATGCTGAATTCCCTGGAAAAACGATGGCAAAACTTTGTCAAAGATTAATTCTTCTTGTTTCTCTAATTCTTTGTATCTCGCTTCTCTGCTTCTGGCATCTCGCTTCTTACAACTTTAATTAAACTTGGAGGTATTACAATGGCCACTAAAAAAATCATGATCTGCGACGATCGCGAAGGCATCCGCGAGTCTTTGAAGGTGATCATTTCCGACCATTACGATATCGTTTTGACCAACGACGGCTTTCAGTGCCTGGACGCCCTGGCCCACGCCAAGGACATCGGCGCAGTTTTGCTGGATATCAAAATGCCGATCCGGGATGGGCTGGATGTTTTAAAGGAAATCAAGCAAAGATACCCCCACGTCAAGATCATCATGATCACTGGTTACGAGTCTACGGATACCGCCACGGAAGCGATCCGCTGCGGCGCCGCGGGCTACATTGTGAAGCCGTTTAAGGCCGAGGAAGTCCTGGCAACGGTGAAAGAAGTGGTAGGGTGAACATCATTGAGTTACCTGTACAGCGGGGAAAGTGATTATGGCGTATGGCATATGGCGTATAGCTTAGGGTGATAATTTTAAATTTCTAGAGAAATGTTTCGATTTGAAAATTTAGAAATTTGGAAGATGGCGAATTGCTGGTCAAAAGAATCCAATCGTTCCGGAAAGACTCTATGATTTCGATCTAACCATAAGCCATATGCTTTATGCCATAAGCTATTAGCCACAAGCCATACGCCCTAAATCTCCCCCCGCTCCCACAACTCCCCCAGCGCCTGGACGACCAGCGGATGGAATTGGGTGCCGGCGTTCTTGCGGATTTCCTGAATCGCTTGGGCTTTGTCCATGCCCTTGCGGTAAGGCCGATCCGAGGTCATGGCATCGAGGGTGTCCGCGACACAGATAATGCCGGCGATGATCGGGATTTCGTCTCCTTTTAATCCTTCTGGATAGCCTTTGCCGTCGTATCGTTCATGGTGGTATTTGACGCCTTTCAGGCTTTCTTTCAATTCAGCCAGGGGCTTCAAGATTTCCACCCCCCGCAAGGTATGATCCCGCATGATCTTGATCTCTTCCTCGGTAAGCTTGTCGGTCTTCCCTAAAATGGCCTCGGGCACCGCGATCTTGCCGATGTCGTGCATGAGTCCGCCCACGTACAGATTTTCGAAAAAATGATCGGGAAAGTTCATCGAACCATTAGCCGCCATCTGCCGTGCAATGGCCATGGCATAGTTGGTCACCCGCTCGGTGTGGCCGCGGGTGTATTTGTCTTTGGCCTCGATGGTGGAGGCCAATACCTCCGTTGTGCGAAGGAAAAGATCGCGATTCCGCTCTGCTTCTTTTTTTAAATCCGCAAAGAGCTGGGCATTTTTGATGGCCATCGCCACATCCGAGGCCAGGGCCGAGAAAAAATCTAGCTCATCCTGATCAAAATGTTCCCCATCGAGCTTCTCCCCCAAAAGCAGGATGGCCAAAAGTACATCCTGGTAATACGCTGGCACACAGGCCACCACATTGAACATCTGCATCTGCTCGCGGGCATCGTGCAAAAGCTTAACCGGGCCGTTTCCGCCTTGAATGACGCTCTCCTGCCAGATCATCTTGTTCAAATCTTCCAGAACCAGGGCATTCTGTTTAGAGGATAAAAATTTGCATTCCCGTCGGTTAAAAAGCTGGATCAAGGAACTGTCGCGATTCAGACGGGCAAACCCCGCTGGGATCTTGACCCCGCGCTCTCCCCGGGATATGGCCACCACATAAGTGTCTTTGTTGGAATCGTACAGGATCATGCCGGCGTGTTTGATTTTGACTTTGCTGACGATCATGCGCACCATAAGCTTCATGAGCGTTGCGGGATCATGGATCATGATCATGGTCTTGCTGGCGGCTTCGAGCTCTTTTTTGTAGTCGATTTTTGTTGGGAGTTTCATGGTTAGCTGGAAAATGATAATTTTGATTCTAGATACTCGGTGCTGGATGCTGGCAGTTAACTTCCGGGTTTAATGTGCATAATCAGCGAATTAATGGAATAATCAAGTGCATCCAAGATACAAGATCCAAACAATATCCAAATTTTCAATATCCAATTTCCAAACTAAACTGCTAGACTACTCTGACTTATTGATAATCGCAGAGAATATCTTTTTAAGCTCTAATGCTTCCTGCATCAACGGCAAAATTTCAGATTCTTTATTCTGATTGGCTTCTTTAATAAGATCTAGCCAATGATGGCTTTCTTTGGCTTCTCTTCGTGTGATTTTCATTCACTGCAAAAAATCTTTCTTACCCAATGCATCGTTAGCTTCTCTATAGTTAGCTCCGACAGATCCAGAGGCGCTTACGGCTTGGCTAACTAATACAAACGTCTTTAATAATTTGACATGTGTCATTGCGAGCGACCGTAGGGAGCGAAGCAATCTTAGTCGCCAAAGATTGCCACGTCGCCCGTTGGGCTCCTCGCAATGACACTTTAATTGTGACGTTTGTATTAATCGGTCATTTATGGGATTTCTGGGTAAATCCTTGCATAACCCTATCATGGCTTTTGCGAATTTTGTTGTTCTCTCTTCTAAGTCAAATATCTTACCCATTCTTAATTCTGAAATTGATGATTGTTTGGTAATTGGATTTTGGACATTGTTTGGTCATTGTATCTTGGTTATTGGTTATTTTTTAACAACTCCCCCATTACCACCTTCTCCAGCTCCTCCAACACCAGCGGCTTGTGAATATAACCGCGGATCCCTAAGCCATTGGCCTCCTTGACGGTCTGCTCTTCCTCCACGCCTGTCACCATGATGACCTTGACCGGGTTATTCTGAGCCCGGAGTTTTTTTAAGACCTCCATCCCGCTCATCTCTTCCATGCGGATGTCCAGCAAAACCAGATCCGGCTTCTGCTTTTCAATCGTGTCTAGTGTCTCGCGCCCGCTGCTCGCGGTAAAGACTTCAATGCCGCGCTTAGAGAAAAAACGTTTCGCAAATTCGCGGACATCGGTTTCGTCGTCTACAATTAGGAGTTTAGGCATGGTTTAAAGGTTGACTCCATTTCTTCATGAGGCATGTGAAGCTTTCTTTAGCCTTAACCCAAGTCTTCTTCTGGCTTCTTCAGCTTCTTTGTGCATGCGTGCCAACTTTTCTTCATTGGATAAATTCTTGTATTCTTCATAGATCTTTTCCTGGATTCTATGAATTTCCCTCATGGGTCTGGGTTCTTCATACATTCTCCACCAACCCTCAATAGGCTCAAAAATAGGATACAGCTATCAGAAGATCGGTTGTGGGGTTAAGGTAAAGGAGTGCGTTAGGTAGTGGGGTGAAGTGGTGAGGGACTTCCCTTACCTTTAAACCTCGACCAACTCTCTGATAATCTATAAATCTGCTTGCCTGAAATATCGTAGATGTTTATTAACTCATCGCAAAGTTTTACATCGACATATTTAGGGTAAATATCTTTGCAATGACTTAAACTCACTATCATCTCATTGCATTCTCCAACCGCATCATCGAGATATCTCTGAAATCCCATTCTTTGATGCCTTTTGGCGTATCCTTCGGCAATTAATCGAGGGATGGCTTTGCACGCTCTACGCAACTGATCTGCCAGATCATACTTTTCTGTCTCTGGCAATTTGGGAACAATTTTAGTCATCACTTCTATGGAAGCCTTATAGGTATTCTGATACACAACTAAATCTTTAAAGCTTACCACCTTTTTATTTGTTGCTTCACCCACTACACACCCCTCACTACCAAACTCACTCCCTAACCCTCACCCCACTCCTTAACCCATAACGAATTCCCCATGCCCTCCGCCACCCTACCTCGCCGCCAGGGAAACCGTAAACTCCGTCCCTCGCCCCACTTCGCTCTCCACCTCAATTGCACCCCCGTGCCACTTCACGATCTCCTGCGTGATAATAAGCCCCAGCCCTATTCCGTTCTTCTTCGTCGTCTGAAACGGCGTAAAAAGCTCCTTCAACTGCTCGGCCGCAATCCCGCAGCCCGTGTCCCCCACCTTCAGCATCACCTGCTCATGACCCCCCCCGATTCTCCCGCCACACCTTCACCCGCAAACTCCCTCCCTGCTCCATCGCATCCAGCGCATTCAATACCAAATTCAAAACAACCTGCTGGATCTTGTCCTTGTCCCCCATCACCCAGTCATCCTCCGTCAAACACGCGCTCTCCACCTTGATCCCCCTTAAGCTCACGTTGTCCTTCAACAGATCCAGCGTCTCTTTCACCACATCCGAGACCCTCAACTCTTTCTTCTTCATCCTCTCGGGCTTCGCCAAATCCAAGAGCTGCTCCACCAGCCTCTCCATCCGTCCGATCTCCTTTGGGATAATCATTTCAAACCGATCCAAAAACTCCAGGTCCTTCTTCCTAAACCTCTCCGGCAGATAACTCACAAACGTTTTGATCGCCGTCAAAGGATTCCTCACCTCATGCACCACCGCGCTCGCCAGCTGCCCCACATACGCCAGCTTCTCGGCATGAAACAGCTTCTCCTGGGTCCGCTTCATCTCCTCCACCGAGCGTAGATTCTCAATCGCCAAGGCCGCCTGGTTCGCCAAAATCGCAAAAACCGACAGGTCGCTCTCGCTAAA
>CAZUJQ010000021.1:0-29328 GCA_964620805.1 uncultured Planctomycetales bacterium | reverse complement strand
CATGCCTAGTCTCGTGGGCTCGGAGATGTGTATAAGAGACAGCCTTAAGAGAGGCGTTGGAGTGTATTGACGTTAAAAAGTGAGGAGACCTTAAATGACACTTTTATTTATCCGGCTTTTATTTTTATTGATGAGCGGCATTGTGGGCTACCAGATCGGCTCGATGGTTGATCAAACGCTTTGGGGCGTTGCGGCGGGGATGGCATCGGCCTTGTTGTTGATTGTCGTGGAGGTCAGTCTGCGCCGGGTTTCGGTGAGGGGGCTCTCCAGCATGGTCTTTGGGCTTCTTCTGGGGCTTTTTATGGCTAAACTGATTTCGGATATCTTGGCCTTGCTTCCGCTGGGCGATTTCGTTCAATCGATCTTGAGAGTTATTTTTACCCTGGTATTCTCCTATTTGGGTGCGGTCATGGCCCTGCGGGGAAAGGATGAGTTCAACGTGATTATCCCGTATGTCCGGTTCCGACGCCAGGATATCAAGGAAGGGGTGATTCTCCTGGATACCAGCGCCATCATTGATGGGAGGGTGGCGGATGTCTATAAGACGAAATTCCTGAGCGGACGGCTGGTGGTCCCGCGGTTTGTCTTAAATGAGCTGCAGAAGATCGCGGACTCCGAAGATTCGATCAAACGCCAGCGCGGGCGCCGGGGCATAGAAATCTTACGATCCATGCAGAAAGATTCGGCAATGGATGTCCGGATCCAAGAAGAGGATATGGTGGGCGAGCAGGACGTGGATACCAAGCTCATCCGCCTGGCCAAAATCATGGAAGCCAGGATCTGCACCACGGATTTTAACTTGAACCGGATTGCCACGATTCAAGGGGTGGACATCTTGAATATCAATGAACTGGTGAACGCCATAAAGGCGGTTGTGTTTCCCGGTGAGATTTTAGAGGTGCGCTTGGTCAAAGAGGGCAAAGAGCCGGATCAGGGCGTCTCCTACATGGATGACGGCACCATGGTCGTGGTGAGCGAGGCCCGAAGGCTTATCGGCCAGAAAGTCAAGGTCTCTGTCAGCTCGGTCCTGCAGACTCAGGCCGGACGGATGATCTTTGCAAAAATCATCAGGGAATCTTCATGAAGGTCCAGGCCATTGTCCCAGCGGCGGGCGAGGGGAGAAGGTTCAGCAAAAGGAAGGACAAACCCCTTGTTTTGCTTAAAGGGAAACCCCTCTTTATTTATCCCCTGTTGGTCATGGAGGGATGTCCTTTCATCGACAGTGTTATTGTTGTAGCACAAGAAAATAACATCAAAAGATTTAAAGAGCTGGTAGGGAAATTCGCACTGACCAAGGTCAAGAAGATTGTCGCGGGAGGAGACCGGCGCTGTGATTCGGTAAAAAACGCTCTGGCCTGTCTGGATCAGGATACCCGGGGGGTCCTGATTCATGACGGTGTTCGCCCTTTTCTTACATCGGCTTTGATGGAAAAAGCCTTGATGGGGATGCGCCAGGAGAAGGCGGTGGTTGTGGCTGTTCCGGTAAAGCCAACGATCAAGAAAGTGGATCCTAAAAATTTATACGTTCAAGAGACCTTGGTCCGGGACACGCTTTGGGAGATCCAGACCCCTCAAGTTTTTCACAAGGATCTGTTAGAAGAAGCTTATCAGAAGATGCTTTGCTGTGAGCCCCGTAAAGAGGTGTTGGCTTCCCCTTTACGGGGTGATCCCACCGACGATGCAGTCCTGGTGGAAAAGCTGGGGGTTAGAGTGAAGGTGGTCATGGGGGATTATCAAAATATCAAAATCACCACCCCGGAAGATCTAAAGTGGGCCGAGACGTTTTTGAAATAAGGATTTTTATGCGTGGCCAGGATATTCTTCAGGGTTTTATCAGAATCGGATTAGGCTATGACATTCATCGCCTGGTTGTGGGAAGAAAGTTATTCCTGGGGGGTGTACGGATTCCCTTTGCCAAGGGGCTGGAGGGCCATTCGGATGCCGATTGCCTTCTCCATGCCATCTGCGATGCCCTGTTGGGCGCGTTGGCCAAGGGGGATATCGGCGAGCATTTCCCCAACCACGATAAACGATACAAAGGAATTTCGAGTTTGGTCCTGTTGAAAAGAGTCCACCGAATGGTTCAAGAACAAGGATTTGGGATCGGGAACATCGATTGCGTGATCATAGCCGAAGAGCCCAATCTCAAAGCCTTTAAACCCAAGATGTGCCAGACAATCGGTCGCGCCTTAAATCTGGAATTAAATGCCGTGAACATCAAGGCCACGACTCAGGAAGGGCTGGGCGGATTGGACGAGGGAATCGCCGCGTATGCGGTTGTAATGTTAATCAAAGATGGGAGATCTCGATGAGCATTTTATGGGGTATGGTGATTTTTGGGGTGGCGGTTTTTGCTTGGATTGGCTTTTGTAGCGTGTTTTTCTCAAAAGAGATCAGGGCCGCCCAGGAGCGGGATCCCGCGGCCCGGGGAATGTGGGAGGTTGTTTTGTTATATCCGGGATTTCATGTGATTGTCGCGCACCGTCTGGCCCACGCCCTCTGGCTCCTGAGGATTCCTTTTCTTCCGAGATTTCTTTCCCAGGCCGCCCGTTTTCTCACGGGGATTGAGATCCATCCGGGGGCCCGGATCGGCCCTGGGCTTTTCATTGACCACGGCATGGGTGTTGTGATTGGAGAGACCGCTGTGATTGGCGACAATGTGACGCTTTTTCAGGGAGTGACGCTGGGGGGAACCGGCAAGGAATCCGGGAAACGCCATCCGACTTTAGGGAATAACGTCGTTGTGGGGACCGGCGCCAAGGTGCTTGGGAACATCCAGATCGGGGACAATTCTTATATCGGCGCTAATGCCGTGGTCATTAAAGATATCCCTGCCAACGCCACGGTGGTGGGAGTGCCGGGGCGCATCACCAGACAAGACGGCAAAAAGATTGACAATACGCTCGATCATATTCATGTCTTGGATCCCATGATGCAGAATGTGGAGGAGCTCTTGAGGAGAGTCAGGGCTTTAGAGGAGAAGTTGAAAGGATAGTCAGTATTCAGAAGCGAGAAGCCAGATGCAAGAAACCAGCCGTCAGCTTCCGGCTTCTGACTTCTCGCTTCTGGTTACTGATTTCTGATTATTAATACCATGCCCATCCGCATCTACAATTCGCTGAGGAAAACCAAAGAAGAGCTTAAAGCTTCCGATTCCCGGGACAAGACTATTAAGATGTATTGCTGCGGGGTGACCGTCTACGATGAGTGTCATATCGGCCATGCCCGCAGTTTATATGTTTTTGACATGATTCGCCGCTACCTCCAATACCGCGGATTCAACGTGAGATTTGTCCGGAACATAACCGACCTCGATGATAAGATCATCACTAAAGCCAAAGAGACCAATCAAGATTGGAAAGAGATTATCGCACAGAACATCGATTCTTATCACAGGGATTTAAAAAGCTTAAGGATTGATCGAGCGGATCAGGAGCCCCGCGCCACGGAAAACATCCCCGACATGGTGCGGGATATCGAAGGGTTGCTAGCCAAAGGATACGCCTATGAAGTCGATGGCGATATCTATTTTAGTGTCCGTAAATTTCCGGGTTACGGCAAGCTGTCGGGTCAGGGCATTGAAAAGCTCGAAGAGGCGGTCCGGATTGAGAAAGACGCGAAGAAAAAAGATCCTCTGGATTTTGCCCTCTGGAAAAAATCCCTTCCCGATGAGCCCTCCTGGCCTTACTGGGGAGGGGGGCGCCCGGGCTGGCATATTGAATGCTCGTGCATGAGTTTAAAATACTTAAACTGCCAGACTCTGGATATCCATGCGGGCGGCCGTGACCTCATCTTTCCCCATCACGAAAACGAAATCGCCCAGAGCGAGGCCTTGTGGGGCAAGCCCTTTGCCAGGTACTGGATTCATCACGGGCTCTTGACCATCAACGGCCAGAAGATGGCCAAGTCCACGGGCAATTTTATTACCGTCGGTGATTGCTTGAAAAAATACACCGCGGATGAGTTGAAGATGTTTTTCCTTTTCTCCCACTATGCCAGCGGTATGGATTTTACCGAGAAAAAAATGGAGGAAGCCCAAAAGGCCCTGGAAAGATTTGATATCCTTTTCTGGAAGGCTTACGACATCATGAAGGGAAAAAATTCGCTAGGGCCTTTCGCCGCGGATTTTGTCCAGCAGGCCCAAGACCGTTTTCTTAAGGCCATGGACGACGACTTCAACACCCCACAGGCCCTGGGCTGCCTTTTCGATCTCATTACCCTGACCAATAAATTTATCGAACAGGAAAAAGACAACCAACATTACACCGGCATTATCTACAACGCCGTGGATACGGTGGAGAGCCTGGCCCACGAGGTCTTTGGTTTATTTTCTCAGGAGAAAGAAGTGGCGGTCACAGAGGAAGAGCAAGAATTGCTCGAAGAAAGAAAGAGGGCCCGGGCCAACAAAGATTTTAAACGCTCAGATCAAATCCGCGGCCTTTTAAAACAAAAAGGAATTGTGGTGGAAGATACTCCGGCCGGACAGAGCTGGAGGAAAATTTAGGAAATGAAAAGATTATATAAAGGGAAGTTTATCACCTTTGAAGGCTCCGAGGGCTCCGGCAAGAGCACGCAGATCAAGCTCCTGTACGCGTATTTGAGAGCCCGACGTAAAAACCCCCTATGGGTGCGGGAGCCGGGAGGCGTCAAGATTAGCGAGGCGATCCGCCGGATCCTCCTGGATGTCAAAAACAAAAAGATGAATGACCTCTGTGAAACTCTTTTGTATATGGCGGCGCGTTCCCAGCTGGTCTCGCAGCGGATCTTTCCGGCTCTAAGACAAGGCCGGGTTGTCCTCTGTGACCGATTTTTGGATTCGACGATCGTTTATCAGGGATATGGAAACGGTGTCGATCTGGATTTCATCCGGAGAATAGGAAAATACGCCACCCAAAATATCAAGCCGGATTTGACCTTTATTTTCGATCTTGGGGTTATGAAAGGCCTGTTTCGAAAAGGTCAAAAGAAAGACCGCATCGAGCAACGATCTCTGGGATATCATCAGCGCGTGCGCTCCGGTTATCTCAAACTGGCCAGCGAAGAGCCGCAGCGGATCAAACTGATCCAAGGCAATCGCAGCAAAGCAGAGATCCAAAAAGAGCTGAGAGGTTGGGTGGATCGGTTATTGGGGTTATAGGAGTTTTTAAGCCATGGGTGACAGGGATACATACTTGATCCAGCGTTTTGCCGCTTTAAACGAAAGCGGCCGGCTGGCCCATGCGTATCTTTTGATCGGGCCGACCGAGGTTGGCAAAACACGAACGGCCTTCGGCGTGGCCAAAGTTCTTAATTGTGAAGCTTCCCCAGGAGAGGGATTTTGTGACCAATGTCCTTCGTGTCGCAAGATCAGTAACGGGAACCACCCGGATATTTATTTTGTGACTTGCAAACCCGGGGAGACGATCAAGATCGAACAGATTCGAGAAATCATCGCCCGACTCCAGCTCAAGGCCTTCGAAGCCAAATTGAAAGTCTGCATCATCAAGAATATCGAGAATATGACCGCTGAGGCCGCCAACGCCCTCTTGAAGACGCTGGAAGAGCCCACACCGGGGACTGTCTTTCTATTAACCAGCGCTTGCCCAGAGATCGTCCTGCCAACGATTCGTTCTCGGTGTCAGAGGTTTTATCTTTTGGGGGGCAGTCCCCAGAAACTGGCCGATGAATTAAAAGGAGATCATGCCTTAGACGAGCTAAGGGCTCATTTTTTATCCCATTATGCGGAAGGGTGTCTTTCCCGGGCCAAAAGATTGCAGAAAGATAAATTCTTCGACCGTAAAAATGAAATCATCGATCATATCCTGCTGAGAGCGGATCAGGGAGAAACCTATTTGAAGCGGAATCTCTTGGATAAACAAAGGACAAAAGAAATCCTGCAGGTGCTTTTAAGCTGGTTTCGGGATTTGCTGTTCATGAAAGTACATTGTGATACGAGCCGGCTCGTCCATCTGGATCGGTTGGCGGTTTTGGAAAGGTTTAAGGGTCTGTATTCCTTTAACGAGATTAACGGGATTGTGGGAGGAATCGTCAAGGCAGCGGGGCTTTTGGAAGAGAATCTGAATATCAAAATCCCTCTGATGCTGCTCAAGGAGAGATTATGGCGAGGATAATTGAGGTTCAACTGGGGGATTACCGGTCTGTTTTTTTGTACGAGTTAAACGACGTGGAGTGCCAGCGCGACGATTATGTGATTTTGGAGGTGGACCGGGGCGCGGAGTTTGGGAGGGTCGTCTCTCATCCCGAAGGCGTTTGCAAGTCGAAGGCCACGCAGATTTGCGGCAGGATTCTGCGCCGGGTGACAGAAGGCGACCTGAAGCAGATTGAGAACAACCGCCTGAAGGCCCGCGAGGCGGTCGGCACCTGCCTTCGCAAGGTCCACGACCGTAGGCTCAGCATGCAGATTGTGAAAGCCGAATATTCTTTTGACGGAAGCAAGATCATCTTCTTTTTCACCTCCGAGGGCCGGGTGGATTTCAGAAATCTGGTCAAGGATCTGGCCCGGGTTTTTCGCGTTAGGATTGAACTTAAACAGATCGGAGTCCGGGATAAGGCCAAGATTATTGGCGGTTATGGCGTCTGCGGACGGGCATTGTGCTGCTCGTCTTATATGAAAGGTTTTCATCCGCTCTCCATTAAGATGTCCAAAGAACAGGGCCTGCCCTTGAATCCCACCCGCATCTCCGGTGTCTGCGGACGGATCAAATGCTGTATGGCTTACGAATATTCTGTCTACAGAGAATACGCCAAATCCCTGCCGAAATCCGGACAGGAAATCTCCACTCCCGAAGGCAAGGGGACGGTGATTGAGGTCAACATCCTCAAGCGGTACGCGAGTGTGGATTTGGGCGAGGGGCGGAAGACGATGGTATTCTTTGAAAAGGGCCTCGATCATTAAAATCAATAAGGAGAATTTCCAATATACAAATTCCAAATCATCCCTCAGATCCCGAGGATTTCTTGATGGATCTTCGGGATCCGAGGGACAAACAATACCCAATATCCAATACACAGTGATCTTTGATGTTGGGGTTTTGGTCATTGGGTATTATCTATTGTTTGTGATTTGCCCGCCCCGGCCTTCGTGACAGGCGGGCCGGGGGAGATTGGAATTTAGATGGGTTATGGAAACTCAAAAGAAGTTCTACATCACCACCCCCATTTATTACGTCAACGATCAGCCGCATATCGGCCATGCCTACACAACCATCCTCGCGGATGTGCTGGCCCGGTTCCATCGCTCTAACACAGAAGAGGTCTTTTTTCTGACCGGTCTGGATGAGCACGGCCAAAAGGTTCAGGGCGCGGCCGAGAAACGCGGGCTCTCCCCTCAAGCCCACTGCGATGATTTGGCCCCGCGGTTCTTGCAGCTCTGGCAGAAGCTGGAGATTCAATATGATGATTTTTTAAGGACAACCCAGCCCCGTCATGTGCAGGTTGTGCACAAGGCCTTGCAGAAGATTTATGAGAGGGGGGATCTTTACTCTTCAGAATACGAAGGATGGTATTCGGTCTCCGAGGAGCGGTTTATCACCGACAAAGAAAAAGAGTCAGGCCAGTTTCGCGATATCAAAAGGCTTAAAGAAAGAAATTGGTTTTTCCGGATGGGAAAATACCAAAAGCGTCTGGGGGAGCATATTGCAGGCCATCCGGAGTTCATTCAGCCAACTTTTCGACGGAACGAAATTTTAGGATTCCTGCGCCAGCCTCTGGGCGATCTGTGCATTTCGCGTCCGAAATCCAGGATGAGCTGGGGGATCGATCTGCCCTTTGACCAGGACTATGTGACCTATGTGTGGGTGGATGCCCTCCTCAACTATATCACGGCCCCTGGCTATGCCTCCAACGAGGAGAATTTTCAAAAATGGTGGCCCGCCTCTTTGCATTTGATCGGCAAGGATATCTTAACCACGCACGCGGTCTATTGGCCCACCCTGCTTTTTTCCCTCGGGCTTCCATTGCCCAAAGTCATCTTCGCCCACGGCTGGTGGCTGACCGGATCGACCAAGATGAGTAAATCGCTGGGCAATGTGGTCAACCCTTTGGAGCTCATTGAGCAGTATGGGGTGGACGCGGTGCGCTATTATTTGATGAGAGAGATGGTCTTAGGCCAGGACGCCAGCTTTACTCTGGAGTCTTTTATCAAACGTTACAATAGCGACTTGGCGAATGATTTTGGGAATCTCTTAAACCGTGTTAGCGGCCTGGCCGCGAAGCATTTCGGGGGATGTATCCCGGAGCAAATCAAGCTCCCTCTCGAGGGAAAAGAGATCCAAGGCGAAGCCGTAAAACTCGAAGGTAGACTTCGGGGTTTCATTCAGGAGCTCCGGGTCCACGAGGCGATCGAAGAGGTCCTGATCTTTGTCCGCCGGGTCAATAAGTTTATCGAGTCCCAGGCGCCTTGGAAATTGATGAAGACCGATCCCGCGTTGGCAGGAGGCGTTGTTTATACCGCGGCCGAGGCCTTGCGGATCAGCGCTCTTTTTCTTTTGCCGGTCATGCCCGAGCGCTGTGGTGTGGTGCTGGATGTTCTGGGAGCGGGACAAAGCACGCTCAAATGGGGCGGGCTAAAACCCGGCACAAGGCTTAAAAGCCATCCACCGCTTTTCCCGAGGATAGAGGAGTAAAATTCCATGCCTATTTCAACTATTGCTTGGACAAAAGGGTCTGTCAGAATCATTGATCAGCGAAAACTGCCGATGAAGCTGGAGTATATTACGTGCAGGGATGTCCCGACTCTCTGGAAGGCCATCCGGAATCTGAGTGTCCGCGGGGCGCCGGCCCTGGGTGTGGCCGCGGCCTTCGGCGTTCTTTTGGGGATCAAGGCCTTCAGAGGCCACGCCCCCCAAAAATTTACGGACCATGTGGCCAAGATCTGTCAATACATCGCCACCTCGCGCCCCACGGCGGTCAACCTGTTCAACAGCCTCGAGGCCCTGAAGCACGAAATGGCCTCTCACCCCAAGAGCTCCGTCACCGGTTTAAAACGCCTTCTCAAAAAGAAGGCCTTTCAAATCTTCGAGCATGACCGAAGGGTCTGCCGGCGGATGGGGGACTTCGGGGCCCGGCTGATCAAAAGCGGGATGAATATTCTGACGGTCTGCAACGCCGGTGCCCTGGCCACCGTGGATTACGGCACGGCCTTAGGGGTGCTTTATACCGCCAAACGCCAGGGAAAAAGATTGAAGGTCTACGTCTGCGAGACCCGACCTCTTTTGCAAGGCAGCCGCCTGACCGCCTGGGAACTTTTACGAGAGAAGATCGATACGACCGTGATCTGCGACAACATGGCCGCCACCCTCATGAAGCAAGGAAAGATCGATGTGATCTTCACGGGCGCGGACCGGATTGCCAAAAACGGCGATACCGCCAATAAGATCGGGACATACAATCTGGCGGTCCTGGCCCAATATCACCGGATCCCCTTTTACGTGGTTGCCCCGCAATCGACATTTGATTTGAACACCAAAACCGGGCATCAGATCCCCATCGAGCAGAGAAGCCCCTGGGAAGTGATTGAAATCCACCGACACCCTTTGGCCCCCCGCGACGTCAAAGTCTACAATCCCGCCTTTGATGTGACGGACCATCATTTGATCAGAGGCATTGTGACGGAAAGAGGCATCATCTCCCCGCCGTTTGGGAATAATATCAGGAAGATATTTGAGCCATCGGGGAGTTTTTTCTGTCGGGGCTCACCCTGAGCGACCCCCACCGTTTTGCTTCGCTTTTGCGGAAGCAAAACGAAGCAGTGGGGGGAGTCGAAGGGTCTATCGCAAAAGATCCTTCGACTCCGCCCCTCGGCGTTGCCTCGGGGCTCCGCTCAGGATGAGGGGTCGGAAAACTTCCCGACCCCTCAGATATTTGTCCTCAATGCGGTGTATTAAGTATGGATGAGGTTGAATTAACAGAGTTAGGGCAGGGTCAACTCACGGAAATCTTTTGGAACAATGTTACCGCAAAGAAAGGCGCACGAGCGTAAGCGAGTGCTTATCTTGATGAAACATTAAAATCTTGGTCTGAATATATTCAAAAGAAACTTGATGGCTTAGGTCGTTGGGTACTAAATAAAAGACAAGAAAAAATATACAGGGATAAAACCCAGCTTTCTAAGTTTGGGATCATCTGGAAGCTCATTTATGTCGACAGCATACCAATTAGAAGAGAAAGAAAAATGCCGTTGCCTTATTGTCCTAAATGTAATATTAGGCTTCTCTTGGGTGCCAATAATAGAAATTTGCATTGTACAGAATGTAAACAAAATTTTATTCTCATGGAACATGGTAGTGAGATTAAATTCAATGAGGCTATTTTTCGTATTAAAAGAATATTTAGAGACATAACGGAATAACCAATGAAACACCTAACCACCCCCAACGCCTACCAGACCCTCATCACCAAAATCTCCCGCGAGCTCTCGGGGCTTGAGTTCTTCATTAAGCACCTTCTTGACGTCCGATATTTAAAGTTATTGATAGACAATGAATAAAGTTGTATATTTCAGTACAATTAGTTGTATTTTTTAATACAAATTTTTGTATGTCGAAAATATTCCGGGCTTCATCGGCAGATGTGGAAGACTGCCTCATGCTTTATCAGGCTAAAAAGGGAGAAATTGACTTGAGTCAACTCGAGCGCAGGTATAAAGAAACAGCCCAATACCATGAGCCGGAGAACCGGCTGCTGGATCATTGGGAGCATTTTAAACGGCAGTTGATGAAGGGAAATCTTATATGACAGCCAACGAACTGGAAAAAAAATTAAGCCGCTTGGGTTTTCCTTTGTTAGAGACTGACGCGGGCCATGGGAATGTTAATAAGACCTTGGCGGAAGTTGTCAAAAGTGACAATGCCCGCTATTGGGAGGGATTTCCTGTGCTTTTGGTTAACGCGTATAAGACGGGAGATTTTAATTCTAAAGAGTTAGAAGCGTATCTGACTAACGAAGCCGATCGAAGGAAGTGGCGAAAGCTTTTGGTGATGTCCCTGGTTCTTTATAGAGTAACGAAAAAAAGATTTAACTTTGCCGATCAACTGAAAAAAGACCTTTCATCCGAAGAATCCAAATTGTTTTGGGAACTCAGAGATCGTATGGGCCATTTTGAAAGTTTTAAATTGGGAAATAAAGAGTTCAATGTTTCGCGGTTGAAGACTCTCTTTGATAATTATATGCAGGAAGAGGCATTAAAGGCGCAGAAAACTCAAGCAAAGTATGACGAGTTTTCCTTAGAATACGCCCTTTCACAATTTTTCTCGCCCAAGCAGAAAGAGCTGTTTAAGAAGAAACTCAATGGCGAGCCTTTCAGTAAGACCGAACGGGAATACTTTTCCAGGGCCGTGAAGAAAAAGGTCCTGGCGCTGGCGAATCCAGAGCTGAACCGTTTGGCCCGAAAGCTTTTGGAGTAGGGAAATCACCTTGATATTTGAGAAGTAAAACAGAAAGTAACCTTGAGAAAACTATCACACCTCGGCGAATTTAGATTGATCCGGCTTTTGGCCAAGAGAGCGCCTCTGGCGCCGGGTGTCATCCAAGGGATCGGGGATGATACGGCCGTGCTTTCTTTGGGAAAAGGACCTGGGGAAAAGTTTGTTTTGTTCACGACCGACATGATCGTGGAGGACGTGCATTTCACCCGAGCCATGCCGGCTTCGGCGATTGGCCGCAAGGCCCTGGCGTGCAATATCAGTGATGTGGCGGCCATGGGGGGGGTACCGAAGTTTGCGGTTGTTTCTTTGGGCGTCCCGCCTTTCTTAGAGATTCGATTTGTTAGCGAACTCTACCAAGGGATCAATCGTCTGGCCCGGCGCTTTGGGATCGGCGTTGTTGGAGGAGATACCGTGAAAAGCCAGAAGATCATCCTCAGCGTGGCTTTGATCGGGGAAGTCCAGAGGGAACATTTGGTGACGCGCGCCGGCGCGCGAGCTGGGGATGTGATCTTTGTTACGGGGCCGTTGGGCCGGTCGTTTGAGACGGATAAGCATTTGTCTTTTATGCCGAGGATTGCGGAATCGCAGTTTCTCGTCAAGCACTTTGGGCCCAGCGCGATGATCGATATCTCGGATGGGTTGGCTTCGGATCTGGGCCATATTGTAGAGTCAAGCCATGGGGGGGCCTGTCTTTATGAAGAGAGAATTCCCAAAACTCCCGGCGCCACCCTCAAAGAGGCGTTAACCGATGGGGAGGATTTCGAATTGCTTTTTACGCTTTCCAACGAGCAAGGCCAACGATTGCTGAAGCTAAAAAATAAGAAATTTAGATTCTACCCGATCGGTGAGATCGTTGCTCAAAAAGAGAAGATCACGTTGATGGACTCCCAGGGCCGCAAAAGGAATGTCACTATGAAAGGGTTTGAGCATTTTTGAATTAATGTCCTTCCTGACTCTTGTTTCCCATCATCCCGAAGAGACCATGAAATGGGGTACGCTGCTCGCGAGGCATTTCCGCGGCGGAGAGATCGTCTGCCTTTTGGGAGATTTAGGAACCGGGAAGACCACGCTCGTCAAGGGAATCGCCCAGGCCTTGAAGATCGACCCTGCGAAGGTCAACAGCCCGACGTTCGTCTTGATGAACGCTTACAAGGGAAGACTCCCGCTTTTTCATTTCGATCTTTACCGCCTTGAGGAGCAAAAGGAGATTTTAAGGTTGGATTACGAAGAATACTTTTACGATCAAGGGGTCACCGTAGTCGAGTGGGCACAAAAGCTGGGGAGTTTATGGCCGGCAGAATCTCTTCGCCTTGAGCTCATTCATAAAAGCGACAGTAAACGTTTGATTAAGATTTCGAGCCGATCAAAACGGTATGATAACATCCTGAGGAATCTATCCCATGTCAAGTTAAGAAAAATGTAAGACGTAATATGAAAATCTTATCGCTGGAGACCTCCACAAAAAACCTCAGTCTGGCCTTAAGTGAAGACGCCCGTATCTTGACCGAGCGCAATATCCGCTTAAAAGGGGTGCTTTCTTCCTCGATTATTCCGGCTATCCGGGCCATTCTTAAAAAAAGCAAGCTTGACCTCAAGGGTCTCGATGGATACGCGGTCGGCCTGGGGCCGGGTTCTTTCACGAGCCTGCGCGTGGGATTGAGCACGGTCAAAGGGCTTGCCTTCGCGACTCAAAAGCCTGTCGTTGGGATCCCCAGCCTGGATGTCCTGGCCATGAACGCGCCCGCCCAAGTTGACGGGCCTATCTGCGCCCTGGGAGACGCCAAAAGAAATCTGGTGTACGCCTGCTGGTATGAAAAACAAAACGGCGAGCTCAAGCGAAACAGCGATTATCTTTTGATTGGGATTGAGGAATTGCTTTCGAAGGTGGGGCCTAACCTTAAGATTTTTTTTATCGGAGAGGCTGTGGGGTTATTTAAGGAGAAGATTGCTCGATTATTACAAGATCACTTAAACTCGGTGCGCTTCGCCAGCGAAAAAGACTGGTACCCCCGCGCAAGGAATCTGGCGCTTTTAGCGCATCCTAAATTCTTAAAAAAAGAATTCGCCGCGATCGATCGGCTCGCGCCTTTCTATCTTTATCCAGAAGACTGCCAGGCCCGCCTGCCCCGTATAAATCTCTACGAGATTCTACGGGGCCTGCCAGGATCGCCGATGACCGACGGGCAGGTAAAAAAATGATTTTTCCATCTGCGCACGAGGTTCATCCGCTAGAGCTCCCCACTTGGGTCGAAGTGGATTTAACCGCCATCCGTCATAACTTTAAAGAGATTCAAAGGCTGGCCGGCAAAACGACCGAGGTCCTTTGTGTCGTCAAAGGAGACGCCTACGGCCATGGCTTGGTTCGGGTGGCGACCCTGCTCGAGGGATTGGGCCTGGGATTCTTCGGGGTGTCTGATATCGAGGAAGGGATCGTTTTGCGTAAGAACGGCATCAAAAAACCGATTTTGGTTTTTGAAAGCACACTGCCGTCCCATGTCCCCACAATCGTCGATTACAATTTAATCCCGACGGTTTGTACGATGTCCTTTGCCTTGGCCTTAAACCGCTATGCCTGGTCCATCAACGAACGCCTGCCCATTCATGTCGAGGTCGATACCGGGATGGGCCGGCTGGGGGTGCCTTTAAAGGAGGCCTTTGATTTTGTCAGGAGGCTTAGTCCGTTGCGGAATTTATCGATCCAGGGGATGTATACGCATTTTCCTTTGGCCGAGACCAATGCCAGGTTTACCCAAAAACAGATCCAGGATTTATACAATCTCGTCCAGCGTCTGGATCAAAGCGGCGTGGTCGTGCGCTACATCCACGCGGCCAATAGCATGGGCCTGGTGGGCTACCAGACCCAGATCCTGAATCTGGCGAGGCCCGGGCTCATGCTTTATGGGTTGTCTCCGGTCTCAAGGCGGAAATCCACAATCTCCTTAAAACCCGCGATGAGCGTGAAATCGAAAATCCTTTTTGTCAAAGGAATCGCCAAAGGCCACGGGATAAGCTACGGCCACACTTTTGTCGCCCCTCGGGATATGAAGGTGGCGATCCTGGCAATCGGATATAAAGATGGTTATTTAAGGTGCCTTTCCAATAAGTCTTTTGTCTTGATTGCCGGTCGGCGCTGCGCCGTCATCGGCCGCGTGACCATGGATCAAATCACAATTGACGTCTCGAAGGTGCCATCGCTTCGGATAGGAGGAGAGGCGGTGATTTTGGGAAGGCAAAAAGACGCTTCGATAACCGCTGACGAGCTCGCAGGGTATGCCGATACGATCAGCTATGAAATTGTTTGCAGTTTAGGAAATCATCTGCCGCGGGTGTATAAAAGCTGAGCTAATGGCTTATAGCTAATGGCGTATTGTATATAGCCAATGGCTGATGGCCAATAATTTTTTATAATTATTACCATAAGCCATACGCTATAAGCCATTAGCCATTAAAATCTCGTCCTAATCAAATACATCCCGATCCCCATAAAAATCAGCGGCGCCAGCCATGCGGAAAAAACCGAAGGAATCAGCCCCCCTTTTCCCAAAGCCAGGCTCACGGCATTCACCACATAAAATAAAAATCCCAGCATGATTGCAATCCCTAAGGAGGTAAAACTGAAGGCCTTTCTGCGCCCACTCATCATAGCCAGCGGCATTCCGACCACAATCAAGGCGAGATTCCCAAACGGCAGAGCGTACTTTTGGTGCAGGTCAATCTTGAGGTTGTTGATGGCCTTGGTCGCGCCGCTATGGGAAAACCGTTGAATGTACTCATAAAGCTGCCGGCTGTTCATGGCCTGGACGTTCAGCCGTTGTTTGAGGAAATCCTGGGGGGTCTCTTTGATATCCATCAATTTCTCCGGGTAGTATTTGATCTGAGGAGACTGGGTGATCTGGGAGGGATCAAATAAAGTGATGTGGCATTCATAGAATTTCCAGGCGATTCCCGTCCAGGAGCCTTTGAGGGCCACGATCTTTTCCTGGAGATTCTGCTGGTTGTCCTGCCCCACGATGGTGATTCCTTTGAGCCCATAATTGTTAGGATTGAAAGAGTCAATAAAGTACAACCGGTTTTTCAGCCCGTAAAAGGTAAGATTTTTGATTTCGGGCCGCTTCTTTTTTTGTGCGCTCGCCGCCAAAACCGTATTCTCGTCTCGGATCGCCTGCGAGGAGACCGTGGCCTGGGGAACAAACTGCTCATTGAGCCAGAAGATAAAAATCGAGACCAAGAGACCGAAGACAATCGCGGATTTCGTGATATCCCAGAAATTCAAACCGCAGCTTCTTAAGGCGATAATTTCATTTTGGTGATTAAGACGGTTGAAACTCAAGATGACAGACAACAGACACGCCACCGTTAAGGTCTGGACTAAGACCACGGGAAGAAAAAACGAGTAATAGCCCCAAAGAATCTTCCAAGGGACTTTTTGCTCAATCAAGTCGGAGAGATGGCTGGCGATGTCAATGAGGACGTATAAAAAGCAGAAGATGAAAATGCAAGAGATAAAGATGGTGATAATGGATTTGAGGATGTAGTTGTCTAGGATGCGCATAGCCGGTAGTTTAAAACCAGGGCCACTCCCCCCAGAATGATATTCGGCATCCACATCGTAATCGCCGGAGGGCTGATATTCTGAATGCTTAAGGCCTCGCAGCCCAGGGAAAGAAGATAATAAACGGCCGCGCACACCATCGCCAGGACAACATTGGCTGTTTTTTCCCGCCGATGGGTAATGACCGCCAGGGGAAAGCCCAAGAGAATAAAAACGAAAGCAGAAAAGGACCAGGTGATCTTCCGGTGGTATTCGGTCCAAAGGGGCGCTGTCGGAACGAGAAGTTTTTCCAGTTCCTGGATCTTCTGGATAAGCTCTCTAAAAGTCATGCTTTTGGGTTTTTTCTCAATTTTCCCTTTTCCTTGGGAAATATCCAGGGTCATAAAATAATTCCTGAAATTTAATTTATAAAAGGTGCTAGGATTTTTTAAATCCGGCTCGTCGGATGTTCCCTGCATCAGCTTGAGCTTGATTTTATTCTCTCCCGGGACAGGGGTGAATTCCCCTTCCTGGGCAATGATGGTCCGGGGAGGGGTGCCTTCCCTCTGGGGCTGGTAGATGCGGACATTGTAGAGCCTGTTTCCCTCAATACGATAGATAAAAAGGATCTGGTTTTTGAAGGCATGGATGAACGATCCCGGCTCAAGGGCGGCCGTGGGGTTTTTGACCCCGATATCCTTTAAGAGCCTGCGCTGTTGGTGATGCGCATAGGGAATGATCTGTTCGTTTAAGAGAATGGAAAAAAGACTCACCAGGAGCCCCAGAATGATGAACGGAAATAAAATATCTTTGAGATGAATGCCGCTCGAGCGCATGGCCAAAATCTCGTTATCCGCCGAAAGCCGACTAAAGGTCAAAATGACGGTCATAAGACAGGAAATGGGAAGCGTATACCCCAGGAGAACCGGCATATAAAAAAGAAACACCTTGCCGACCGAGCTTAAGGCTACTCCTTTATTGATCACCATGTGGGCCAGCTGGACCAGATACCCCAAGAGGAAAACACAGGTCAAAACACTCAAAGAGAGAAAAAAGGGGAAGAGGCATTCCCGTAATATATATCGCCTTAAAATTTTCATGGTCAAAGCGCAATGGCAGCTGTCAAAACCCCCACTTTTGTGGCTCCCCCCTCCTTTAAGATACGGGCGATCTCAGAGGCCGTAACGCCTGTTGTCAGCAGATCATCCACGACCAGCACAGATTTCTTGTCAAATTCAAAAGGATTTTTTATTTTAAAAACCTCAGCAATATTTGTCCAGCGATCTTTTTTCCCCAAAAGCGCCTGATGATCTGTGGGGTGGATCCGCAACAGATTATGGGTTGAGTGGGGAATCATGAACTTCCGGGAAATCTCTTCTGACAGAAGTTGGGCCTGATTATAGCCCCTTTCTCGTATCCTGACCGGATGAAGGGGCACGGGAACCACGATGTCAAAGGACTTCAGAGGGATTTGGTAGTTTTTGAGAAACGAGTCCAGGAGATCCAGGAGGGGATATTTTAAGGACGTCTTGTTGTTGTATTTAAAAAGGTGGATCATCCGGCGCATGGTGTCGTTGTAAAGACTCGCGGCCCACAGACAATCAAAATGCAGTTTGCCGTCGAGACAATAAGGACACAGCGAGGGATCCCCTGGGATCAAGGGGCAGGCCCTGTGCCAATATGGTACAGGGCAGGCACATCTGGAACAAAAGGGAGGGTGTGTCGGTTCAAGAGAGCTGAGGCACTCTACGCAAAGGGAATGGGCCTTCTCTCTATTATGGAAAAGGTATTTCTTGCACAAGATGCAGTTATGGGGAAACAAAAGATCCGAAAGGCCTTCGCTAAAAGCTTTTAATATGTTCATAGGATAGTAAGTTATCATGCTCTGGGAAGGTTGTCAAAACTTTACATCACAAATCGTCTTGTCAGCATCCAGGGGACATCGTATAATAGGGCCGCATGAAGACAAAAATCAAAGACGCATCCATCACCATTCCGCTCCCAGGGGATAAAGAACGTCTCCTCCAACTTTTAAAAAAGGAGGCCGTCTCCAAGGGAAAAATAACGCTTTCCTCAGGCAAGGTCAGTGATTTTTATATTGATGCCCGTCGAGTGACATTGAGCGCGGAAGGGGCGTATTTGTGCGGGAAGATCATCCTGGGGATGGTTAAAGATGATGTCGTCGATTGTATCGGTGGCCCTAGCCTCGGGGCCGATCCCCTGGTGGGTTCAATCGGGGTGTTGAGTTTTCAAGCCGGAAAACCCATCAACACGTTTATCATCCGCAAAACCCCCAAAACTCACGGAAAACAGCAGCAAATTGAAGGGCCATCCTTAAAGTCCGGTCACCGCGTTGTCCTCATCGACGATGTGGCCACGGCCGGAAATTCCCTGGTTCAATCGCTGGAGATCTTAAAAGCCATCGGCCTTAAAGTCTCCAAGGCAATTTGTCTCGTAGATCGGGAAGAAGGGGCCAAAGAAGCCCTGGCTTCCCACCAATGCCAGCTCGTCTCGATTTTTGATCGCTCAGATTTCATCCGCCTTCGCCCCCGCAGCTGTCTTGCGACAGCAAGACGCGAGGGCTTCGGCGGATAGTCCTGCGAAGCCCCCACCGTCCGCCAAAATGTGTGGCGGACGGTGGGGGCGAAGAAGGACAATCCCGAAGTGGGAAAAGAATGACAAAAACAACACGATTTCTGAAATACGTTCTTGCTTTAACGACGTTGAGCCTGGTCTTTACAATGTCAACAGTCTTTAAGACGGGTTATCTAGAACGAGAGAGGGTGGATCCCGATTTTCCTCCTTATGCGACGAGCTATGTTGATGCTAGGGGGTGGCCTTTTCCTTTCCTGGGAGATAACCCCTTAAAGAAGAATTTTGGGAAGATGGGATTTGAGGATAAGTTTCTAGCTGATATCTTTATAGTCGATTGGGCGTTGAGTCTGATCTTGATTTTATTATTTTTAATCCCTTTTTATCTTATCAGAGAAATTATGGTAGAAGAAAATTAGGCGGGGGCCTTGTGATGGAAAATAAAAAAGTCATTTTAGCTTCCGCATCTCGCCAGCGCAGGAAGCTCCTTAAGAATTTGGGATTGAAGTTTTCGGTTGAGATCCCTCGGATCAGGGAATCCCAGAGGTTCAAGACCAGTTGTGCCAAGCTCGTCCAGCACAACGCCCTTTTGAAGGCCCAAGATGTGGCCTCCCGGATTCCGCAAGGGCTCGTTATAGGCGCCGATACCCTGGTCTACGGATACGAAGGGCAGTTGATCGGAAAACCTCCCACTCTTAAAGAGGCAAAAAAGAATCTTAAGATTCTCTTGAAAGGCCCTTCCTGGATTTATACGGGTGTGGCTGTGGTGGACAGCCAAACAGGCCAGACATTGATCGATTATGAGAAGACCAAGGTTTTTATGAGTCCGCTGAACAATCAGGAAATTGACCGTTATTATAAGAGGATGTCTCCTCTGGACAAGGCAGGAGGTTTTGACATCGAGGGGAAAGGAGGCCTTTTTATCAAAAGAATTGAAGGCTGTTACTTCAACGTGGTGGGGCTTCCTTTGGCTAAACTGCATGGGATGCTAAAGAGATTTGGCGTCTCCCTTTTGATGGGAGCTTTCTTAAGCTTGGGGACCGGCTGTGCAACGGAGTACAATTTGGCCACGGGCCAGCAAGAGACCCTTTTATACGGAACGGACAAAGAAATCGCCATCGCAGAGGGCTTAAGTCGGCAGTTCGATAAAAATTTTGAGATCGTAACCGATGTGGATGTCAACGAACGCGCCCAACGGGTGCTGGATCGTATTGTGGAGGTCTGCGACCGCAAAGAGCTGATCTACACGATTAAGGTGATCAACGAAGATGAGCTGAATGCCGTGAGTCTTCCCGGAGGCTATATTTATGTTTATAAAGGGCTCATGGACGCCGTGGACAGCGATGACGAGCTCGCTGGGATCATTGGACATGAGGTGGGGCATATCACGGCAAAGCACGCTATGAAAAAGCTGCAGGCCATGTACGGGTATACTCTTTTGCAGTTAGGGGCCATCAGCTCCGGAAGCGGCGAGCTGGCCGCGGGCCTCAATACGGCTTTCCTGGCCATCTTCACGGAATTCTCCCAGGAAGACGAATTCCTGGCGGATAAACTCGGCGTCAAATACGCAAAAAAGGCCGGCTATGATCCTCAAGGGGTCGCCCAAGTCCTCAAGAAATTAAAAGAAAAAGAACAAAAAGAACCTGCCAAGCCTTATAGTTACTGGCGGACCCATCCTTACCTTCCCCAAAGAATCGCGGCTGTTAATAAGGAGATCTCTGGCGAGATGAATTTTAGAGATTATTTAAATCTCACGGGAGAATAGGTTTTAATTCCAGAAAGGACCTCACGGTCTTTATGGTCATGGGGTTTCTCGAAATACTAAGCTCCGCAAATTATTTTTTTCACCCGCTTTCTTGGGCCGGCTTTTTCGTGGCGATTCTGGCGTTAGTTTTTTCATTTCTCATGGCCTATCTGGAAAAATCAATGGCCACACTTAAGAGGCCATCGGCCGGCCGTTTCCTACGCATCGTCTTTCTTCTCCTCGCCTTGGGGTTGGGGGCTTTGAGCTTGATGCTGAATTCCGCCCCCTGGGCCCTGAAACTTTTCTGGGGGCTCATGTTGATTTTCGGAGTCATGACCAGCTGGATGTTTTTCATGGTGAGAGAAACGCTCGACGCCTTTCAAAAGACGGTGGCGGATCTCCATCAAAAGCTTCAGCATCAGTCCTCGGAGCTTTCGCGCATCGTAGGGGAATTGCAGGCCACCCAAATCAAACTTTTCGAGACCGGAAAGGTTTCGGCCTTGGCCACCTTAAGCGCGGGGATCTTGCATCAGATCAGCCAGCCGCTCACTGCCATCCACGGGTTCGTGCGGTTTATCAAAAAGGAGATGAAGCCCGAAGAACCCTTCTACAAGCCCATTAGTCTTATGGAAGAGCAATCGCAGTATCTAAAGGCCATGCTGGAGGATTTGATGGAATTGATTCGCCACCGGGAGATCAAAAAAGAGAGTATTCAGGTGAATGCCTGCCTTCAACGGGCCATGAATCTTTTGACGGATGAATTAAGAATCAATCGGGTCAACTGGGATCTGGTTTTGGAAGAGAACCTGCCTTTGATCTATGCCGACGGCGTCCATCTGCAGCAGGTTTTTATGAATATTGTGATTAATGCCATTCAGGCCATGGGTCTTTTGCCCCGAGGGTCATTGCGTTATATCAAAATCACCTCTCAATACGACAAAAATCAGAGCCAAGTGGCCATTTCCTTTAGAGACACGGGGCCGGGTTTGAGCCTTGAGGACCAAAGACAGATTTTTGACCCGTTTTTTTCCACCAAAATCAAAGGGGCAGGCATTGGTTTGGCCTTGTGCAAGGATCTCGTGGCAGAACATGGAGGCACAATCGAGCTGGTCAGTTTGCCCCGCGAGGGAGCGAATTTCATTGTGAAACTTCCGGTGGCGGGTTCGTAAATCCTCTTATCATGAAAAGGGGGGTCGACATGGAGAAAATTAAGATTCTGGTGGTGGATGATAAAAAGATCATTGGCGATCTTTTTGGATTCACCTTAGGGTTTAGCGGTCACGATATTATTGTGGTGGATAATGCCCATAAGGCCATCGAGGCCGTCAAGAATGAAAAATTTGATATCGCCTTTATTGACATCGTCATGCCGGAGAAAGACGGATGCACTCTCTTGGAAGAAATCCGCGGGATTGCCCCCGGACTTCCCGTTGTCATGATGAGTGGGTATTCAGTCCAGGAGAAGCGGATGAAGGCGCAGTCCCTGGGGGCCGTGACCTGTCTCAAAAAGCCTTTTGAGATGGACGATGTCCGACGCGTCATCAAGGTGGCGACGGGCAGGGATGTGTAGGTTGCTTAATTCAGTAGATTTTTGCTGAAGGAGGATACCTTAATCAGACCCAATATCATTTCCATCATCGGCTTTTTAGTTTTCTGGATGATTTGCGCTCCAGTATCTTTTGCCGAAGTTCACGAAGCCCCCAGTCTGGAGTGGATGACGGTCAACTCTCCGCTCATTATCCGTGGTCGGATCCTGGAGGTTCAGCGCAAACCGGTCGCTCACGAAAGTCACCTTGAATTGGCCCTAGAAGATCTCATCGTTCAAGTGAAGGAAGTCCTGAAAGGGGAATTTGTCCAGGACAAAGTCTATATCCGTCGCTTCAGTTATGGGTTGTCTCATTCCACGGCATTGACTTGGAAAGAGTCTGAGGCAGATTTTTTATTCTTTTTAACGAAAGACATTCCTCAAACCGATATTCCGATGATCCTTTATGTCGAACACTGGACGCTTACCTTTGATTATCCTTACGGCCCAGTGAATCTGCTCCATCCCGAAGAGGCCGCGGAATATTTGGTTTCGGCGACCTTCGCGGCACCTAAAACCGGGGAACACATCCTTAAAATCGTACGTGATACCTTAGTACATCTCTCAGATTATCAATCCCGTTCAGAGACTATTGAAGTCCCAGAGGAAGCCGAGGCCTTTAAAGAGCTGTGGGGTGGAAGCTCGGTCTATTTAATCGTTCCCATACGGAATGAAAAAGAGCCATGAAATGCGTCGATGTAACCTTTTGATTCCTTGCATTCTATTTCTGCTGAATGCCATCTCATCCATAAGTGTTGCTCAAGGCAATGAGTCAGAGAAATACCTTGATTACGGACTTTTTCAGCAGTTGGTGGCGCTAGCTCCCGAATTAACGGATGTCAGATTGGCGGTTCTAACCGAGGAGGGACAGCGGTTGTGGGCCGAAGGACAAATGCAGATACCAAAGGAAGGGGCGCTTATGGAAGGAGATTTGAACCAGAACGGTATTCCTGATGCGGGCCTTTTGCTGGCGGCCAAAGACGGCTATTATTTCCTGCTCGCTGACCGCTCTCAAGAAGGCGCGTGGCTGACCCCGGAATTGCGGCATTTTTCCACACAAAAGGCACTGGAATTATATACGAAATATCAACAGCTGGCGAACCAATGGGACGGAAAATTTTGGAGGGATAAAGAAAATGTGAACCTGCTTGAATACATCGTGCAGGATAACGGCCCCTATGATTTTCTCATCATGCGACAAGCCCAGGATCTCAACGGTCAGTTAACGGTAAAAATTCGGCAGGGGGATAGCGAAGTATATCGTTGGAATGCACAACCGCAGAGTGCCTTTCTTGTGAATCAGGGTGTGATCTATCATACTCTTTTCTCACCCAGTGCCACCGGTTTGACGGTCAAGGCTTATGATTTGCAAAACAGAAAAGAACTCTGGGAAACACAGATTATAGGGCTGGGGCCCATATCGCACTCTAAATACCTCAATTGGGGCGGGCATCTAAGATTAACCGAGGATAACTTGATTGAAATTATCGGGGAAGAAGTGGCTGGTCGGTATATAGAATATATTGATCCCTCAACAGGAAAAACCTTAGTCAACCGTTCCATCCGTGACTGGTAGAAGAGTGAAGAGGTTCATTAAAGTGCCGACGGGCAAGGAGGTGTGAGAGGATATGCAGCCAAGCGGGAGCATGCTAAATCGAAACCTCATCGGGTGGCGTTTGGAGTTGTCTTGCTAATGTTTGGAAGGCACCGGAAATTTCCGGCAGATTCTTATACAGCCGATCGGCTTCAGACTCGTTATAAATATGGACAATTTCATTCCTCCAATCCGTCATCTTCAGCCAAATCTCATTATATTCAATGACCCCTTGCTGATAAGCGGCCCTAAAGCAATCTTTCGGTGAGGCGCAGTCAATCCCTTTTTTCTCTTTGAGAAGGGCCTTGAGGACCTTCCAGGCCAGATCAAACGTAAATTCAAAACGTTTGATTGCGGCATCGCGGATGAGCGTGGATTTCTCTTGTTGGAGGACCTCTTCCAAACGCTGAAGGGCGGCCTCCAGCTGTTTGATGAGCGATTGGTATTTGGTCATTTTCTTTGCTCTTCGTCAGAGATAATTTCAATTGCCTGCAAAGCCACCTCCCGGAAATCCTCCGATACCTGCCGGAAATCAACGACATCCATTTTATAGAGTGTTGGAATCTGCTGGATCTCCTCTTTGATTTTCATTAGGGTATCAAAGGGGACCGGTTCTATTCCCTCAATCCCAATATCAATGTCGGACCGTTCGCTTGCGCTTTTGTCAACCCGTGAGCCGAAAAAGAATACGCGTGTTTTTTGAAGATCGAGATGTTTTGCCATAACTCCTATAATTTCTTTCTTTAATTTTTCGAGGGAATAGTGTTCGAGTTTCATGGGTCGATGAAATCATCTTTTCTTCGGTGATTTTGGTTGTTCTCTATAAAATTTATCCCTTCCTCGGCCGGTAGATGTGCGTGCTCTGGCCAAAGAAGATTTCCGCGGATTCCATGAGGGTTTCAGAAAGGGTGGGGTGAGGATGGATGCTTAATTTCACATCAGAAGCGACCGACCCCATCTCAACAGCCAGGACGCCCTCGGCGATCAATTCGCCGGCACTGACCCCCACAATGGTCACTCCTAGAATTCTCTGTGTCTGCGGATCAATGATGAGTTTGGTAAAGCCATCGGTCCGGTTTAAGGTGAGGGCGCGGCCGGAAGCGGCCCAGGGGAATTTGACCACTTGAACAGAGCGGTTTTTCTTAGTCGCCTCGGTTTCGGTCAAGCCGCACCAGGCGATCTCGGGATCCGTAAAAACCACCGCGGGAATCGCGCGGGGTTCAAAAGCGACTTTATGCCCAGCGATCGCCTCCGCGGCCACGCGGCCTTCGTGGGTGGCCTTGTGCGCCAGCATGGGCTCCCCGGCCACATCGCCGATCGCGTAGATTGGGGGATCGGTTGTCTGGCGCTGACCGTTGACTTTGATAAACCCGCGTTCATTGAGTTCGACTTTGGTATTTTCCAGACCCAGTCCCTGGGTATTGGGACGCCGGCCGACACTCACCAAGACCTTTTGAAATTCCTTCTGGATGTCCTTGAGATTTTCCTGTTGGATTGTGACCTTAAGCGCCTTGGGGGATTCTTCCATCTTAACAACCTTAGCGTTAAGCCAGATCGCCTCGAAAAGTGTGTTGAGTCTATTCGTAAGAATACTCGCTAGATCGCGGTCTGTCCCTGGCAGAAGGCTGGAGGTCATCTCCACAACAGAAACCTTTGAGCCCAACTCCGCATACACCGTTCCCAGCTCCAGTCCAATGTAGCCGCCGCCGATCACCAAAAGAGACGACGGCACATCCTGGATCTCCAGCGCAGCTGTTGAATCCATGATGCGTTTTGATGCAGGCAGGTTGGGCAGCATAATGGGCAGGGAACCCGTTGCGATAATACAATGGTTAAACGATAAATTCTCCTCGGCCCCGTTTGTTTTGCGGATTTCGAGGGTTTGGGAATTGATAAAGGAGGCGCGGCCCTGGATATAATTGATCTTGCGCTGTTTGGAAAGGATGCCTAATCCGCCCGTTAATTTGTTGACGACTTCCTGCTCCCAAGACCGGACGCGGTCAATGGCAATCTTAGGCGCGGGAAATTCGACCCCTAAGTGTTGGGCTTCTTTCGCATCGGAAATGATTTTGGCCACATGGAGGAGCGCTTTGGAAGGGATGCACCCGCGATAAAGACAAACCCCGCCGGGGTTGGGTTCTCCATCAATCAGGGTGACGTTCAATCCGAGATCCGCGGCCAGGAACGCGGCCACGTAGCCTCCGGGCCCGGCGCCGATTATAACTAAATCGTGTTGATTAGAAGACATGTTTTGAGATGCTTTCTTGATGAGTTATGTGAGATTGAGGCACTCAAGACGTGGAGTATTAAAATTCCAAATCACAAATTCCAATGACCAAACAATACCCAATACCCAATTCCGAAATTCCAAACTTGCGGTTTGGAGATTGGAATTTGAGTCATTGGAATTTGCTTGTGGTTTGGAATTTGTGATTTGGAATTTTAAGAAGTCCCACATCTTACGTTCTTTCCAATTCCATCAAAAACGGCTGCTGGATGGCCTCGCATACCCAGCGCAAGAAACGGGCACCATCCGCGCCATCAACCAGACGATGATCGTAGGATAAAGATAAAGGAAGCGTGAGCCGCGGGACAAATTCATCGTTGGTGAGGACAGGCTCCGGACTGGCGCGGGCGACCCCCAGGATGGCGACCTCCGGCCAGTTGACAATCGGGGTAAAGCCCACTCCGCCGATTCCTCCCAGATTGGTCAACGTGAAGGTGCCGCCTTGCATTTCCTCCAGAGAGGTCTTTTTGTCCCGGGCGCGCTGGGAGATCTCAGTTAGTGCGAGCGCAATCTCCAAAATGTTTTTCTTGTCCACATCCCGGATGACCGGCACAAGAAGACCGCGCTCGGTGTCAACGGCCACGCCGATATGATAATGTTTTTTATAAACCACCTCGTTTCTGGCCAGATCGATCGTGGCATTGAACTGCGGAAAAACTTTTAACGCCGAGGCCAGCACCTTCAGCACAAAAGCGGTGATGGTCAGTTTCCCACCGGAAGCTTCCGTCTTTTTCTCATACTTTTTTCTGAGCTTTTCCAGCTCGGTGATATCGGCTTTGTCGAACTGCGTGACATGGGGGATGGCGCTCCAGGCATAGCTTAAGTGCTCCGCGGTTTTGCGCCGCAGCATATTTAAAGGCTGGCGCTCGATTGCGCCCCATTTGCTGAAATCCGGAAGCGCTCTGATTGCCGCAACAGCCGGTTGAGCCAACGACACCCGCGTGGTGTTGATCTGCTTGGCATAGGCCTTCACATCATCGAGAGAGATTCTTCCTCCGGGCCCGGTTCCCGGGACTTGGGTTAGGTCGATTCCGATTTCGCGGGCAAAGCGGCGTACCGAGGGGGCGGCGGGAACCTCTCGGGCGATCTCACGGTGCGGCTCCAGAGAAGGTTTGGGGGAAGGTTCTCCTCGGGAAGGCAGCGCTGATACAGGGGGTTCTTCTTTGGTTTTCGGCTCTTCTTTGGCTCTGGGTTTTTCTACGCTGGGAGCCTGCGTAACATCGCTGGTATCCACCTTCATAATTAACTGGCCGACTTTAACCTCTTGACCGGCTTTGATGAGAATTTCCTTGACCGTTCCCGTCAAAGAACAGGGCACCTCCAAGACCGCTTTATCGGTTTCTAGTTCCAAAACCGGTTGGTCTTTTTTGATGATGTCCCCGGGCTTGATCATGACTTTCGTGACCAGGCCGGATTTGATGTTTTCTCCGAGGTCAGGGAGTTTGAAGTCGGTTAGCACTGCTAATCCTTTCAACGTATGGTCACCCTGGCCCGCCAAGCATTGTAAATGCCAGGGCGGGCAAAGTCACCAGTCACAGGTCACACGTTAAAGACTTTCGTGTAAAATTTTACCTCAAACCTGTGACTTTGTGACGTTGTGACTTGGTGACCCTTGCGTTTAGATTGAATCCTACGAAACCATCGGATTAACCTTCTCCGGATTAATCTCCAGCTCTTTGAGGGCCCTGTCCAGCAGCTTGGCTTTGATCTTTTTTTCTCGGAACAACAAAACCAAAGCGGCAAACGCGATGTGCCGGCTGTCCACCTCGAAGAAGTCCCGCAGGGCCTTGCGGCTCTCGGAGCGCCCGAAGCCATCGGTCCCCAGCGATAAAAGAGGGCCCAGCACCCACGGCCGGATCCCATCGGGCAGGGCCTTCATGTAATCCGAGGCCGCCACGAAAACGCCGGTTTCATCTTTAAGGCATTCGCTGACGTAAGGGACTCTGGGCGGTTCTTGAGGGTGAAGCATATTCCAGCGCTGGGCATGAAGACCATCGCGTCGTAGTTGATTATAGCTCGTCACGCTCCAGACATCGGTCGCCACTTGATATTTTTCCTCGAGGATTTTTTGGGCCTCCAGGACCTGGTTCATGATCGCCCCGGATCCGAACAAATGAGCGCGAAGATTACCGTTCTTTTTCTCAGAAGCACGAAACCGGTACATCCCTTTGACGACACCTTCCTTAATATCTTGCGGCATAGGAGGCATGGGATAGTTTTCATTGCCCACGGTCAGATAGTAAAAGACGCTTTCTTGTTTTTCATACATTCGGATGAGCCCCTCCCTAATAATGATGGCCAATTCATGGGCGAAGGCAGGATCATAGGAAATGAGCGTGGGCACGCTGGAGGCCAGCACATGGCTGTGGCCGTCCTGATGCTGGAGGCCTTCACCGTTTAAGGTGGTGCGGCCAGAAGTCGCGCCAATCAGAAATCCCCGGCAGCGCATATCCGCAGCGGCCCAGATGAGATCGCCGATCCGCTGCGGGCCGAACATCGAATAATAAATAAAGAAGGGAATGGTGTTGATTCCATGAGTCGCGTAGGCAGAGCCGGCGGCAATGAACGAGGCCATGGACCCGGCCTCGGTGATGCCTTCCTCTAAGATCTGTCCGTCCTTGGCTTCCTTATAATAAATGAGGCTGTCGGCATCCACGGGCTCATAGAGTTGGCCGACATGGGAATAAATCCCGCACTGGCGAAAGAGCGCCTCCATCCCAAAGGTGCGCGCCTCATCCGGCACAATCGGCACAATCAGTTTGCCGATATCCGGGTCCCGTAAGAGCTTGGAGAGGATACGCACATAGACCATGGTGGTCGAGACCTCGCGGCCCTCGGTGCCTTTATAGAATTCTTCAAAGACGTCTTCACCGGGGATTTTGAGGGGGATGCTTTTTCCCGCGCGCTGCGGGATATAGCCACCCAGCCGCCGGCGGCACTTATGCAGGTACTGCATCTCGGGAGAGTCCTCCGGAGGCTTATAAAAGGGGCATTCCGCCACATCGGTATCCGAGATAGGGATATTGAAACGGCTGCGGAACTCTCTCAACTCTTGTTCGTTGAGCTTCTTTTGCTGGTGGGTGATGTTCTTGCCTTCGCCGCTTTCGCCCATGCCGTAGCCTTTGATGGTGCGCGCGAGAATCACGGTGGGCTGCCCGGTGTGGTGATAGGCGGCGTGATAGGCGGCGAACACTTTGCGCGGATCGTGCCCGCCCAATCGCAGCTTGGGCAAATCTTCGTCGGACACCTGCTCGACCAATTTCAACAGGCGCGGATCGCTGCCGAAGAAGTGCTGCCGGATGTACGCGCCGGACTCGACGATGAATTTCTGATATTCGCCGTCGCACAGCTCGCCCATGCGCTTGACCAGCAATCCCTCCGTATCATTCTCGATGATGGGGTCCCAGTCGCTGCCCCAAATGACTTTGATCACGTTCCAGCCGGCGCCGCGGAAAATCGCTTCCAGTTCCTGAATAATTTTGCCGTTGCCGCGCACCGGACCATCGAGCCGCTGCAGGTTGCAGTTGATGACGAAAATCAGATTGTCCAAATTCTCGCGGGAAGCCAGCGTG